>CAZZNX010000072.1:0-18649 GCA_964655795.1 uncultured Leifsonia sp. | reverse complement strand
CGACGGGCGGGCCAGGCGGCAACAGCGCGTACCGGCTGGCCGGGGTCTGGGAGCGTTTCGCCGTCGGCCCCGAGCTCGCCGCCGCGCTCCGGGAGTACGCCGGCAGACCGGTGTTGCTCGTCGACGACATCGCCGACAGCCGCTGGAGCCTGACGATCGCGGGGCGGCTGCTGCGCCAGCACGGTGCCGGAGCCGTGCTGCCGTTCACGCTCGCGCTGCAGGGCTGAGCGGAGACTGCGGACGCGCCCCGGCGTGACCGGCTGACCCGTCGTCCAGCGCTAGGCGCCGAAGAGTTCGGCGAGTCCGCGCGCCGGGTGCCCGGTGAGGCGCTGCACATCGGGGCTCACCGCGGCCAGCGAGCCGTCGGCGATCGCGGTGTACGTGCTCACCCACGCATCCACCTGCCAGGGCTCAACGCCGTAGTGCGCGCGGGAGGCGTAGGCCTCCTCGAGCGTCTCATTCTCGAAGCGCTTCCCGGTCGCCGCCGCGATCTCGGCCAGTGTCAGCGCGACGGGCCCGGTCAGCGTGTAGCTCGCGTTCACGTGTGCAGCAAGGTCGCGGATGACGGCGACAGCCGCCTCCGCGACGTCGGCCCGGGCCACGGCGGCCACGCGGCCGTCCCCGGCCGGGCCCCGGATGACGCCGTGCTCGTCGGCGAAGTGCGGCACCACGTCGAGGTAGAGGTTGTCGCGCAGGAATGTGTAATTCATGCCGCTCGCCCGGATGATCTCCTCCGTGTACGCGTGATCCTGGGCGAGGGTGAAGGTGGCGCCGGGGTCGGCTCCGGCGAAGGAGGTGTAGACGATGTGCGGGACCCCGCCGTTCGCGGCCGCCCGGACGAAGCGGTGGTGTTGCTCGCGCCGGGTCGCCGACTCGGCCGCGGACACCATGAACACGACGTCGAGCTCGCCGAGGTCGACGGCGGTGACCGTGTCGTAGCTGGCTTGGACGACCTCGATCGCCTGGTGGGCGGCGTCGGAACCGGTCGAGCCGGCGGCATCCGCGCGGTCGGCGTCAGCTCCGGTGGGCGCATCCGCGAGCGCGTCTGGGCGCGTGCCTGCGCGTGTGCCTGCGCCGGCGGCATCCGCCCCCGGCACGCGCAGGGCGGGCACCCGCAACGGGTCACGCACGATCAGCCGCAGCGTCTGTTCGGGCGTCGGCGCGGCCACGAGGGCCTTGGCGACGAGCCCGCCGATGTGGCCGGTTGATCCGGTGACTCCGATGCGCGTCATGGCTGCACTCTAGTCGCGCAGCATGGCAGAACAACCCATGAATTCCTGTTCGATCCCCTGACTTTTGCCCGCTGCACGCGTAGCATTTTGGGCAGAGAGGGTTGCCGTTCCAGCACCGTGATCTCGCGTGCACGGCTCCTCGGTCGGGAGCACGCGCATGATGATGAACACCACAATGCAGATGATGCAGATGCACGCGAAGGACATGGCGATGCAGGACGTCGACATGGCCATGCTGCAGGACTGTATCGAGGCCTGCTCCGCCTGTGAGCAGGCGTGCACGATGTGCGCTTCGTGCATGATGGGCGACGAGGCCGGCGGCGCGATGCACATGGAGATGTGCATGAACACCGCCGACGCGTGCAACACGATGATGCGCATGATGATGCGTCCGGCCGGCATGCACGTGGAGAGCATGATGGCGATGCTCTCGGCCACGATCATGCAGAGCAACGCCTGCGCGGAGGAGTGCATGAAGCACGCCGACATGCACGAGGACTGCAAGATGTGCGCTGAAGTCTGCCGTCAGTGCGCGGTGGCCTGCCAGAAGGTCATGGACGCTATGCGGTCGATGATGCCGATGAGCTAGCCCCGGCCTGCTGCCCGCCGCCGAGCCCGCAGCTCTGCGCCACTTTATGCGGCCTGCGCCACATGATGTGGCGCAGGCCGCATAAAGTGGCGCTCAGCGTGGACCTGCACGGCAGTCGCGCGGAGGGCTGACTAGAGCGCGCCGGCCACCACGACGCTGATGCGTTCGGAGCCAACCGCGAGCGCGTTGTAGAGCGCGTGCAGGGCGACCGGCGTGCCGAGTTCCAGCGTGGGCGCGTCGTGGCTCCACAGCCAGACCGTGCCGGAATCCGGCGTCGCGGCATCCGCTGGGCCGCTGGTCACATCGAAGAGCTCGATCGCGATCCAGCCGTCGGCGTCGACCTGGGCGACGAAGGCGTCACGCCACTTGCTCGGCGTCGCGCCGCTCGCGAGCAGCTGCATGGGCGAGATGCCGTGGCCGGGTGCGCGGCGAGTGCAGGACTCCCCCTCGGTGCACTGCATGCTGTGCTGCACCTGTGGCTTGAGATTGGACATCCTGACCTCCTTCACGACGTTCGGCCGGGCCGGCGGATGCCGCGCACTCAGCGTTCGATTCAAGAAGAGTAAGTCGGCTGCGCGTCGATGTCACCCGCGCGTGTCACACGCCGCAACACGCGCGGGGCTCGGGCGCGAGCCGCCACCCTCGCCGAGAAGCGCCTGTGGACGCTCAGGAGACTCATGCGCCTCGGCCGTGCGGTTTCGATGACGTGGGATATCGGCTTGGGCGGGTGCGCGGTGCGTTGGGGCTGCCGCCTTTCGCGTAGTTGGGAAGGGATCCACCGGATCCCTTCCCAACTACGCGCCGTGCAGGAAGGCGGTGATCGCGCGGCTCAGCGCGACGACGTCGTCCACGTGCACGAGCTCGCGCGCCGAGTGCATCGACAGTAGCGGTACGCCGACGTCGACCGTGCGGATGCCGAGGCGCGTCGCCGTCAGCGGGCCGATCGTCGATCCGCACGGCACCGTGTTGTTCGAGACGAACTCCTGGAACGGCACCTCGGCCGCCGCACAGGCACGCACCCAGAGGGCGGCGCCCGCGGCATCCGTCGCGTAGCGCTGGTTGGCGTTGATCTTCAGCAGCGGGCCGCCGCCGGCCAGCGGGCGCACCGCCGGGTCGTGCCGCTCCGGGTAGTTCGGGTGCACGGCATGGCCGGCATCGGCCGAGACACACCAGGAACCGGCGAAGGCCTGCAGCTGCTGACCCTGGCTCGCGCCGAGCCCCTCGCCGATGCGGGAGAGCACGTCGGCGAGGAAGGGGCCGGAGGCTCCCGATCGCGTCTCGGAGCCGAGCTCCTCGTGGTCGAAGGCGGCGAGCACGCTGATGTGCGAGGCGGCTGCCGCGCCCCGGCCCCGGCCGCCGCTCTGCGCGCTGCCCTCGCTGCCCGCACTGATTTCCGGCGCGGCCCCGCGCGAGGCCACCTCGATGAGAGCGACGAGCGCGGCGTAGACGGAGCTGAGGTTGTCCATGCGGCCGGAGGCGAAGAGCGCCCCGTTCAGGCCGAAGCGAGCGGGGGCCGCGGTGTCGGCGGTGAGGATGTCGTAGCCGGCGATGTCTGCGGCCTTCACCCCGGCGATCCCGGCGAGGTGCCCGAGCAGGTCGGCCTGGCTCGCATCGCCGACACCCCAGACGGGCTGAGTGTGGCGCTGCTTGTCGAGGGCGAGGCCGTCGTTGACGCCGCGGTCGAGGTGGATCGCCAGCTGCGGGATCCGCAGGAACGGCCCCGTGCGCACGAGGTACTGCCGTCCGTCGCGGGTGACGAGTCGGCCGGCCAGCTCGAGCTCGCGGTCGAGCCAGGAGTTGAGCAGCGGCCCGCCGTAGACCTCGACGCCGGCCTGCAGCCAGCCGTGCGCGCCGGTGGTCGGCTTCGGCTTGAGCTTGAATCCGGGCGAGTCGGTGTGCGCGCCGAGGATGCGGAACGGGGTGGTCGGGCCGGATGCCGCCGGCTGCACCCACGCGATGACGGCGCCGTCGCGCACGACGAAGTAGCGCCCTGGCGCGGCATCCTCGACGGGTTCCGCTGCCTGCGCCGACCAGTCCGCGCCCTCATCGAGGCCGATGAATCCGGCCTCCTCGAGGCGCCGCGCGAGCTCTGCGGCCGCGTGGTACGACGATGGCGACGCCTGGATGAAGCGGGCGAAATCCTCGATGTAGGCGGTTGTGTAGACCTCGGCACTCACTTCAAGACTCATGAGTCCATCCAAGCACTAGTGCGGCGTCGCGAAAGGCGGCAGGGCTTCCGCACACCCCGCTGATCGAGTAGCGAGGAACGAGCGTATCGAGATCAAGGTCGCCGGGATCTCGATACGGCCGCGGGCGGCCTACTCGATCAACGGGGTGGGGGCCGCGGGCGGGCTGGCGACTGTGCAGATGGACCGGTTCGATGGCCCGAGCGCCAGCGCTACACCCAGAAGTCGTGGTGCACCGCGGTCGCCTCGGCACGGAGGTCCAGCGCCGGCCCGGCCACAACGGTCTCCCGCTGCCCGGCGGCGAACACCTCCCGGCAGGGAAGGCGCATCGTCGGGTTCTCCTCGTTCGCGCCGGTGATGGCGTAGAGCTCGGCTTCGGCGAGCGCGAACACCACGCGCCCGATACCGGCCCAGTAGATGGCACCCGAGCACATCGCGCACGGCTCGCAGCTCGTATAGAGCGTGAAGCCGGCCAGCTCGTCCGGCGTGTAGCGGTGCGAGGCGAGCCGCACGAGATTCGTCTCGGCGTGCCCCGTCGCGTCGCGGTCGGTCACGACCGTGTTCTCCGCCTCGAGCACCACGGTGCCCGCGGCATCCGTCAGCACGGAGCCGAAGGGGTGATTGCCGTTCACCCGTGAGGATGACGCCACCAGGAGGGTGACGCGCAGGCGCTCGAGATCCTCGGCGCTCAGGGTGGTGCTCCCTGCGGGGCTCGATGCGGAGCTCGCGGACGGTGCAGTTGTCTCAGCCATGGCCCCATTCTGCTCTTCGGAATCCGAAACTCCCATGAGCAACACATTCGGCCTACCCTGAAGTCATGCTCACGCCACCGCTTGCCGCACAGATCCCGACGGAACGCGTTCACCACGGAGACGTCTACGTCGACAACTACGAGTGGATGCGCGACAAAGACAGCCCCGAGGTGCAGGCGCACCTGCACGCCGAGAACGCGTACACGAAGGCCCGCACCGGCCACCTCGCGATCCTGCAGGAGCAGATCTTTGAGGAGATCAAGGGCCGCACGAAGGAGACCGACCTCAGCGTTCCCGTGCGGCGGGGCCACTGGTGGTACTTCACCCGCACGATCGAGGGCCAGCAGTACGGCGTGCACTGCCGCGCCCCGATCTCTGGACCGGACGACTGGACGCCGCCGACGATCGCCCCGGCCGAGGAGGACGCCCCGCCGGTCGACGCGCGCACGGTTCCGGATGCCACGGCCTCCCCGTTCCGGCTCGCCGCCGACGCCGCCCAGCACCAGCGCGGCGATGCCTCCCTGCCCGGAGAGCAGATCCTGCTCGACGACAACGTCGAGGCCGAGGGGCACGACTTCTACGAGCTCGGCACCTTCGCGATCAGCGCCGACGGCACCATGCTCCTCTACGGTGTCGACCTCGAGGGCGACGAGCGCTACACGCTGCACGTGCGCTCCCCCGGCCGCGGCGCGACGATGGACGAGGCCGCAGCCGGCGTGCAGCGTTTCAGCGCCGACGACGACCTCGACGACACGATCACCGACACCTCCGCCGGGGCGCTCTTCGACCCGAGAGGGCGCTACGTCTTCTACACGACGGTCGACGAGGCGTGGCGGCCGGACACGGTCTGGCGGCACCAGCTCGGCACCGACCCGGCATCCGCGGTGCAGATCTTCCACGAACCGGACGAGCGCTACTGGGTGGGCGTCGGCGAGACGCGCAGCCGCAAGTACCTCGTGATCGAGCTCGGCTCGAACATCACCAGCGAGACCCGCCTGCTCGATGCGAGCGACCCGACCGGTGACTTCGAGCTGGTCTGGCCGCGCATGGAGGGCGTCGAGTACGACGTCGAGCACGTGGTGGTCGGCACGCAGGACCGACTGCTGATCGTGCACAACCACGACGCGATCAACTTCGAGCTGGTGAGCGTCGCGGCATCCGACCCCCGCGGCGAGCGCCGCGTGATCCTGCCGCACAACCCCGAGGTGCGCCTCGAGGGCGTCGAGGCGTTCCAGGACTTCGTCGCGATCGAGTACCGCCGCGAGGGCCTGACCCGCCTGGCGGTGGCGATGGTGCCGAAGAACGGCGGGCGCTATGAGGACACCCCGCACGAGCTCAGCTTCGGCGAGGAGCTGTTCGCGGTCGGGCTGGCCGGCAACCCCGAGTGGGCGCAGCCGACGATCCGCCTCGGCTACACCAGCTTCGTCACCCCGTCGACGGTCTACGACTACGTGGTCGACAGCAATGAGCTGCGGATGCTGAAACAGCAGCCCGTGCTCGGCCACTTCGATCCGACGCGCTACACCCAGCGCCGCGACTGGGCCATCGCCCCCGATGGCACCCGTGTGCCGATCTCGCTCGTCTACCGAAGCGACCTCGTCACGGCGGGCGAGCCGGCGCCGACACTGCTCTACGGTTACGGCTCGTACGAGGCCAGCATGGACCCGAGCTTCGGCATCGCCAGGCTCAGCCTGCTCGACCGCGGCATCATCTTCGCCATCGCGCATGTGCGCGGCGGCGGCGAGCTCGGCCGGCTCTGGTACGAGAACGGCAAGAAGCTGCACAAGCGCAACAGCTTCACCGACTTCGTCGCCTGTGCGAAGCACCTGATCGACCGCGATGTCACGGCCAGCGACCGGCTCGTCGCCGAGGGCGGCAGCGCCGGTGGGCTGCTCATGGGCGCGGTCGCGAACCTCGCGCCGCAGCTGTTCTCCGGCATCCTCGCCGAGGTGCCGTTCGTCGACCCGCTGACCTCGATCCTCGACCCCTCGCTGCCGCTGACGGTGATCGAGTGGGACGAGTGGGGCGACCCGCTGCACGACGAGGAGGTGTACCAGTACATGAAGGGCTACTCACCGCTCGAGAACGTGCACGACACCCACTACCCGCGGATCCTCGCCGTCACCAGCATCAACGACACCCGGGTGCTCTACGTGGAGCCAGCCAAGTGGGTGGCGAAGCTGCGCGAGGTCGGCGCGGACGCCCTGCTGAAGACCGAGATGGCGGCCGGGCACGGCGGCGTCTCCGGGCGCTACAGCGCCTGGCGCGAGCGGGCGTTCAACTACGCCTGGGTGATCGACGCGGTCAACGCGCACCCCAGCGGCGAATAGCACTTCGGCGCCCCGTTCGGAACGGCGTTCGCCGAGAGTGCAGAATTTGCTACGGAATCGCTGTTTCCTCCGCATATTCTGCACTCTCGACTGGCGTCCCACCCGCGGCTCCTGCCGTCGGTTGGGCGTGACACACTGGGAGCATGATCGCGCCCACGTACCCGCTCGTGGATGTGGGCGACATCATTCGCCTCGTCGGGCGCGGAATCTACGAGCGTGGCCGCAGTCGCGCGCGTGATGGTTCGGTCAGCGCCGTCCTCTGGCATGAGTCCACCGAGACGCTCACGGGTGTCGTGACGGATGCCGGCTCCGACCCGCTCGCGGTGTCGGTGCGGATTGAGCCGACCACGCGCGGCTTCGGCACCCCGTTCGCGAGCGGCTGCGGCTGCCCGCTGGGCGGCGACTGCGCCCACGTCGCGGCCGTCATCCTGAATGCGAATGCCGCAGCCGCCCGCCGCAAGACGGAGGAGCTCGCCGACCCCAGCCCGGAAGCCCGTTGGTCGGGTAGCGAGGAACGAGAAACCCGCTGGTCGAGTAGCGAGGAACGAGAAACCCGCTGGTCGAGTAGCGAGGAACGAGCGTATCGAGACCGGGATGCGGGCCGCGCGTCCGGCAGCCCGCAGCGGGGCGCGGCCCAGAGCAGCTGGTGGCCGTCCGACGGCTCCGACGATGCGCCACAGTGGGCGGCCGACGAAACGAACGACGACGGCGGGGCCGGCGACGACTTCGGCTCGGACAATTCCGGCACCGCGGGCTCCACCGCCCCCACCCGTCAACCGCCGGCCCCCGCCTGGAAGCGCGCGCTCGGCCCGATCGCGCAGCCACCCGGCGATGCCCGTCTCCGCAGCGACGATGAGGGTGCCCCAACCGGGTCCCGCACCGGGACAGCTCGGGTCGCCACCGGTCCGACGGCGATGGGTCTGCAGTTCGAGCTCCGGGAGGCGAACCGCCGCCCGGCCAGCCGCTGGAGTACGCAGCAGTGGGGTGGTTCGAGCAACCGGCCGCCCCGACCGAGTTTCGGTGCGGGAACGGGTCGCGGAACGGCATCCGGCCGCGCAACGCTGCAGCTCGCCGTTCGCCCCGTGATGCGCAACGAGCGCGGCAGCTGGGTGCGCACCGGAATCAGCTGGGGCACGCTGAGCTATCAGTCGAACCGGCTCAACCTCGAGCCGGCGCAGCACCGCTGGTTCTGCGAGTTCGGTGCGCTCTACCGCGCCGCCCGCTTCACCTACACGGGTGAGGATGCCGATTGGATCGTGCTCGACGAGTTCGCGAGCCCGCTGCTCTGGCAGCTGTTCGAACGGGCGGAAGCGCTGAAGATCCCGCTCCTCGGTGCCACCAAGACCGTGTCGGTGCAGTTGGCCGGCCATGCGGCGCTGAGCCTCGACGCCACCGAAGCCGCCGCGAGCACCGGGGCCGCGGACACCGCAACTACGGACACCGCAGCCTCGGCATCCGCGGCGGGTCTGCTGCTGACCCCCGTGCTCACCGTCGACGGTGAGGCCCACTCGACGGCCCGCGCCGCCGCGATCGGTGACCACGGCGTGTACCTGCGCGAGGTCACCGAGATCGTCGAACCCGTGCGCTACGGCCGGAAGAACAGCGCGCAGAAGGCCGTGGAGGCACTGGCGGCAGGCGACGCAGCGAAGGCGAAGCCCGCCGAACACACGAGCATCACCCTCGCCCCGCTGGACTCCCCGCTCACGCCAGAGCTGCGCGCGCTCCTCGGCCAGGCGAAGCCACTCGAGGTGCCGGCGGAGGAGGTCACCGAGTTCCTCGAGGGCTACTACCCGCAGCTGCGCCGGCGCATCGAGGTCACGAGCAGCGACGATTCGATCGAACTGCCCGCCCTGCAGCGCCCGACGCTCGTCCTGACCGCCACATTCCGCCCCAAGCATGTGCTCATGCTGCAGTGGGCATGGGAGTACATTGACGGTCGCGAACCCGGCGACGACGAGCAGGCGGAGGCCGAGACCGCCGAACGCCTCTACGACGAGGCGCACGTCGAGCCGGAGACGCAGGCGCGCCTGCTCGAGGGCATCGACGCGGCCGAGTTCTGCGCCAATGTACTCCCCCGGATCGAGCGCGTCGACGGCGTGCGCGTCGACGTGCAGGGCGCCCGCCCCGACTACCGCGAGCTCACCGAGGCGCCGGAACTCACCGTCACCACGGTCGAGACTGAGCAGACCGACTGGTTCGACCTCGGCGTGATCGTGACCGTCGGCGGCCGCAAGGTGCCGTTCGGCCCGCTGTTCAAAGCAATGGCCAAGGGCAAGAAGAAGCTGCTGCTCATCGACGACAGCTTCCTCTCTCTCGAACACCCGGCCCTCGACCGGCTGCGCGTGCTCATCTCGGAGGCCAAGGCGCTCTCCGAGTGGGAGACGGGGCTGCGCATCAGCCGCTACCAGACCAGCCTCTGGGCCGATTTCGAAGACCTCGCCGACTACACCGAGCAGGCGCAGTCCTGGCGTTCCGCCGTGTCGGGGCTGAACGGCATCCTCGACAACCGTGACGCCCTGGAGCCGACCCCGGTTCCGGATTCCGTCAGCGCCACCCTGCGGCCCTACCAGCACGACGGCTACAACTGGCTCGCCTTCCTCTGGAGGCACGGGCTCGGCGGTGTCCTCGCCGACGACATGGGTCTCGGCAAGACGCTGCAGACGCTGGCGCTCATCGCGCACGCGGTCGAGGAGACGGCCCCGGCGGAGCGGCGGCCGTTCCTCGTCGTCGCCCCCACCTCCGTCGTCTCCAACTGGGCGGCCGAGGCGGCCCGCTTCACGCCCGGCCTCACCGTGCACACCGTCAAGACGACGGAGGCCAAGCGGCGCGGCAAGCAGACACTGGGCGATCTGGCAGCCGGGGCCGACATCATCGTCACCTCCTACGCGCTGTTCCGCCTCGACGAGGCCGCATACGGCGCGCTCGGCTGGGCCGGACTCATCCTCGACGAGGCGCAGTTCGTCAAGAATCACAAGGCGCGTGCGCACCAGGTGGCCAAGGACTTCGCCGTGCCGTTCAAGCTGGCGATCACGGGCACGCCGATGGAAAACAACCTGCTCGAGCTGTGGTCGATGTTCTCGATCACGGCGCCCGGGCTGTTCCCGAGCGCGCGGAAGTTCAGTGAGAACTACGTGCGCCGCTTGGAGAAGGGCGTCGACAAGCAGGAGAACCGCGAACTGCTGGCCACGCTGCGCCGTCGCATCCGCCCGCTGATGATGCGCCGCACCAAGGAGCTCGTCGCACCGGAGCTGCCGGCCAAGCACGAGCAGACCCTCGCGATCGACCTCGAGCCGCGGCACGCGAAGCTCTACGAGACGATGCTGCAGCGGGAGCGGGCGAAGCTCTTCGGCCTGATCGACGACATGAACAAGAACCGTTTCATCGTGTTCCGCTCGCTCACGCTGCTGCGCATGCTCAGCCTGGACGCCTCTCTCGTCGACCCGAAGTACGCGCACATCCCGTCCAGCAAGCTCGACGCGCTGCTCGAACAGCTCGACGACGTCGTCGCCGAGGGGCACCGCGCGCTGGTGTTCAGCCAGTTCACGAGCTTCCTGCAGAAGGCGGCGGCCCGGCTGGAGGAGCGCGGCATCGCCTACGCGTACCTCGACGGCTCGACGGGCAAACGCTCCGAGGTGATCGACCGATTCAAGACGGGCGATGCGCCGGTGTTCCTCGTCAGCCTGAAGGCCGGCGGGTTCGGCCTCAACCTCACCGAGGCCGACTACGTCTTCCTGCTCGACCCCTGGTGGAACCCGGCCAGCGAGGCGCAGGCTGTGGACCGCGCCCACCGCATCGGCCAGACGAAGAACGTCATGGTCTACCGGATGGTCGCCACCGGCACGATCGAGGAGAAGGTGATGGCGCTCAAGGAGGCGAAGGCGCGTGTCTTCAGCGCCGTGCTCGACGATGACGCCGCCTTCAGCGCGGCACTCACGGCCGACGACATCCGCGGCCTGCTCGCCTAGAACTCGACTGAAGCGGCGCGCCCCCGCGGGCGTCGTGCCGGCGTCGCGCCCTATGGCATGCAGCCCCGGCGGAGTAGACTCACAGCACGCACTCAGGCTCGATACATGGAGGCTCTCATGGTTCCCGAAATCAACTACTGGGCGGTTCTCCTCGCGACGCTGTCGAGCATGGTCGTCGGCTCGATCTGGTACACCCCGAAGGTGTTCGGCAACTACTGGATGAAGACCGCGAAGATCACGCCCTCCGGCAACAGCAAGGACGCGATCTGGCCGATCATCGTCACCGTGATCGTGAGCTTCGTGACGGCCTGGGTGCTCTCCGGCGCAGCCTTCATCGCCTGGGACTTCTACGGCGGCAGCTTCCTGCTCAACACGATCTTCACCGGCATCATCCTCTGGGCCGGCTTCACCGCCGCCCGCTTCATCACGCACGACGCCTTCGACGGTCGCCCGACCGGGCTCACCATCCTCAACATCGCCCACGAGCTCGTCACGATCGTGATCATGTCGCTCATCATCGGCGTCTGGCCCCCGGCCGGATCCGTCTAAACGGTGGCGCAGGCGGCAGCACTCCCAGCAACGACGGTCATCGGCCGCCACAACTTCGCGCCCGAGCTGGTCGCGGCGATCGTGCGGTCGGCGGATGCCGCAGCTGCGGCATCCGCGGCGATGGTCGGCTCCGGTGACAAGAACGCGATCGACGAGGCGGCGGTCGAGGCCATGCGCTCCGTGCTGCTGCGCGCGCCCTTCGCCGGAACGGTCGTGATCGGCGAGGGCGAGAAGGATGACGCGCCGATGCTCGCCAACGGTGAGCAGCTCGGCCTTGGCTTCGACCTGAGCCTCAGCGCCGAGGAACGCGCGAGCTACCCCGACTGCGACATCGCCGTCGACCCGCTCGACGGCACCCGTCTCGCCGCCGAGGCGCTGCCCGGCGCGGTCTGCGTGATCGCCCTCGCCCCGCGCGGCACCCTGTTCGATCCCCGCGACGCGTTCTACATGCACAAGCTCATCGCCGGCCCCGCCGGAGTCGGCGTGCTCGACCTCAGCCTTTCGGCGAGCGAGAATCTGCGCCGACTCGCGGATGCCAGTCACCGCCGTGTCGAGGAGCTGACCGTCGCTGTGCTCGACAAACCACGGCACGCGGCGCTCATCGGAGAGCTGCATGCCACCGGCGCGCGACTGCACATTGTCGGCGAGGGCGACATCGGCACCGCGATCGCGGCCGCGACGCCCGGATCCGGCCTCGACATCGCGATGGGTATCGGCGGAACACCGGAGGGCGTGATCGCTGCATGCGCGGTGCGGGCGCTCGGCGGCTTCATGCAGGGAAGGCTCGCGCCACAGAGCGGCACGGAGCGGGCCGCGGTCCTCGCGGCCGGGCACTCACTGGATCGCGTGCTGGGGCTGGACGAGCTGGTCGCGAGCGAGCGCGTGCTCTTCGCCTCCGCGCCGGTCACCTAGCGTTTCCGGCTGGCCTCGGTCTCGATACGCTCCTTCGTCGCTACTCGACCAGCGGAGTGTCCGCGCAGTGTGTCTCCCCCGTCGCGTGAGCCGTCACTCCGTTGGTTGAGCCGCCACCCCGTTGATTGAGCCTGTCGAAATCCCCGACGCGGGGCGGTTTCGACAGGCTCAACCAGCGGGACTGGCCCGACCAGCGAGACTGGCCCACGCAGCGGGACGCAGCCCCCGCCCACAGTGTGCTGGTTGAGCAGCGAGGAACGAGCGTATCGAAACCTCACGGGCCGGAGCTTTCGCACGCACATAAACAAACGACCGGGGGCACAGGCCCCCGGTCGTTGTCTTTGCGAAAGTGACTACTCCGCGATGTCCTCTGTGGCCTGGAACCACGGCGGGTACACGGCGACCTTGGTCTTGTGGCCGGCATCCGCGAGGATTCCGCGCACGGTCGCACGCACCTTGTCGTTGGCGACACCGATCAGCGAGATCTGCTCGAACGGGAAGGTGTCAGCGACCAGCACCTCTGCACCGAGGATGCTCTCGGACTCGTCGTCGGCGCGCAGACGCTTGAGCATGCGCTCGGCGTCGGCACGGGTCGTGGCGAAGTTCGTGAGCAGGCCGACGGCGTCGCCGTCGGCGACGGCGAATCCGCCGAGCGAGCCGTCTGCGGCATCCGCTGCGTCGGAGTCGGTGGCGGCGGCAGCCTGGGCGGTGGCCGCGTCGAAGGCGTGCTTGACGGTGCTGACCAGCAGTACGAATTCGGATGCCGCGTAGCCGAGTGCCTCGAGGGTGAGGCGCGGGTCGTCGTGGCCGGCGCGGATGCTGTTCCACACGTGCGCGTTCGGCGAGAGGTAGAACGGCACGTAGTCGGCGACGACGCGGGGTCCGATGTCTTCGCTGAGCACACGCTCGTCGACGGTCTTCGCGCGGCGGGCCTCACGGACACCGGCGGAGGAGATGTTCACCGGCGGCTTGGCGAAGTCGGCGAAGAGCTGGCCGGCCGCGAGGATGCCGGCGAGGTTGTCGACGTGCGTGACGTGGTAGATGCGCAGCTCGGCGACCTTGGTCGGCGCGGCCTCCACCTTGAGGGTGACCGGTGCGGCACCGCGGGTGGTCGACTTGACGGTGGGAGCCTCGCGCAGCGAAGCGGGCTTCACACGGGCGACACGCTTGACCGGCGGCGTCAGGGGTTCCGTGACGGGCGGCGGGAAGCACTGCGCGCACAGTCCGTCATCAAAACCGTGGATACATTCGTCGCTCAAGGCCAACCTTCCGTCTGTGTTGCACTCGCCAGCCCCCGAGTCGTTCTACGGGCACACGTGCAGATTCCGTGGAAAACGCAAAGTGCCAACCCTCTAGGGTACGCCGGAAGTGGGCGTGCCCGTTACCACTGAGCCTATCCGTCACCACCGAGATGTGCGCTGCGAGTCTCGGAGCCGCCCGGAGAACTACGCTGAAGGCATGGCTCACACCTTTGCCAATGAACCGGATGCCCGCCGCTACAGCATGCGCGAGGGCGACACCCTCGTCGGTGTGCTCGACTACGCCGTGAATTCCTCGACGATCGCGCTGACCCGCGCGTTCACCCAGCCGCCGTTCCGCGGCAAGGGTTACGCGGCCGAGCTGATGGAGTTCGCGGTGAACGACATCGAGTCGGGCAGTACCCTCCGGGTCGTGCCGAGCTGCTGGTACGCCGCGCAGTGGTTCGAACGCAACCCGGAGCGTGCGGGGCTGCTCAGCCGCTGACGCAGCTGCGAGTGCCTGGAAGGCCGGGCCGTGAGGTTTCGATACGCTCGTTCCTCGCTACTCAACCAACAAACCGGATGCGTGGGAACACCCCGCAAACCGCGCTCGCCTGCGCAACTCCGCTGATCGAGTAGCGACGAAGGAGCGTATCGAGATCAAGGCCGCCGGGATATCGCCGGGTCGAACCGTCGCTCAGTCGGCGAAGGCCGGCACGACCTCGGCGGCGATCAGCTCCAGGTGGTCCAGATCGCTGAGGTCCAGGATCTGGAGGTAGACGGTCTCCACGCCGATCTCGGCGAGCGCGCCGAGCTTGTCGACGGCCTCCTGCACGGTGCCACCAAGTGAGTCGATTCGGAACTCGCCCGGATCTTCGTCGATGGCGGCGGCGCGGCGGCGGTACTCGGACTCCGTCGCGCCGATCGCGGTCGTGATCGCCGTCGAGTAGATCAGCGAATCGGCGGCGCGGCCGGCCTGCTCGCAGGCGGCGCGGACACGGCCGAAGGCGGCATCCGTCTCGGTGAGCGGTACGAAGGGAACGTTGTACTCGTCGGCGAAGCGGGCGGCGAGGCGCGGTGTGCGCGCGGCCCCGGTTCCGCCGACGATGACGGGGATGTGCTGCTGCCTGGGCTTCGGCAGTGCCGGTGAGTCGAGCAGCGTGTAGTGCTCGCCGCTGTAGTTGAAGCGTTCGCCGAGCGGGGTGCCCCAGAGTCCGGTGATCACCTCAAGTTGTTCCTCCAAGATTCCGAAGCGCTTGGCGGGGAACGGGATGCCGAACGCGTCGTGTTCGGCCTGGAACCAGCCGGTTCCGAGGGCAAACTCGACCCGTCCGCCCGACATCTGGTCGACCTGGGCCACCTGCACGGCGAGCAGCGCCGGGTGCCGGAACGTCGCCGAGCTGACGAGGGTGCCGAGACGAATGTCGCTGGTCTCGCGGGCCAGCGCGGCCAGGGTCAGCCAGGCGTCGGTCGGCCCCGGCATCCCGCTCACGTCGTCCATCGCGAGGAAGTGGTCGCTGCGGAAGAAGGCGTCGAAGCCGAGGCGTTCGGTGGCGTGGGCGATCGCGAGCTGATCGTCGTAGCTGGCGCCCTGCTGGGGTTCGGTGAAGATGCGGAACTTCATGGCCTCACTCTGACAGTGATGCGGAGCGACCCCGAGCATTTCCGCGGCCGCGTCGTGGGCGCGGCCGACTCGCCTCCTCCCGCTCGCTGAGCTCGATCACGGCGACCTTACGGCTGCCGGCCAGGCGGGAGAGAGCCAGCGTGTGGGGCTCCACCTGCTGCTCTCGCGCCGACGCGGCGAGGCGCGCGTAGAGCTCGACCGGCACCCACACCGGCACCACCTCGGCCAGGCCCAGCCGCTCCGCGTGGCTGGGGTCCCGGGTCGCACCGAGCGAGCCGAAGGCCTCCGGCGGCGGCCGCCCGCCGTCCACTGCCTCGGCCACGGCCTCGCGCGCACGATTGCGGATGCCGGCGAGCGCCGCGATGTGCTCTCCGGCGTACCAGCAGAGCGCCGGCATCTCGTCGACCGTTCCCCGGAAGGCCTGCTCGTCCGCCGACCACACCACCCGGTAGCTGTAGTGCTCGCTGACATCGACGGCACTGGACGCCTGCGCCTGCAGCGTGGCGATCAGCGAGCTGAGCGCCGCGGCCGAGCGCTGCTCGGTCTCGCGCACGGTCATGGTCGAACACCACGCTCAGAGCAGGTCATCGGGGGCCACCCAGCGCACACCGTCGTCGTGGCTGATCAGTTGGGCGCGTATAGAGACACCGGTGTTGGCGCAGCCCGCCGCGAGCGCCCGCGCCCAGCTCCGGTCCAGGTGGCTGACGCGGTGGCCGCCCGGGCGTTCCCAGACGAAGATCGCCTGCGCCGCGCCCGTCTCGTACACGGTCTCGGCGACCCTGGCGGCGAGCAGATCGGCGGCGCCGCCGTTCGGGGTCTTCGGGTAGTCGGCCATGGGGATGATGATCGGGAGCTGCCGCCCCGCCTCGTCGAGGAGCAACATCCACCACTGGCGCCGGCAGGCGGCACCGATGAGGGCTTCGACGCGCGCCTGCACGGCGGCGTCGCTGTCGAGCGGAATCTGCCGGAGTTCGTCGGCGTCAAGAGTTGTCATTCCCCCATGCTGCGCGCGGGCTCGCACCCCACGCGGCGGGGCTCCGAAGCTGTGGAGAAACCTCATTCCCACGCCGCCTGTGCAGGGCAGGATCCCACGCGCAACCCCGCATGGCACCGCGGACAGCAACGAGGCAGAACCCCGCGCGGCACCGCGGCACTCGACACGCACCTTACTGTTGAAGCCGTGCCACGCAACTCCTCCCCCACGCCCGCCACTCCGAACACGGTGCTCGCGGTGCTCCGCAACCCCCGCGCGCTCAGCGTGGAGGTGCTCGCCGGCATCGTCACCACCCTCGCGCTCATCCCCGAGGTAATCTCCTTCTCGGTGATCGCCGGCGTCGACCCGCGCGTGAGCCTGGTGGCATCCGTGGTGCTGGCGGTGTCGATGTCGTTCCTCGGCGGCCGCCCGGCCATGATCACGGCCGCCGCCGGTGCCGTGGCCCTCGTGGTCGGCCCGCTCGTCAAGGAGCACGGCGTCGAGTACCTGCTGCCGACCGTCATCCTGGCCGGCCTGGTGCAGATCCTCTTCGGCGTCACAGGGCTCGCCCGCCTGATGCGCTTCATCCCCCGTTCGGTGATGCTCGGCTTCGTCAATGCCCTCGGCATCCTCATCTTCGTCGCCCAGGTGCCGCACCTGCTTGGCGTGCCGTGGCTCGTCTACCCGCTGTTCGCGCTCACCGTGCTGATCGTGCTCGGCCTGCCGCGCCTGACCACCGCCGTGCCGGCCCCGCTCGTGGCGATCGTCGTCGCCACCGTGATCACGATCGTCGCGCACCTGAGCATCCCGACGGTCGGCGACGAGGGCGTGATCGGCGGCGGGCTGCCCGGCTTCACCGAACTGCTCGTTCCCCTCAACCTCGAGACACTCGCGCTCATCTGGCCGACCGCGCTCAGCGTGGCCTTCGTCGGTCTGATGGAGACGCTGCTCACCGCCAAGCTCGTCGACGACATGACCGACAGCCGTTCAAACAAGGGCCGCGAGTCGTGGGCGCTCGGCGTCTCGAACATCCTCGCCGGCTTCTACGGCGGAATCGCAGGCTGCGCGATGATCGGTCAGACCGTGGTCAACGTGAAGCTCGGCCGGGCCCGCACCCGCATCTCCACCTTCGTGGCGGGCGTCTTCCTGCTGCTGCTCGTCACCGCCCTCAGCGGCGTGATGGAGCAGATCCCCATGGTGGCGCTGGCCGCCGTCA
The DNA here is from genome assembly GCA_964655795.1 of uncultured Leifsonia sp. GTDB lineage: Bacteria > Actinomycetota > Actinomycetes > Actinomycetales > Microbacteriaceae > Microterricola. The sequence continues at coordinate 1,083 of CAZZNX010000072.1, read as the reverse complement.
TGATGATCGTCGCGATCAAGACCGTCAACTGGCACAGCCTCGCCCCGGCCACGCTGCGCCGGATGCCGCTGTCCGAGACCGTCGTGATGTTCAGCACGGTGGCGATCGTCGTCGTCACGCAGAACCTCGCGATCGGTGTCGGGGCCGGTGCGGTGTTGGCGATGGTGCTCTTCGCCCGCCGCGTCGCGCACGTCGTCACCGTGAAGCGCACCCTCTCCGACGACGGATGCCGCGCCCACTACTCCGTGGCCGGTCCCCTGTTCTTCGGCAGCTCGAACGACCTCGTCGAACAGTTCTCCTACGGCCAGGACCCGGCCGAGGTGACCGTGGACTTCAGCGGCGCCCAGATCTGGGACGCCTCGACGGTGGCGGTGCTCGACTCGGTGCAGCAGAAGTACACCGAGCATGCGGCATCCGTCACCTTCACCGGGCTCGACGAGCGCAGCACCGCGCTGCACGGCCGGCTCAGCGGGCACCTCTAGGCGCCACCTCTACGCGAGACCACCACTCACCAGCTCTAGGCGGCATCTGCAGGCGGCAGCCTGCTCCTCGCCACGCCTCCATGCCCAAAAAAGGAGTACACTCCTAAATGAGTCGAGTCCGTTTTTAGCTCGTGGGCCTCGATCTCCGTCGAGCGAGGTGGTGCAGGGATGTCGGAAACGATCGGGCAGGTGCCCGCCGCACCCGGCCGGCGCGAGCGCAACAAGGAACAGAAGCAGCAGCGCATCTTCGATGCCGCCGCCGAGCTCTTCGCCGCGCACGGTTACGCGGCCGTCACCACCCAGCAGATTGCCGAGCGGGCCGACGTCGCCACTGGGACGCTGTTCCGCTACGCGACGAGCAAGGCCGAGTTGCTGCTCATGGTGCACAACGAGTACTACCGCCGGGCGCTCGACACGGCAGAGCGCGCCCTCCCCCGGAGCGACGACGTCGCCGACTGCATTGCCGCGCTGCTCACCCCGATCGTGGAGTCCGGGCGCCGCAACGACGAGAACACCGCCGCCTACCAGCAGGCCGTGATGTTCGGCGGCCCCAATGACCGATACCGCGGCGAGGCGCTGGAGCTCATCGCCCGACTGCAGC
>CAZZNX010000071.1:14358-18672 GCA_964655795.1 uncultured Leifsonia sp. | reverse complement strand
CTTGTAGCGCGGGGTGGAGCAGTTCGGTAGCTCGCTGGGCTCATAACCCAGAGGTCGCAGGTTCAAATCCTGTCCCCGCAACAGATGCGCTCGTCGCAACAGGAAGTCCCGGTCTCGGAAGAGACCGGGACTTTTTCGTTGTGTGGGTGACGTCGAGAGGATTGCTCAACTTAGGGTAGGCTTACCTGATACCCCAATCCTGCTATTCGGAGGCGTCCGCCGTGCTCACGACTCTGCCAGCACCCCAGCTGAGCCTGCTCGGCGGTGCCGCCGACGACGTCGCTCTCGTCACTGAAGATGTCACTCTCAGCTACGGCGAACTTGCCGGTCGAGTCGCCGAGCGTGGTCGCATGCTCGGCGAAACGCGCCGGTTGATCATGCTGCAGGCGTCCAATAGCCTTGAGCCGCTGGTCACCTACCTCGCGGCTCTCGAAGGCGGCCATCCGATCCTCCTCGTCGCGCCGGGGGACGACGAGGCATCGATCCGCCATCGTGCGTCGCTCGCGGAGCGGTTCGACCCGGATGTCATCGCCGCCGGGGCAGGCAACGGCGCGGTGCTGCACGAGGTCCGCGTCGGATCCGCGCACGAGTTCAGCCCCGAGCTGGCCCTCCTGGTGAGCACCTCGGGCTCGACCGGCTCCCCGAAACTCGTTCGGCTCTCCCGCGAGAACCTCGAAAGCAACGCCGGCGCAATCGCCGAATACCTCCGCCTCACCCCGGCCGACCGTGCTGCAACAACCCTGCCGATGCACTACTGCTACGGGCTCTCGGTCATCAACAGCCACTTGGTCGCCGGGGCAAGCATCGTGCTCACCGGCCGCTCGGTGACGGAGGCCGCTTTCTGGGATGAGGCGCGTGCGAACCAGATCACGTCGTTCGCCGGCGTCCCGTACACCTTCGAGCTGCTGGAGAAGGGTGGATTCAGTGATCGGATGCCGGACAGCATCCGATATCTGACGCAGGCCGGAGGTCGGCTGGCACCAGAAGCCGTGCGCCGGTTCGCCCGGCTCGGTGAGCGCCGCGGTTTCGAGTTCTTCGTCATGTACGGTCAGACCGAGGCGACCGCGCGGATGTCATACGTGCCCGCGGAGCTGGCCGAGCACGCCGCTGGGTCAATCGGTCGTCCGATCCCCGCCGGACGCCTCCGCATTGACGCGGAGCCAGGGGCAGAGATCGGCGAGCTCGTGTACGAGGGCCCGAACGTCATGCTCGGCTACGCCGAGAGCCCGGCCGACTTCGCCCTCGGCCGAACGGTGCATGAACTTCGCACCGGCGGCAACGCGCCGACGGTCTGTTCGAGGTCGTCGGTCGGATGAACCGCTTCGTCAAGGTGTACGGTCTGCGGGTCGACCTCGACGCCGTGCAACGGCTGCTCGCCGATGAGGGCATCGAGACGCGCACGGCGAGTGCGGGGGAGCGCCTGCTCGTGTTCGTGCGCGCCGAACGCCAGGTGCAGGAGGCGCGCACGCGCGCCGCCGCACTGCTCGGCATCCCCGTCCACGCGGTGCGCGCCTACCCCATCTCCGAGTTCCCGTGCACGTCGAGCGGCAAGCCGGACTTCCGCGCCCTCGTGCGATATGCCGATCTGCTCGACGAGCGCGCCGCGAGCCCTGACGGCGACAACGGCGCGGTCACGGCCGAGACCATCCGTGATCTGTTCATCGAGCTGCTCGGCAACCCCGATGCGACCATCGATGACAGCTTCGCCGGCCTCGGTGGGGACTCACTGAGCTACGTCGAGGCCTCGCTCCGCCTCGAGGAGATGCTCGGTCAACTCCCGAGAGACTGGCCGTCGCGCGCTGCCAGGCAGCTGGTGGACTCGCACGCGGTCGTTGCCGCCTCCCGAAGCGCGGCCCCAGCCATGCGAGTCTCAGAGCAGGGGAAGGCCCGGCGGTCGTTCTTCCCTCGCGTCGAGACCCCGGCCGTGCTGCGTGCGGTCGCGATCGTGCTGATCGTCGCCACCCACGCCGACCTGATAGCGGTGAAGGGCGGGGCTCACCTGTTGCTCGCGGTCGCAGGCTACAACCTCGCCCGTTTCCAACTGGCGGATGTGCCCGGCGCGACGAGGGTCCGCCGGTTGCTGCGGAGTGCCGCTCAGATTGCGATTCCAGCCGCTCTCTGGATCGGCGCGGTCGCGGTGGTCAGCGGCAAGTACAGCTGGACGACCGCGTTGCTCCTGAACAATCTGGTTCCAGGAGACGGTCGATGGAACGAGCAATGGCAGTTCTGGTTCCTCGAAGCCGCGGTCTGGGCGATGCTCGGCCTGGCGTGTGTGTTCGCGGTGCGCCCGATCGACCGCCTGGAACGTCGGCACCCCTGGGCGTTCGCCGTCGCGTTGCTGGTGCTGACCCTTGCGGCTCGAGTCGCGCTGACCGGCATCGAGGCCCAACGGGTCGACCGGTACACGGCGGTGCTCGTGTTGTGGTGTCTCATCCTCGGATGGGTCGTCGCGCGGGCCACCTCCACGGGGAAGCGCATCGCGGTTTCCGCCATGGTCGTCGTCGCCACTGTCGGGTTCTTCGGCGAACCGCTCCGAGAATCGGTTGTGGTGATCGGGCTGCTCGTGCTGATCTGGGCGCCGCAGCTGCGGCTGCCGCGCCCTCTCGTTCCCGTTGTCCGGCTGCTGGCAGGAGCGTCCCTCTTCATCTACCTGACCCACTGGGTGGTCTATCCGGCGTGGGAGCAGTCGGCTCCGTGGTTCGGAACGATCCTCTCGCTGCTCGTCGGTGTCGCTGCCTGGTACGGCTACCGCTGCGCAGAGACCGCAGTCGGCACGGTTCGGGCCCGACGTCAGCGGGCGAAGGCCACGCCGAGCGTCTCGGACGCCGCCGCCGGGTAGAGCACGACTCCGCCGTCGACGCGGATTGCTACCGCGCTGCCCACGGGGAAGAGATGAGCGTCGTACAACGGCACCCGGTGGGTGAGCGTGAACCCGTCTCCGAGGCTGAGCTCGAGCTCGACGGCGCTGCCGTTCTGGCGCGTCGCCACCACACGGGCATTGCCGCCCCCGAGCGATTCGTCGACGTGCAGCTGGGACGGGCGGAGCATCGCCATGACAGGCTCAGCGCCAGCGCTTCGGTCGTGGCGGATCTGCAGCTCACCGAACGCGCAGACTGCCCGATCATGTCCGCTCGGGTGTGCGGGCAGGAACAGAGCCGCACCGAGGAATTCGGCGACGTCCGCGCTGAGTGGCGCGTCGAACACCGCGGATGGGGGACCGGCCTGCACCAGACGGCCATCCGAGATCACGGCGAGCTGCTGCCCGAAGGAGAGTGCCTCCTCCTGGTCGTGCGTGACGAGGATGGTGGTCACGCCGCTGCGTTCCAGCGCCATGACCATCGCCGCCCGAGTGTGTGCGCGCAGCCCGGTGTCGAGGGCCGAGAACGGTTCGTCGAGAAGGATGACGGTCGGTGCCGGTGCGAGCGCCCGGGCGAGAGCCACGCGCTGTTGCTGACCGCCGGACAGCTGGTGCGGGTACCGGTCAAGCAGCTCCGGATCGAGTGAGGTGAGATCCATCACCTCACGGACGCGGGCCTCCCGCGTCGGCGATCGACGAAGCCCGAATGCGATGTTGCTGCGCACGGTGAGGTGGGGGAACAGGGCCCCGTCCTGGGCGACGTAGCCGATGCCGCGCCGATGCGCGCTGACGGTCGTCGTCGGGTTGGCGAGGAGGCGATCGCCGAGGCTGACCGTTCCCGTCGACGGCTCCTCGAAGCCCGCGATGATCCGAAGCAGCGTGCTCTTCCCGCTGCCCGAAGCACCGACGATCGCGAGCCGTGTTCCACGCTCGACCTCGAAGCTGACGTCTCTGAGCACCGTCGTGGCGCCGAATGATTTTGACACATCGGTCAGCTGAAGCGTCATCTGCTCCTCCGAGCTTTGACTTGGGCGAACATGAGCACGACCGCCGGGACTGAAAGAAGGACAAGCGTGATCGCGTACGGCGCGGCCGCGGCGTAGTCGATGGCCGATGCCGCGGCCCAGAAGCCGGTCGCAACCGTCCGGGTACCGGTCGGCGCGAGCAGCAAGGTCGCGGTGAGCTCGTTCGCTGCGCCGAGCGCCACCAGCGCGGCACCGGCCGCGAGGGAGGGCAGCAGCAATGGAGTCGTGACACGCAACTTTGCCATGAGCGGGGAGACGCCCAGGGACCGCGCGACCTCCTCCAGATTCTCGGGGATCTGCGCGATGCCGGCCCTGACAGACACGAGGGCCCTAGGCAGGAAGATGATCACATACGCGGCGATCACCGTTGCGACCGTTTGGTACATCCCAGGCAGCAGGCGAAGCGTGAACGTGACGAGGGCGAGCGCCACG
>CAZZNX010000071.1:13341-14348 GCA_964655795.1 uncultured Leifsonia sp. | reverse complement strand
TCGCCGGCAGGCTGCTGGCCACGTAGTAGCCGCCCTCCAGTGCGCGTGCCGTGCGGCCGGGGTAGCGGGCCGCGATCCACGCGATCGGAAGCGCGACGATGAGGGCTGCCACGGCGCCGCCGACGGAGAGCACAACGGTCTGCCAGGTGGCGTTCAGCAGCGGTTGCCAGTCTGCCGCGTCGGTGGCGAAGAGCCAGCGGACGACGTTTGTCAGTGGCACGACCACGGCGGCGCCCACGAGCGCGACGAGCGCCGCGATGACGAGCGGTGTGGCCCGACCGAGTGCAACGCGGCTCGCCGGCTGCGGAGTCCCGCTGCCGACTCGTGCGTACCGCAGGCGTCCCCGCGCCGCGGCCTCGACGACCAACACCACGAAGCAGAGGGTGGCGAGGACCACGCCCAGCGCGGCTGCGTTCGGGCCCGCGAACGTCGCCTGATAGGCAACGACGATGGCGGTGGTGAATGTCTCGAAGCGGAGGAAGGCGAATGCACCGTACTCGGCGAGCAGGTGCAGCGCGACGACGAGCCCGCCGCCCAGCATGGCCAGGCGCAGCTGTGGCAGCACGACCCGGTAGAAGACGCGCCATCCGTTCATCCCGAGGGAGCGGGCGGACTCCTCGAGCGCGGGATCGAGCCCACGGAGCGTAGCCAGCGCCGGCACATACACCAACGGGTAGTAGGCGAGCGTGGCCACGAGCAGGCCGCCGCCGAGGCCGTGGATGGACGGGATTGCGCTGGCCCACCCATAGCTGGCGACGAACGCGGGGATGGTGAGCGGCACGACCAGCAACACGGCGAACACCCGCCGAGCCGGCAGGCTCGTCCGTTCCACCAGCCAGGCGCCTCCGACGCCGAGAACGACCGCGCTCGGGACCCCGAGCAGTACGAGGAGCACGGTGTTGATCAGCAGCTCACCGACCCGAGGACGGAACACCAACTCGGCGAATTGCTCCCAGCCCATGGTGAACGCCGCCACGATGACGTATCCAACCGGGATCAGCGCGGCG
>CAZZNX010000071.1:0-13298 GCA_964655795.1 uncultured Leifsonia sp. | reverse complement strand
GCTTGTGGTCTTGTGCCCCCGCCGACTTCGGCGTCGTGGTCAGGGTCAGAGCAGACCGGCCTCGGTCATCAGCTCGACCACATCGGGGCCGTTCAGAGTCGACGGGTCGATGGTCGGCGCATTCAGCGTGTCGAGTGCCGGCAGCGGGGGACGCGCGGGGATGCCGGCGCTGACCGGGTACTCGAAGCTGTAGCCCTCGCCGAGGATCGTCTGACCGGCCGTGCCGGCCAGCCACGCGAGGAACTGCTGCGCCTCGTCGGCGCGCGTGCTCGACTTCAGCACCCCGCCACCAGAGATGCTGACGAATGCGCCAGGGTCCTGGTTCCCGAAGTAGTGCAGCTTCGTGTTGCCGCTGTTCTCGGCGGTGCCGGCCTGGTCGCGGTACCAGTAGTAGTGGTAAATCACGCCGACCGGCACCTCGCCGGCATTGACGGCCTTCATCGTGGCGATGTTGTTGTTGTACACGGTCGCGTTCTCATGCATGCCGTCCAACCATGCCTGCGTCGCGTCCTCACCCTCGATGGCGAGGACAGCGGAGACGATGGCCTGGAAGTCCGCCCCGCTCGGTGCTGCACCCCACAGTCCCTTCCAGTTCGGGTCCTGCAGATCCATCAGTGAGCTGGGCAGCTCGGCCTCTGTGATCATCGAGGGGTTGTACACGAGGACCGTGGAACGCGCGGCGATGCCCGTCCAGGCACCAGAGGACGGGCGATACTGCTCTGGGACCAGCTCCAGTGTTGCTGCGTCCACCGGGGCGAACAGGCCGGCGTCCTCGACGAGGGACATGGCGGGCGAGTTCTCCGTGAGGAACACATCCGCGGGAGAGGCGGCTCCCTCTGTGACGATCTGGTTCGACAGCTCGCTGTCGCCGCCGTTGCGGAGCGCCACCTCGATGCCGGTCTCTTCGGTGAACGTTGCGGCCCACTCCTCGGTCAGTTGCTCATGCTGCGCGTTGTAGATCACCAGTGCGTCGGCCGGGGTGTCGGTGGCGGCGGCGTCCTCGCCGGTCGCGGAGCATCCTGCGAGAAGCAGCGATGCGAGTGCGATGGGGGCGACGGCTGTACGAATCAGTCGGTTTCGCATGGTGAGGATGATTCCTTTTCGGTGGGGAGGTAAGGCTATCCTAAACGACCCAGGAGCCTCGCTGTGACGGCGGCGACGCAAGCGGCCGATGGGCGCTGCGCTAGCCTGACACCGTGAACGAGACCGAACGCGCGCAGAGCCCGGAATCCCGGCTCGCGAGGTTCCGCTCGGAATGGCCGACCACCGTGACGTGGCGTGAGGTGCGCGAGGAGGATCCGCGCGTTTTCCGCTCGGCCGTGCAGGGGGCACTTCTCCTGGTGCCTGCGGTGCTCGCCACCATCGTCGCCTCCAGTCTCGTCCTGGAGATCCCCGTCGCGATCACGCTGCCCGACTCGATTGACTGGATGCGCGGGCTCGCCGTCGTGGCCGCGCTGTGGGTGACGATCGGGTTGTGGATCTGGAGCTGTGTGCTGCTCTCCCTGCCCTTCGACACGCGCAGGGGGATCGCCATCTCCCGATTCGCCACGCAGCGGGGACTGATGTACTCGCGCCACGGCTTCGCACCGGATCGTGTGGGGATCTTCTTCGCCGAGGGGCGCGGGCGCCCGTCTCGGCCGAGGCCCGCACGGCTCACTGATCGGCCCGAGCTCACGAGCGCGTCACTGTTCCGCTCGACGTTCTCACTGTGGAGGGGAGGGAACGGGCCGAAACCGTCCATGCAGATCGCCGTCGCCTCGTACTCCGGGGGCAAGAGCGACCCGAAGGGACCGCGTCATGCCTTCCGATTCATGGAGATGGGACTCCCACGGGCCCTGCCGCACGTCATGATCGATGCGCGCCGCAACGGATCACTGCGCTCGCTCCTCCCCGGCACGCAGCGGCTGTCGCTCGAGGGCGACTTCGACCGCTACTTCACGGTCTACGTTCCGCAGGGCTACGAGCGCGATGCCCTCCAGCTCCTGACGCCCGACGTGATGGTGTGTCTCATCGACCACGGCAGGCATTGGGACATCGAGATCATCGAGGACCGACTCGTCGTCGCCTCAAGCCGATTCCGCCGACGCTCGGATCGCGCAGACGCCACGGCGCTGCTGCTCTTCGCGGAACTGATCGGTGCGGAGCTCGGTCACCAGGCCGCGAACTACACGGATCCGCGCGCGGAGCGACCGCGAACAGAGGTGGCCTCGGCTGGGCGCAGGCTGCGGCTCCGCTCCGCCGCGTGGACAACCGCGATCCTCGCGCTCGTCGTTGCGGCAATGCTCGGCTTCCCCCACGTGCTGGGGTGGATCCTCGACCTGAACTAGCGAGCCGCTGTCGACCGTGGGCAATAGGCTGGCCGCATGACTGAGAATTCGGCAGAGCGGCAGGCGATCGGCGTCGCCGTCGCGCAGTTCGCCCCGGGGGCGGACACGGCGGCCAACCTCGCCGAGATCGCGCGGATGGCACGGCTCGCCGCCCGGCGCGGGGCGGCGCTCGTCGTCTTCCCCGAGTACTCCAGCTACTTCACGCCGGCCATGGGGCCCGACTGGCTCGCGGCGGCCGAGCCCATCGACGGACCCTTCGTGCGGGCGCTCGCCGCTCTGGCAGACGAGACCGGTTGCCACATCGTGGCCGGACTGGTCGAGCAGGGCGATGACCCCGCCCGCGTGCGCAACACCGTCGTCGCGCTCGCGCCCGATGCGGGGCTGGTCGCGACGTACCGCAAGATGCACCTCTACGACGCCTTCGGCATGACGGAATCCGACTGGGTCGAGGCCGGACCCATCGCCGACCCGGAGACATTCGAACTGGCCGGCATCCGCGTGGGGATGCAGACCTGCTACGACATCCGCTTCCCCGAGGTGACCAGACGCCTCGTCGATGCCGGCGCCGACCTCGTGCTCGTACCGGCCGAGTGGGTGCGCGGGCCGCTGAAGGAGCACCACTGGCGCACGCTGTGCACGGCGCGCGCGCTGGAGAACACGATCTACATCGCCGCGGCCGACCACGCTCCGCCCGTCGGAGTCGGCACTAGCTTCGTGATCGACCCGATGGGCATCGAACTCGTGACGATCGGGGAGGAGAGCGGCGTCGCCGTGGCCTGGATCAGCGGGGAGCGCCTGGAATCGGTGCGCACCCTCAACCCCGCACTCGCGCTGCGCCGCTTCGGCGTCACCCCACGCTAGAGGGCGTGCAGCGCGGCGCGCAGGCGGTTCAGCGCTCGCCGATCCCGGCGAGTTGGGTGGCGGCGCGCTCGAGCAGCTCGAACTTCTTGCAGTACGCGAAGCGCAGCAGCGAGGAGTACTGCGCCCGCCGCTCCTCGTGCACGAAGGCTGTGATCGGAACGGCGACGACGCCGGCCAGTTCCGGCAGGCGGCGGCAGAGCTCAGCGCCGTCGTTGAATCCGAGCGGGGCGGCATCCGCTACCACGAAGTATCCGCCCGCAGGCCGCGACACGGTGAAGCCTGCCGCGACGAGCCCGGCCGAGAGTACGTCGCGTTTGGCGGCGAGAGTGGCGGCGATTCCCGTGAAGAAGGCGTCGGGCAGGCCGAGGCCGACGGCGATCGCAGGCTGGAACGGCGCACCGTTCACGTAGGTCAGGAACTGTTTGACGGCCAGGATCGCCGTGATGTTGGCCGCCGAGGCGCTCACCCAGCCGATCTTCCACCCCGTCGTGTTGAAGGTCTTGCCGGCCGAGCTGATGCTGATCGTGCGCTCCCGCGCACCGGGCAGCGTCGCGATGGGCACGTGCGGCACCTCGAAGGTGAGGTGTTCGTAGACCTCGTCCGTCACGATCAGCGCATCGTGCCGCTCGGCGAGCTCGACGATGAGCTCCAGAGTGGCGCGGGGGAGCACGGCGCCGGTCGGATTGTGCGGGGTGTTGACCAGGATGACGCGGGTGCGATCGGTCACGGCGTCGCGCAGGCGGTCGAGGTCTGGTTGGAAGTCCGGGGCGAGCAGCGGCACCGTGACATGCTTCCCGCCGGCGAGTGCGATCGTCGCACCGTACGAGTCGTAGAACGGCTCGAACGTGACGACCTCGTCGCCCGCGCGCACGAAGGCGAGGATCACGGCGGCGATCGCCTCGGTCGCGCCGGCCGTGACGAGCACCTCACTGTGCGGGTCGAGCGGGATGCCGTAGAAGCGCTGCTGGTGCGCGGCGATCGCCTCGAGCAGCACGGGCATGCCGCGCCCGGGCGGGTACTGGTTCACTCCATCGCTGATCGCGCGGCGTGCGGCATCCAGCACCTCGGCGGGCCCGTCTTCGTCGGGAAATCCCTGGCCGAGGTTGATCGCGCCCGTGCGCTGGGCCAACGCGCTCATCTCGGCGAAGATCGTCACGGCAACAGTGCCGTCGGCGGCGAGGAGGCCGGCGCCGGCCGCTGCGCGCTGCCAGGGAGCGGGTGTGATCATCGAGTTCCTGTCTGCTTGTCAGTCTCATCAGAGTACGCTGGCCGAAGGCGTGAGCAGCTGAATCCCACGGTCCCGACGTGCTCGGAGAAGGCCCAACTGATCCCAAGGTAGCTCCCAGCTTTCCCATAAAGAACCCACAGCCGCCCGGTGGATGCTTGAGCTTGCTTGGAAGGAGCAACCATGACCGACAACATCAACAAGGACTCAGTACAGCCAGAGCCGGCGCGCTCCGTGCCTGTCGACGCTGAGGCCGTAGTGACCCCCGAAGCCATCACCCCCGACGCTCCCATCGTCGAGACGGCAGCCGAGGCTCCCGCGACTCCCGCGGTGGAGACTCCTGCCGCTTCGGCTCCCCCCGCCGCCCAGGCGGCGCCGGCGCCTGTCGCCCCGCCCGTGGCTCCAGCAGCCGCTGTGACCGCACCGGTTGCGCCGCAGCAGCCATCGGCCGCCCCCTACGGTGCAGCAGCACCGAACGCGACCGTCTACGCACCCAACACTCCGCCGCAGCCCTACGCGAGCCAGCAGGCTCCGGCGGCTCAGCAGCCCTACGGGCAGCACCAGACCCAGCCGTACGGCGCCCAGCACACCCAGCCGACGGTTCCGATCCCCGGAGCAGCATTCGGTGTCGGTGGCCCAGGCGGCCCCAGCGGCCCCGCCGCGCCCGGGCAGCAGCCAACGGCATCCGCAGCGCCCAAGCGCAACGGTGTCGGCATGCTGGTCGCGGCTCTCGCGATCGGTGCACTCGTCGGTGGCGGTTCGGCCGCCGGCGTGATGGCCATCGCAGGCGCCCAGAACCAGGGCACGCCGTCGTCCGTGTCATCTCCGCAGAACGTCGTCGTCAACAACACCGACTCCGTCACCGAGATCACGGCCGTCGCCGCCAAGGCGACCCCGAGTGTCGTGACGATCTCGGTCGCCGGCGAGACCGGTGCGGGAACGGGTTCCGGCGTCGTGCTGAGCGAGGACGGCTACGTTCTCACCAACACCCACGTCGTGACGTTGGACGGCGAGACCGGCCACCCGCAGATCCAGGTGACCATGAGCGATGGCACGCTGTACGCGGCGAGCATCGTCGGCACCGACCCGATCTCCGACCTCGCCGTGATCAAGCTCGAGAACGCCAGCGGCCTGACCGCCCTGAAGTTCGCTGACTCCAGCAAGATCAACGTCGGCGACACCGCCATCGCGATCGGCGCACCGCTCGGTCTCTCCGGAACCGTCACCAACGGCATCGTCAGCGCGCTGAACCGCAGCATCACCGTGGCTTCGTCCGCCGTGCCTGAGACCCCAGAGGGTGACAGCACAACTCCGGATGACGGCAGCGGCCAGGCCCCGTTCGACTTCTGGAACAACCTGCCCGGTCAGGAGCAGCAGGCTCCGTCGGCCAACAGCGGGAGCATCTCGCTCGCGGTGGTGCAGACCGATGCCGCGATCAACCCGGGCAACTCCGGTGGCGCACTGCTCAACTCCAAGGGCGAGCTGATCGGCATCAACGTGGCCATCGCCACGGCCGGCGACAGCAGCGCATCCGGCAGCATCGGCGTCGGCTTCGCGATCCCCTCGAACCTTGCAGAGCGCGTGGCCAACGAGCTGATCGAGAACGGCACGGCCACGCACGGCCTGCTGGGCGCGACGGTCTCCCCGGCGGCGAGCGTCGAAGGCAGCACCACGGTCGGCGCCTACATCGCCGACGTCACGGCCGGCGGCCCCGCCGCGACGGCCGGCCTGCAGAAGGGCGATGTCATCACCGGCTTCAACGGTGTTCCGATCACCGACGCCAACGATCTCACCGCCCAGGTGCGCACGGTGGAGGGCGGCGGAGACGCCTCGCTCACCTATGTGCGTGACGGCAAGAGCTACGACGTCGAGGTCACCCTCGGAACTCTCGGTTCCTAGTCCGGGGGAATGCGACTCCTTCCTGCATCGCCGCTCCGCCATCTGGCGGGGCGGCGATGTCGCGTTCGGGGCGCCTGATAAGCTCTCAAGTCCAGTTCGTTTGAGTGGAAGAGATGGTCGACACGGTGTCGAATGACGCAGTCGCTGCGCTTCCTGGTGTTTCGTATGTCATGCCGGTGCTCAATGAAGTGACCCATGTTCGCGCGGCCGTTGACAGCCTGCTCGATCAGGACTACGAGGGCCCGTTCGAGGTCGCTCTGGCTCTCGGGCCGAGCATCGACGGCACGACGGAGCTCGTCGAGGACATGGCCAGGGTCGACCCGCGCATCCGCGTCATCCCGAACGAGGTCGGCTCGACGCCGTCTGGCCTGAACGTCGCGATCCGGGCCTCCCAGTACCCGATCATCATCCGCGTCGACGCGCACTCCGTGCTGCCGCGCGACTACGCCCGCATCGCCGTCGAGACCCTCCTGCGCACCGGCGCCGCCAATGTTGGCGGCATCATGGACGCCAAGGGGGAGAAGCCGTTCCAGCGGGCGGTCGCCCGGGCGTACGGGACCCGCGTCGGCCGCGGCGGATCCTCCTTCCACGTCGGCGGCGAAGAGGGCCCGGCGGAGACCGTGTATCTCGGATGCTTCCAGCGCGAGGCCATCGAGGCCGTCGGCCTCTTCGATGAGGGCATCAAGCGCGGCCAGGACTGGGAACTCAACCGTCGCCTGCGCAAGGCCGGCGGCACCGTCTGGTTCACCCCGAAGCTCACCGTCACCTACCGGCCGCGGCCGAGCGTCAAGCGCCTGGTGAAGCAGATGCTCTCGACCGGGCTGTGGCGCGGCGAGCTGGCACGCCGCTTCCCCGAGAGCAACGGCATCCGTTACTTCATCCCGCCGGTCATGGTGCTCGGCGTCACCATCGGCCTGCTCATGGGCATCGGCGGCCTCATCCAGAGTCTGCTCGGTGTGACACCATGGCTCCTCGTCGGTCTGCTCGCGCCTGCGGTCTACGCCGTCTTCGTCATCGTGGCGACGCTCGCCAGCATCACGGGGCTCGGATTACGCAGCGCGCTGTGGTTTCTCCTAGTGTTGCCGTGCATCCACTTTTCGTGGGGCATCGGATTCGTGCTGGGCTATCTCAAGCTCACGAGCAACATCACGGCACACAACGGAAGGTAACCATGGGGCAGGCAACACCCAGGCAGGAACGCCCCTCGTCGATCGCCGAGCTGCGTGCCGTCGCCCAGCCGCCGGAGGTGCGCTTACGGCGCAACGCCGAGCACTGGACGGCCTCGCTGTACCTGCGTAACCTCTCGCCCTACCTCACCTGGATGCTGCTGAAGACGCGCATCTCGGCGAACGGCGTGACCGGGCTGATGATCCTCGTCGGTTGGTCGACGGCCGCCGCCCTGCTGATCCCCGGCATCTGGGGTGCTGCCCTCGCGCTGCTGCTCGGCCAGCTGCAGATGCTCGTCGACTGCAGCGACGGTGAGGTCGCCCGCTGGCGTCGCACCTCGTCGCCGGCCGGCGTGTTCCTCGACAAGGTCGGGCACTACTCGACCGAGGCGCTGATCCCGCTCGCGCTCGGCATCCGTGCCGCCGCCTACCCCTTCGAGGCCCCGGCCGACTTCCTCTGGACGACCCTGGCCGGCCTGCTCGCCCTGTTCATCGTGCTCAACAAGGCGCTCAACGACATGGTCCACGTCGCCCGCGCCAATGCCGGCCTGCCCAAGCTCGCCGACACCCACGGTGAATCGGCTCCGCGCGGCGGGCTGATCGCCGCGCTCCGCAAGGTCGCGCGCTTCGTGCCGTTCCACCGGCTCTACCACTCCGTTGAGCTGACCATGCTGATCTTCGCCGCGGCGCTCATCGGGCTCTTCACCGGCCAGCCGGAGACCGACCGCGTGCTGCTCATCGTCCTCGTGCCGCTCTCGCTGCTCGCGCTCGGCGGGCATTTCCTCGCGATCATGGCGTCCAAGCGTGTCCGTTCCTGAGCTGCCCAGCGTCGGTGTCGTCGTGCTCACGCAGGGTACGCGGCCGGATGACCTGGAGCGCGGGCTGCAGAGCATCCTGACCCAGCAGGGCGTCGAGCTTGACGTCGTCTGCGTCGGCAACGGTTGGCAGCCAACCGGGCTGCCCTCCGCGGTCAAGACGCTCGGCCTACCGGAGAATCTCGGCATTCCCGCAGGCCGCAATCGCGGCGTCGCGCAGGTGAGTGGCGAGTACATCTTCTTCCTCGACGACGATGCCAGCATTCCGGATGCCGGTTTCCTCGCCGCCGCGATCGCGAAGCTCCGCGCCGACCCCAGCATCGGCCTGCTCCAGCCGCAGGTCGTCGACCCGAGCGGCATTACCTCGCCGCGGCGCTGGATCCCGCGCATCCGCAAGGGCGAGGCCAGCCATTCCAGCAACGTCTTCTCGGTTTGGGAGGGTGCAGTGCTCCTGCCGCGCGCCGTCTTCGATGCGACGGGCGGCTGGGCCGAACCGTTCTTCTACGCCCACGAGGGCATCGAGCTCGCGTGGCGGGTCTGGAACACGGGCAAGCGGGTCTGGTACGCCGGCGACCTCGTGGCCAACCACCCCGTCATCCAGCCGACCAGGCACAGCTACTACTACCGCCTCAACGCCCGCAACCGCGTCTGGCTGGCCAGGCGCAACCTGCCGGCACCCCTCGTTCCGCTCTACGTCGGCAGCTGGACGGCGATCCAGCTGCTGCGCTGGTGGCGGCATCCCGCTGCGCTCTCGGCCTGGTTCGGCGGCTGGCGTGAGGGGTGGCGTGCCGACCCGGGAGAGCGCAAACCGATGTCGTGGCGGACCGTCTGGCGGATGACACGCGCGGGGCGTCCACCGATCGTCTAACGATTCGGTCAGCGCCACCCGTTCTGGGGTCTCGACGCCGAACCGCTCTGTACTCTTGACAAGTGGGTATTCAGAAAGACGCGCGCAACGCGATCAAACTCGTCAAAGGCGTCTTGGCGTCACGCAAGGCGCAGCGACTGCTGCGCGAGAAGCTGGTCGAGCAGGGCCCGCTCGAGCCGCACAAGTACAAGGTGGCCGTGTACTTTGCCGACGGCAAAGTGAACATGTACCAGATGCGGCAGTGGTACAAGCCGCTGGCGAAGCTCGCCGAGACGTGGCCGGTTCTCGTGCTCAGCCGGGCATCCGGCGCGGCCATCACCATGCTCGACGAGTCGCCGCTTCCCGTCGCCTACGTGCGCAAGGTCGTCGACCTCGAACGTGTCATCCACGAACAAGACCTGCGCGTGATCTTCTACGTGAATCAGAACGCCAAGAATTTCCAGATGATGCGCTATGGGCGCCGCTGGCACGTTTTCATCAACCATGGTGAGAGCGACAAGATGTACATGACCACCAACCAGTTCAAGGCATACGACTACTCGCTGATCGCGGGGGATGCCGCCCGCGCCCGCCTCGGCAAGGTGCTCTGGGACTACGACTTCGACAAGCGCGCCCTGCCGATCGGCCGCCCACAGGCCGACCACTACAAGGACGGCGCACCGCTGCCCTACGTTCAGGACGCGCGCGAGGTCGTGCTCTATGCGCCCACCTGGGAGGGCGACCGCGGGGCCGCGGCCTACGGCTCCATCGCCACCCACGGCGTCGCACTCGTGCGCGGCCTGCTCGCGAGCCCCCGACACCGCCTGATCTACCGTCCGCACCCGCGGTCCGGTGTGCTGGATCCGGCCTACGCCGCGGCCAACCGCGAGATCGTCCGCGCCATCGAGGCTGCGAACGCGGCCGATCCGGCCGCGCAGCACATCTACGACACCGGCTCGCAGCTCGGTTGGCAGCTGGTCGCCGCCGATGTCGCGATCGTCGACATCTCCGCCATGGTCTACGACCGTCTGGCCGCAGGCAAGCCGCTGCTCATCACCCGGCCGGCGAACCCGGCAGCGGAGATCGACACGAGCGGCTACCTCTCTGACTGCGAGTGGTTGACCGCGGACGACGCGGCCGGCATCGTCGCGATCGTCGACGAGCTCAGCCACGGCGACGCCGCACAGCAGCGCCTGAAGCGCTGGGTCGAGTACTACTTCGGTGACACGACGCCGGGCGCCGCCACGCGTCGCTTCCACGGCGCCGTGCAGCACCTGATGACGGAGTGGGACAAGAACGCCGCCCTGCACGCCGCCGATGGGGAGATCGACGACCACGACGTCAAGGGCGACCTCGACGAGGCCGACGAGATCGACGTCTAGCCGGGCTCCTCGCTGACGGAACGGCTGCGCTAGGGCGTGCGCTGCTCAGCCGCGTCCGCGGACTCGGACGGCCCGCCGGCATCCTCACGTGGGGGCTTCGGCGTGCCCTTGCCGCGGGGGAGCGCCTTGCGCATTGCGCCGCTGACTCCGCCCGCTGCGCCCTTGACGACACCGCCGACGCTTGTCGCGGCACCGACCATGGCGCCGCCGACGCTGGTTCCGACGCGCGTGCTGCCGCGCACGGCCCGCTGGCGCAGTGACACCGTGCGCACGCGCGGCTCGAGTTCGGGTGGCAGGATCACCGGGGCGGCGCCGAAGCCGAGGCGCGCATTGTGCAGCACGCGCTTTCCGAGCATGTTGTTGCCGATGCCACCGATGGCGGCCCCGACACCGAATGGCAGCGCCTTGCCGACGAAGCTTGCGCTGCCGCGCACGGCGAATTGGCGGATGAACGCCGTCTTCAGCCGATCGAGCAGGGGCCCCATGACGACCTGCGGGACCGCGCTGGTCACCATCTCGCCCCAGTACATGTTGCGGGTGAATGTGCCGCCCGTGAACTGCCCGGCGAGGTTGCGCACGAGGTCGGTGCCCTCGCGGCCGAGCATCAGCGTCATCACTAGGGCACGCGCCCGATCGGGGTCCTCGACGGCGATGCCGTGCACCTCGGCGATGGACTGGGCGAAGAGGGCCGTCGCCTCCAGGAAACCGGCCGTCTCCACACCGGAGAGCGCGAGCGTCACGCCGGTTCCGATGGCCGGGATGACCGCCGTCGCACCGACTGCCGCACCACCCGTTGTGACGGCGGCGAGGTAGCGCAGCTCGAGAATGCGCACGAGCTGCTGTGGCGTCGCATTCGGATTCTTGCGCCGAATGCTGCGGATGTGGGCGAGCACGATGGGGCGCTGCACGGCCAACACACGGTCGATGCCGCGCACGATGCCGCTCGGCAGCTCTCCGCCCTGCGGAGTGCCGCCGGTCGGCGAGATGATCGGTTTTGCTTTTCGAGCCACGAGGCGATCATATGGGCAGCTGCTGTGCGTCTGGCTGAGCATTCCCGGCCCGGCGCCACCGGCGATCGGTCCCGCCGAGCCGCTAGCCTTGAGGCATGGCCACTGTGATCACCGAAGACGACGTCGATGAACTTGAGCTTCGGGACTTCGACCCGACGACCGGCAGCGTCACGGGAGGCGTCGCCGAGCATCTCGAGAAGGCGGCGATCTTCGAGCAGTGGGCGACGGATGCCGACAGCTACACGCTCGACGGAGCGCTCACGCCTGCGCACCTCCTGATCGTCGCGGCCGAGCACCTGCAGATGGCCCACGACACGGACGAGGCGTTCCGGCTCGTCGAGGCAGCCATGGCGCACTCCAGCGTGAAGCCGTTTGAGGCGCACCCGACGCTCATCAGCCTGCATCTCGAGCAGGAGGATCGCGTCACGGCGCTGGCCCTCGCCGACGAGGTGCGGACGACGGGAAGCGATGACCTCGGGATCTACCAGCAGATCGCGGAGGGCTTCGAGATCGCCGGCGAGCTCGCCCTCGCCGAGCGCTGGTACGCGATCGCACTGCGTGCGCTCGACAAGGTCGGACTCGAGAGCCCGAGCGATCGGATCGCCCTCCTCGCGGGCCGCTACCGCGTCCGCCGCGACGGAGGCAAGCCGCTCGATGTGCTCGACGTCGAGACAGAGCAGCTCCGCACCGAGCACGGGCTGGACCCGCTCGACTGAGCTTGGTTACTTGAGGCGTAAACGCTTCAATGCTGAACACTCTGGCCTCGAAAGCGCAGGGCAAGTAGTCATGAGTAATGGCATCAACGCACTCGGAAGCAGCTCGAATTCTGGGTGAACGCATCCGTGGCGTGCGTCTCGGCCTCGGCATGAGCCAGGAAGAGATCGCGCAGCTCGCCGACATCCACGTGACCAATCTCGGCAAGATCGAGCGTGGCCAGGCGAACCCGAGCCTCACGACGATCGTGCGTGTCTCCGGCGTGCTCGGCACCGATCCCGCCGAACTCGTTCGAGGACTAGGCCTCGAGGATCTGCCGGACACGACCCGGCCGCTGACGGTGGCCGACTTCGTGCGCGAGCGCCGCTCCCGCGGCCTCTGACGTTCGCCCCGCGCTGGCTTGAGGGAGCAGACGAGGAACGAGGCCGCCCCCGAAGCCCTGAGCGGATGACCGGATCGGGTCGCCCCGGGCGTCGTGGCTGAGTGCCGGGCATGCGTTGCTGTACCAGCAGCGGTGGCGGTTCCTGAGGATGCCTTGGGAGGGGCTGCCGCCTTTCGCGACGCTGCGCGTCGCGCTACTCGACCAACCTGTTGGCTTCGGTTTGTTGATCGAGTAGCGAGGAACGAGCGTATCGAGATCTCGCGGGCTGGAGCTTTCGCGGGTTCTAGGGTCTCGATACGGCCGCGGGCGGCCTACTCGACCAGCAGGGACCGCTGCTTGTCCAGCAAATCGGCCTGTTGGGTGCGGGACTTTGTCGACCTTCGCCAGGGGGTGTCGGCGTCGGAGCGTCCGCCGCGGAGCCAGCGCGGTGGTTTCACGTACGGGACGCCGTTGACCATGCGAATCTGCCAGCCGCTGGTCTCGATGCTGTGGTGGTGGAACCAGCAGAGGAGCACTCCGTTGCACGTTTCCGTTTCGCCACCACTCTGGTGTTCTTTGACGTGGTGAATCTCGCTCCACGCGGCCGGGATGGAACAGCCCGGGATGATGCAGCCACCGTCCCGGAGGCTGATCGCCCGCCGCTGGGTGGCGTTGAAGAGCCGGTCCTGGG
>CAZZNX010000070.1:11192-18865 GCA_964655795.1 uncultured Leifsonia sp. | reverse complement strand
TCACCCCGGCGCCGTTGAATGCGGTGTAGATCGCAAGCGGCATGGTGCGCGTGACGCCGGCCGCATTGCCGGCGAACAGTGCGGTCGCGCCGAATTCGCCCAGCGCCCGCGCGAAGCTGAGCACGGTGCCTGCGAGCAGGCCGGGCCACACCAGCGGCAGCGTGATCCGTCGGAACACCGTCCACCTGCTCGCGCCGAGGGTCATCGCCACCGACTCAAAACGGGTCCCGGTGCTCCGGAGCGCCCCCTCCAGGGCGATCACCAGGAACGGCAGCGCCACGAACGCCTGCGCGATCACCACGGCGCTGGTGGTGAACGGGATCCGGATGCCCCAGGCCAGCTCGAGATACTGCCCGACCAGACTGCTGCGGCCGAGCAGATAGAGCAGGGCTATGCCACCCACCATGGGCGGCAGTACCAGCGGCAGTGTCGCCACCGCACGGAGCAGCCCGGCGATGCGTGGGCGGCTGCGCGCGATGACGAGGGCGAGCGGCACACCGACGATCACACAGATGATGGTCGCGGCGACACTGGTGCGCAGCGACAGCAGCAGGGCGTCGACGGCTTCGGGGGAGGTGATGGCGGCTGGCACCGTGGCCCAGTCGACCCGGAGGAACAGGCCCAGGATCGGCAGCGTCAAGAGTGCCAGCCCGATCATCGCGGGCACGTACAGGAGCGGTGGGATGGTTCCCACCCGGCCACGAGCGGTCCGGTCGCGCCTGCGTGGACTCGGCCCGTCCGGAACCGGCGTGTTTCGGCTCCGCGTATCAGCCTCCACGGTGCGGCTCATTGCGGCCCGAAACCGTGGTCGGCGAGAACTCGCTGCCCCTCCGGTGAACGCACGAACTCGATGAATCGGCCGGCCGCAGCCGGGTTCGCTGCCGCCACCGGTGACCCGATCAGGTAATGGTTGACCGCCAACAGCGCCTCGCCGAACGAAACGCCGTCGATGCCGCCATCCGCCGCCAACACATCTGTTGCATAGACCAGCCCGGCATCCGCTTCACCGAGTTGCACCTTGGTGACCACGGCCTTCACGTTCTGCTCCTCGCTGGCCGGCGTCACTCTCACGTCAGCCGCCGTGAGCACAACAGTGGATGCCGCACCGCAGGGCACCTCGGGCGCGCAGAGCACCACAATCGGCTCAGAGGAAGCGAGATCGGACAATTCCAGAATGCCGAGTGGGTTGCCGGGACGCACCGCGATCTGCAGCGTGTTCGACGCGAACGGCAGCGCGGTGCCGTCCAAGGCTCCGGCGTCGGCGACGCGTGCCATCGTGGCCTCGTCGGCCGACGCAAACACATCTGCACCGGCGCCCTCGATCAACTGGGTTGCCAGGGTCGAGGAGCCGTCGTACACCGTCGTCACAATCAAGCCAGGGTTCTGCTGCATGAACAGCTCTCCGAGCTCATCGAAGGGTGCGGTGAGGGAGGCGGCGGCGAACACCGTGAGCTCGCCACTGAGCCGTGCGAGCGGAGTCTCGGTCGAGGCGGGGCCGGGCGTCGATGCCGTGCCGCCGGTGGCCGCGGCACAGCCTGAGAGCAGTGGGATGAGCGCCGCCACGGACAGTGCCGCGAAGGCAAGCGTGCGGTTCGGCAGCATGGCTCGAATGCTAGCACTGTGGATTTGCTAGCACTGTGGAAATCAGCGCGACCAGCTAGCTTAGGAACCATGCCATTGCCGCCGCTGGTTTCCCCGGGTGCTCCACTCACGGCCGATCAAGCGCGCCGATACTCCCGCCAGCTCCTGCTCGCCCAGATCGGTGAACTGGGCCAGCGCCGCCTCCTCGCCGCCCGGGTCTGCGTGATCGGTGCCGGGGGCCTCGGCGCGCCGGCCCTGCTCTACCTTGCCGCCGCCGGCGTCGGCACGCTGGGCATCGTCGACGACGATGTCGTGGAGACCAGCAACCTGCAGCGCCAGGTGATCCACGGGGAGGGCGACGTCGGTCGGCCCAAGACGGCCAGCGCGGCCGAGTCGATTTCCCGGCTGGCGTCGTCCGTTCGGGTGATCACCCACAGTGAGCGCCTGACGACTGACAACGCGCGTTCCATTCTGGGCGAGTACGACCTGGTCCTTGACGGCAGCGACAATTTCGCCACCCGCTATCTGGTCGCCGACACCTGCGCCGAGCTCGGACTTCCTGTCGTGTGGGCTTCCGTTCTGCGCTTCGACGCCCAGGTGTCTGTGTTCTGGAGCACCCCGCCTGCCGACAGTGGCGTGGCCGGCGTGCAGCTGAGTGACTTGTTTGCGGTGCAGCCGACGGATGACGGCGTCGAGTCCTGTGAGTCGGCCGGCGTACTCGGCGCGCTCTGCGGGCAGGTCGGGAGCATCATGGCCGCCGAGGCGGTCAAGCTCATCACCGGATCCGGGGAGTCGTTGCTCGGACGGGTTCTCGTTCTCGATGCGTTGACCGCGCGGTGGACAGAGCTGCCGCTTCTGCCGAGCAGGACGGGCGAGGGCGCGGTGCATCCGCCGGTGTCGGCACGCACCGTTGAGACGGTCGCTGCGCCGTCGCCACCGGGCGAGCTGTCCGCCGAGCAACTCGACCGTCGCCTGTCCGCCCGGGAACGGGGGATCGACGATTTCCTCCTCGTCGACGTGCGGGAGCCGCGTGAGCACGCCGGGGGCGCCATCGACGGCTCGGTTCTGTTGCCGCTCGCCGGCCTTGTCACCGAGACCGGTCGGAGTGGAATCGCGCGCGACACACCCGTGATCGTGTACTGCCAGTTCGGTGCCCGCGCTCACCAGGCGGCGCTGGCATTGGCGGGAGACGGATTCGAATCCGTCACCGTGCTCCACGGCGGTTACGCCGGCTGGCCCCAGCGGGGGAGCGAGGCGGATGCGGTGGTGGCCGAGTGAGTGCGATGCCTGAGTCGGCGCCGAGCCTCAGCGTTGAGGAGTATCGTGCCCTCGTGCTCAGCGAGCTGCGCGCGCTCCCCGCTGAGCGCGTTGCCCTCGCCGATGCCTTCGGGCGCACGCTCGCCCACCCGGTCACGGCGCGCACCGCAATCCCGCCGTTCGATAATTCGTCGATGGACGGGTACGCCGTCCGGCGTGCCGACCTGAACGGGGCCTCGGCGCTGCACCCGGTGACGCTCCCGGTGGTCGCTGATCTTCCGGCCGGCATCTTCGACGTGTCCCCGCTCGCCCCTGGCACGGTCGCCACGATCATGACCGGCGCACCGATCCCCGTGGGGGCGGATGCCGTTGTCCCGCTCGAGCTGACAGACCGCTCCGTCGAACAGGTCGCCCTGTTCGTGGCGCCGGAGCCCGGTGCGTTCATCCGCCTGACCGGGAGTGACCTGTCGGCCGGCGACCGTGTGCTTCCCGCGGGCGTGACGCTCCGGGAACGACACCTGGCCGCCGCGGCCAGTGCCGGCTACAGCGACGTGATGGTGCACCGCCGGCCCCGCGTGGCGGTGATCTCCACCGGCAGCGAGCTGGTCGAGCCCGGCCTGCCCCTGCTGCCCGGACAGATCCCCGACTCCAACTCGTTCCTGTTGCGAGCCGCCGTCGAGCAGGCAGGCGGCATCGCAATCCCAGTGGGCATCGTGCCCGATGACGACGATCTGCTGCGCACGACGCTCGCCGACTACGCCGACCGGGTGGACGCCTTTCTGCTCTCCGGTGGCGTCAGTATGGGCGCCTACGACGTGGTCAAGGCCGTGCTCGCTCCGCTCGGGGTGCACTTTCGAACGGTGCGCATGCAACCGGGCAAGCCGCAAGGTTTCGGCCACTGGGCCTCGGGCGCACCGATCTTCGCCCTGCCCGGGAATCCGGTCAGTGCGCTGGTCTCCTTCGAGGTCTTCGTGCGACCGGCCCTGCTCACGCTCCAGGGCAGTCGGCTGCTGGAGCGGCCCGTCACCCGCGCCATTGCCGCAGAGGGCTGGCGCACGCCAGCCGGTCGGCGCCAGTACATCCCGGTTTCGGTGCTCAGTGGGCTGGACGCCTCGGCCGCGGATGGTGTCATCCGAGTGCGCCCCGCCTCGCGCGGTGGCTCTGGTTCGCACCTCGTGGCGAGTCTCGCGACGGCAGACGGTTTTGCGATCATTGATGAATCCGTCGATGAAATACACCCCGGTGACAGCGTGGCTGTCATGATGATGGAATCATGACGACGCAACCGTTCACCCACCTCGACTCGGCCGGCCACGCACGAATGGTCGACGTCACCGGCAAGACGCCGAGCATCCGTCAGGCCAGCGCGACCGGCTTCGTGCGGTGCGGGCCGGAGGTGATCGCCGCCCTGCGAACCGGGTCCGCTCCCAAGGGCGACGTGATCGCCGTTGCCCGCATCGCCGGCATCCAGGCCGCGAAGCGCACGGCCGATCTGCTTCCGCTGGCCCACGTGATCGGCGTGCACGGTGCCACTGTCGATCTGGCCGTCCTCGACGACGGGGTGCGCGTCGACGCGACCGTGCGCACCGCCGACCGCACCGGGGTGGAGATGGAGGCGATGACCGCCGTCGCCGTGGCCGCGCTGGCGATCGTCGATATGGTCAAGGGCATCGACCGCTCCGTCGAGATCGAGGGGATCCGGATCACCGCGAAGTCCGGCGGGCGGTCAGGGGACTGGGTTCGGCCCTCGTCCACGGATCCTTCGGAGCGAGCATGACCCGGGTGCGCTACTTCGCGGGGGCTGCCGAGGCGGCCGGAACCGAGAGCGAACAGCTCGACGCGTCCACCCTCGGAGAGCTGCGCCGGCTCGTTGTGGAGCGTCACGGCGCCGCGCTCGAACGTGTTCTCGGCCGTTGCTCGCTGCTCATCAATGGTGCCCGCACCGAGGATGCCGGAGCTGCCCTGGCTGACGGCGATACCGTCGATGTGCTCCCGCCCTTCGCAGGCGGTTGAGTCAGGCCTCGGGGAGTCCCACCCAGTTGTGCACACCGTCGGCACGCGACTGACGCTTCCACACCGGCAGTTCAGCTTTGATGGTCTCGACGAGTTCCCGGCAGACATCGAAGGTCGCCGCCCGGTGGGCGCTGGCCACGCAGACGACGAGCGCGAGATCTCCGACCACCAGGTGCCCGACGCGGTGACTGGCCGAGATGCGCACCTCGTGTCCGTTGTCCGCCGACGTCCGAGCCACGCGGTCCACGATTTCGGTGAGCAGGCGAGGGGCGTCGGGGTGCGCCGAGTAGTCGAGCGCCACGACCGCGCCGTCCACGTCCGGATCGTGATCTCGCACCTGGCCGATGAAGGTGGCCACGGCGCCGAAGGCGGCCGAGTCGACTGCCGCGAGATGGGCGGCCAGGTCCAGCGGTGAGGGGCTGATCGCGATCAGAGGCGCATTCACGTGTGATCTCCGCCGCCGAGCTGGTCAAGGATGTGCGGAACGAGCGGCAACACGATCTCGAGGCCCTCGGCGACGGCTGTGCGCGAGCCAGGGAGGTTGACGACCAACGCCTGGGTGGCACCGTGGCCCGTCCCCGCGATGCCGACGAGCCCGCGGGAGAGCACAGCCAGGGGCGCGTGCCGTGCGCCCTCGCGGCGCAGCGCTTCCGAAATGCCGGGCAGTTCACGAACCAGCAGCGGCCGGGTGCCCTCCGGGGTCAGATCCCGCGGGGAGATGCCAGTGCCACCGGTGGTGATGATGAGTCGGGCCCCACTTCCGAGGGAGGAGCGGATGGCATCGGCGACGGGCGCCTCACCGTCGGGCACGATCTGAGCGTCGTCGACCAGGTAGCCGTTGTCACGCAGCGTCGCCACTGCGGCCGGGCCGGACGTGTCCGGCCGCTGCCCGTCGGCACTGCGGTCGGACACCGTGATCACCGCCGCGCGTGAGGCGTGGGCTGGCCGGGTGGAACGAGGGTGTTCCGTCATGGTCCCTACCGTAGCGATCGCGACATGCCGGCGTCCACTCCCCACTTCGGTGCAACTGACCGGGCCTCAGCCACCGATGTAGGACATTTCGACCTTCTTCGCACCGGGTCGCGCACCGCTGCCATCCCAGGTGGTCTGCGCGCTGCGCAGCTCGGAGTAGCGGTCTGTGCGCACCGTCCAGAGGTCGCGGAAGAAGGCCGAGATCTCGGCGTCAGAGCCTCCGCTGCGCAACTTCCCTCGGAGGTCATGGCCGGCGGTGGCGAACAGGCAGGTGAAGAGGGTTCCCTCTGTCGACACCCGAACCCGAGTGCAGCTCTGGCAGAAGCTCTGTGTGACGCTGGAGATCACGCCGATCTCACCGTCGTTGTCGCGGTAGCGCCAGCGCACCGATGTCTCCCCGCTGTAGTTGGGGGCGATTTCTTCCAGCGGCATGTGCGCGTCGATGCGGCGGACGACCTCGCGCGACGGCACGACCTCGTTCACCTGCCACCCGTTGGTGGAGCCGACATCCATGTATTCGATGAATCGCAGGATGTGTGGTGTGCCCTTGAAGTGGCGCGCCATCGGCACGATGTCCTGGTCGTTGTAGCCGCGCTTGACCACCATGTTGATCTTCACCGGCAGCCCGGTGGCGGCGGCGACGTCGATGCCGCGCAGTACTTTCGCCACCGGGAAGTCGACATCGTTCATCGCCTTGAATGTGGCGTCGTCCAGGGAGTCCAGTGAGACCGTGAGCCGGGTGAGGCCGGCGTCTTTCAACGCCTGCGCCTTGTGGGCGAGAGCAGAGCCGTTGGTGGTCAACGCAAGATCGAGGGGGCGACCGTCGCGGGTGGTGAGCCGGGCGAGCCGAGCGACTAGCTCTTCGATTCCGACCCGGAGCAGAGGTTCCCCGCCGGTCAGACGGATCTTCTCCACGCCGTTCTCGGCGGCGATCCGCACCAGCCGCTCGATCTCGTCGAAGGTGAGGAGCGAGGCAGTGGGCAGGAATGCGAAGTCGCGCCCGAAGACCTCTTTCGGCATGCAGTAGACGCACCGGAAGTTGCACCGGTCGGTGACCGAAATGCGCAGGTCGCGCAGCGGTCTGCCGCGCGCGTCGAGCGTCGTCCCGACATCAGAAATCAGGGATTCGTTCACTTGGCCACATCGGTTCGCATCTGTGCCGACCATTTCTCCTCGACCTTGCCATACTTCCAGATCAGTGCAGAGCCGATCCAGGCGACGATGAAGAGGCCGACAATGAAGAATCCGGCATTCTCCAGGTTCATGTCCGCGATCTCCGCCATCGGCCCGCTGGAGATCCCGGCCTGATCGACGACAACACTGACCAACTGGATCGTACCGATGACGAGGGCGACCGCAACGGAAATCGACGTGATCGTCATGTTGTAGTACACCTTGCGAACCGGCTTGAAGAATGCCCAGCCGTATGCGCCGTTCATCAAGACTCCGTCGATCGTGTCCATGAGGCACATACCGGCGGCGAAGAGCACGGGCAGAACCAGGATGGCGTAGAACGGCAGGAACGCCGCCGCGCCGCCGGCGAGAACGAGAAGTGCGACCTCGGTAGCGGTGTCGAAGCCGAGACCGAAGAGCAGACCGACGGGGTAGATCTGCCACGGCTTCGTCACCGACTTAGTCAGGCCACCGAGAAAGCGATTCATGAAGCCGCGTTTGTTCAGCTGATCCTCAAGCTCCTGTTCGTTGTAGTCACCCTGCCTCATCTTGCGGAAAACCGAGACGATTCCGACCAGCACCACCAGATTGAGTATGCCCAGAGTCCAGAGGAAGATGCCGGACACGGACGGTCCGATCACGCCGGATGCGGTCCACCAGGCGATCGGAGCCGTCAC
>CAZZNX010000070.1:0-11182 GCA_964655795.1 uncultured Leifsonia sp. | reverse complement strand
GCGTGCAGCACGGAGGACTCATCCTCGACCTGCCCCGCAAGGGTGCGCACGCCCATCGACAGCAGGAATGCGAGAGCGAAGACAATCGTCGAGTGCCCGAGCGCGAACCAGAATCCCACGGAAAGCGGTCGTCTGCTGATGCCGGACTCCGCCCTGTCGGCCAGGAGCTTGCGGGTCGTGTTGTCGATCGCAGCGATATGGTCGGCATCGAACGCGTGTCGAAGTCCTAGCGTGTACGCAAGTACGCCGACTCCAACCCCGAAGATCGGTGTGCTGCCGCTCAGGTGGAAACTCTGCGGCGCGACCATGAAGACCAAGACGCCGAAGCCAACGAGATGCAACAACAGGATGACCGCGCCCATCCCGAGCAGCGAACGACGGTCACGGCGATCCAATCGGCGAAGGCTCTCTCTCATTCGGTGACCGTGTGCGAGTTCGCCCACCCCTGGCATTGACGACACGTGGCTCTCCTTGTGCGTGATGGCTGCAATCCCTTCGACATCAGACGACGTCGACGTAGACCACCTCGATCGCGTTGTTGCCGTATCCGAGCCGATTCCACGGCGGCACCTCGGGCTGGACGTTTCCGGCGGCGTCGGTGGCCCTCACGCGCACGGTGTGGCGCCCGATGGCGGTGGCTTCCCAGTCGAACGACCATTCCTGCCAATGAAAGGGGCCGGACGGGGGCGCGAGGGTCGCTTCATGCCACTCACCGGCGCCGGTGAGGCTGACGTCCACGCGGGTCACCGGACCGGTACCAGACCAGGCCTTGCCGCGAACCGTGCACATGCCGGGGGAGATGGTTGATCCGGCGGCCGGCTCTGTCATCCGCGCCCGCACGCGCATGAGGTCGACGGGCTCCGGCGAACGGTCTGGCCACTCGTAGATGTAGTGCCCGGTTTGGAATTCGCCGACGAACGCCTCGGTCAGGACATCGATTCGCTTGAGCCATTTCACGGAGGCCACGGCGTACCAGTGCGGCACGATGAGCCGGAATGGGGCCCCGTGGTCTTGGCCCAGTGGCTTGCCGTTCATCTCGTATGCGATGAGGATCTCGGCGGCCGGATCCGTGGCTATGGCCAGGGGCAGCGAGCGAACGAAGGTCAGGTCGTTTCCGTCGGTGTCCGCGAGCACAGAGGTCAGATGGTACGGGCCGTGATCGGCGCCCTCGAAGCGCACGTCGACTCCGTTGGCGGCGGGGTTCGCCAGGGCAAGCACATCGTGCAGGTATGCACCCTTCCAACGGGCCGTTGACACGGCGTAGGAGCCCCACGGCTCGCCGGTGGGGAGCGGACGCATCTCCAGTCGCCCGTTCCCGGCGCACTCGAGCGTGACCGCCCGTTCGTGCGCAGGCAGGGCACGGAGGTCGTCGAGCGTCAACGTCACAGCACGGCCGACCGCACCGCCGATCTCGAGCGTTCCGTCGTGGTCGGGCAGCGCGAAATTGCTGCGGACATAGTGGAACTCGGTGGGGGTGATCTCGGTGGCGAGCGCCTCGGGCGGCGCCTCGGCGTTGTACGGCGCGGGATTGATCATCTGCAGTGCGCGTCGCGCGGCCTGGAGATCGTCGGTGACTGCCATGTGCATTACCTCCTCGTTTGTCCTGCTCAGTAGTCGGCGTCGCGGAAGACCGGATCGCGATCCTCGTTGAAGGCGCCGATGCCTTCAATGCGGTCTGGATGGACCGCCGAGCGCCAGTGCTCGTCCATCATGATCGCGATCGCCTGCTCCACCGGCTGCCCCGCCCCGAGCTGCACGGCCCGTTTGACAGCCTGGACCGCCGTCGGTGAGTTGCTCGCGATCTTCTCCGCGATCCGCTCTGCCGCGGCCGCCAGCTCCTGCTGGCTGTGGATCTCGTTGACCATGCCCAGTCGGTGCGCTTCGGCCGCCGTGATCGGGTCACCCGTCATGAGCATCTGCATGGCCCGTCCGGATCCGAGCAGGCGTGGCAGGAACACTGGTGAGCCACCGCCGGCGGAGAGGCCGAGCATCGCCTCGGGTTGGCCGAACGTCGCATTGTCAGAGGCGACGATGAAGTCACAGCTCTGCGCGAGCTCGCTCCCGCCCCCGTAGGCGATTCCGTTGACAGCGGCGAAGAGCGGCTTGCGCAATTGCCTCACGGTGTAGAGCGTGCGATCGAAGGCCTGGCGTTGGCGCAGCCAGTCCTCCTTGGTCATGCTCTTGCGCTGCCGGAGGTCGCTGCCGACGGAGAAGGCCCGCTCGCCGGCGCCCGTGAGCACGACGACGCGGACCTCGGTGCGGACGGCGATCGTCTCGAGGCTCTCGGTCAGGCGAGCACCCATCTCGGTCGTGATCGCGTTGTCGGCGTGCGGCCGGTTGAGCGTGACCACCGCGATCTGGCCCCCGTGCCGATAGTCGACGAGCACGGAGGATTCGGGTTCATCGGCATCGGCCGCGGGCGGAGCGAAGTCGAGTGCCTTCCAGCGGTCGGTGCCCGTGGGGGTTTCAGTCATGTCCTGCTCCTTGGTCGAGACGGCTCACGGCAGTTCCGCCAGCCAGCGCATCGCAGACAGACTCGGGGCGAAGCAGTACTCGCCGCCGCGCGTGATCACGAACGGGGGAACGTCGTGCAGTCGTCGCCGGATCGGTCGCTGGGGAATCGTGAAGCTAGTCGTGTCGTCGCCGTTGCCGACGAGCGGATCCGATTCGCTCGGAGCCCCGATGAAGATCCCGTCGTTCAGCCATTGGGTCTTGACGAATTCGAACTGCCGCTTGATGTGCGCGCCCGCGAACACGAACACGATTCCGCGGTCGGCGCCGTCATCCTCCAGCACGCCCTCGGGAAGCATCGGGCCATAGCTCGTACCGCGTCGGATCATGCGATGTAGCCGGACGTCGGTGCTGCCGTCGGTGGAGAGCGCATCGCGGGGGTTCGCGCGTCGTGCGTGGGCGCCGACGGGGCACTTGAAGCCGCGCGGATCGTCGCCGTAGAGGAAGGCGTTGTTTCGCCGCGGGTCATCGCCGAGCTCCGGGTCATCGACATCCGGGGACACCGCCAACGGGGCCCCGCTCTGCCAGCGTCCCACCATCTTCGCGCCCAGGAGCGCCTCCTCCTCACGATTCGCCGCCCGCGCGCGGAGGTACTGCCGATACGCCGCCACCTTCGTGTGCAGCTTCCGGAAGACGACATACGTGCCATTGCGGCCCAGCACGTCCGGGCTCGGCATCGGAGGTAGTTCGCCCGTCTCATCCGGGTAGCCGAGGATGATCTCACCCGCCTTGAGCGGCGGGTCGTGCGGATTCGACGGCAGCCTGCCGCTTCCCTCGACCGAGGGTTGACCGATTCCGTCCTTGAAGCCGAAGGAGGTGCGCCCCGTCGGAAGCTGGTAACAGTCCTGACGCCAGACGACGGTGATGCCCTCCAACTCCTGATGGGCGTGGCGAGCCTTCTCGGCGACGGCCTCGAGGTGGGCGAGATTGGGGGAGAGAATCGAGATGGCAATGTGGACGTCGGGCGTGCCGAGCGGCTTCTCCCAATGCTCCGGGCTGCTCTCGCCGACGTCGCCGAGGTGTTCCGCCCGTGCGGCCATCCCCTCCCGGAACTCCGGGGTGAAACTGTCCAGAGACGCTTGCGGGACGCCGAGCGCTTTCAGCCCGTGATAGGTGAACGCGACGGTGATCCACGCGTCGTTGGCGGGGTTGGACGATTGCGCCCCGGCATCGACGAGCGCCGTCAGCCGCCGCACGAGCTCGCGCCCATCGGCCCGGTCATCGATGCGCAGCATCAGGTACGCACCGACGTAGGGCGATGGGCGCTCATGGAGCGCACCGCTCTGGATGTCGTCGAGCTCGAGGGTGACGCTCTCCGCCGCAGACATGCTCAGTGGTGTTCCGGCTTCTCGGGCGGGTTGGGGTTCGGATGCGCGAGGTAGGGAAAGGTGCGCGTGGCGGGCCGCGACGACGTGTCGACTCCGTCGCTGATGATCGGTCCGTTCCCTGCATTGATCAACGTCGTGAAGAAGACGTCCATCACGTCGTCGTTGATCGTCCGTCCTCCGGAGGTCTCATGGGCCCGGCCCTGGCGGGCCGCGAGTTCGATCTCGAGGAATGACCCCTTCTCCTGGTACGGCTTGGTGACGTCGACGACCAGGTAGTCGGCCAGCACGAGCTCGGTCAGAGGGTGCGCGTTGTCCCCGTTCGTCGGCCAGTCGGTCGTGCCGTCGAGACCATCCCAGAAGGCGAGGTTGGCGTTGAGCCGTGCCCGGTATGCACCTTCGTAGCCGTGTTGGATGTGGAAGGCGTCCTCCATGTTGTACAGGTCGCGAATCTCGAGGTCTTGATTGACCGGGTCGAACTGCATGGGGCCGAGCATCAGGTTCTTGACCTCGGGTCGCCCGACTCGTTCGATGCGCACGTTGAACGTGCCACGCGTCAGCGTCTCGGCGACGATGCCGACGAGCGTCGCGCCCCCCAGGAGCGCCGTGTCGATCTCGACGACCAGCCCGAGCACGTTCTTGCCGTCCATATAGATCGACCCGCGATCAGTGAAGGCGAGTTCGCCGATCGCGACCGTCTTCAACGCTGCGGGCGCGTCCAGGATGAACGGATCCCAGCGAGCGCCGGCAAAGACGCGCACGCCGTGTCCGGAACCGCCGGCCTCATCGTTGACGCGGAACGAGACGGTCTCGCCCGACGGCAGGGTGCAGGTGCCGTCCTGCTCGAAGGGCTGACCATCCGCAGTGCTCGGCGGGGAGAACACGCAGTCGAACACGAACTCCTCGGCGCCGTGTTCCGGGCCGGCGGAGAACGGAGCATGGTCGCCGGGGGGATTGGCCGTGAGCGGTCGCACCCGGAACCTGTAGATCAGGCCTTCCGAGAGTGCGTTGGTGACCTTCGCGAATGGCAGGGTGTTCATCACGAGGACCAGCCGTCCGGGCCGTTCCGGGCTCGGAAACGCGAACACGTCGGTGATGTCCGCGATCGAATTGGCCAGCGCCCGCGGGCCCGAGATGTGATCCGACATGGGCGTCAGTCCCCGGCCTCGTCGAGGAGCGGCTTGAGCGCCGGATGCTGCAGTGCGTCCGCGGCATCCGGGTCATCGAGCACACGCTGGAAGGCGTCGTTCACGCGTTGCGCCTTCCGGATCTCCTTGACGGTGCCGGGGTAGTTGCGTGCATAGGCAGCGGCGCTCTTCTGTGCGCTGAGGATGAATGCCTTCTCGGCAGCGAGGTCGGGCAGACCTCCGTATCCCTCCGTGTGCTTGAAGATGAGATCGAAGAGAGAGAGCGTCGGCCCCGAGTTGAAGAAGTCCTCCATATAGGCGTCCCACGGGCCGTCGAAGCTCGTGATGAAGGCGAGTCGGGTGTCGTCGTCGAAGAGGACGAACCGCGCCTCATGAATCGTCGCGATCGCCATGCCGTAATCGCCGGGGCGATATCCCGGGGTCTGCTGCAACTCGTCCAGTGCGGCCCGGAGCGATGCGCCGGCGCCGTCCTTCACCCTGAAGAACAGGCTGAATTCGCTCGTCGGGCCGACCATGACGCCCGGGGGAGAGGATTCTTCTGACGGTTTCGCCATGTGTCGCTCCTTCGCTGAGGTCCGCCAAAAGTAACAAAGCCTCGTGGCAGCCGCCTCACCCACACTCAATGATCCGGGTGCACCCCGTTCCAACTCGGGCATCGGGCGCCGGACGGCGAGCTTACGAACCTCCTCAATGTCAGATGATGTGCGTGTCAGATGATGTGCGTACCGTGGTGTTCAGATCTCGACCGCGTCGAGATGGTCAGCACACAGGCGCGTGAGGTCGCGCTATCGAGAGGGCAGTCATGAACGAGACACCGTCGCTGTTCGACGTCGACGATGCCTCACGGCCGCTGGCTGATCGGCTCCGGCCGCGCACCCTGCAAGATGTCGTCGGGCAGGACCACGTTCTCGGTTCGGACGCGCCGATCGGGCGCATGGTTGACGCTCAGAGGCTCGTCTCGATGGTGCTCTGGGGGCCGCCCGGGTGCGGGAAGACCACGATTGCCCGGCTCCTCGCTGAGCAGACCGAGCTTGCGTTCGAACCGCTCTCCGCCACCTTCTCCGGTGTCGCGGACCTCCGAAAGGTGTTCCAGGCGGCACGGCGACGCCGGGAGCTTGGGCAGGGCACGTTGCTCTTCGTCGACGAGATCCACCGCTTCAACCGCGCCCAGCAGGACTCCTTCCTGCCTTACGTCGAGGATGGCACCGTCATCCTCGTCGGTGCGACCACCGAGAACCCCAGCTTCGAACTCAACGGCGCATTGTTGTCTCGTACCCAGATTTTCGTTCTGAAGCGCCTCGACGACCTCGCGCTCAGCACCCTCATCACCCGCGCCGAAGCACTCATCGGCCACCCGCTACCGCTGACGGAGGATGCTCGCCAGGCGCTGATCGCGATGGCTGACGGTGACGGCCGTTACCTGCTGAACATGATCGAGCAGATCCACGCCCTGTCCGCGCCCGTCGATCCCGCCGCCCTCGCCGCCGCCGTGCAGAAACGGGCACCGCTGTATGACAAGGCGCAAGAAGGCCACTACAACCTCATTTCCGCACTCCACAAGTCGATGCGCGGCTCAGACCCGGATGCGGCCCTGTATTGGTTGGCACGGATGCTCGACGGCGGTGAAGACCCGTTGTTCATCGCGCGTCGCATCACCCGATTCGCCACCGAGGACATCGGCATGGCCGACCCGAACGCGGTCCAACAGGCCCTCGCGGCATGGGACGTCTACGAGCGCCTCGGCTCACCGGAAGGCGAACTTGCGATCGCGCAGGCGGTCATCTATTTGGCGACCGCGCCGAAGTCCATCGGCGTGTACCGCGGCTTCAACAAAGCCCGCGCCGCCGCGAAACGTACCGGATCTCTGATGCCGCCCGCGCACATCCTCAACGCCCCGACCCGCCTGATGAAGAACCTCGGCTATGGCGCCGGATACGAGTACGATCCGGACACCGAGACCGGGTTCTCTGGCGCGAACTTCTTCCCAGACGGCATGCCGCGGCAGACCTACTACGAACCCACCACCGGCGGATACGAGCGTGCCATCACGGAACGGTTGCGCCACTGGGCGCAGCTCCGCGATGGCGATACAGCCCTCGAGCCCGACGCGGACTGACTGTTCGCAATCGCTCGAGTGCCGGCCAGCGCCGCCCGCAGTTGCTGCCGGTCATCGGAGCATGCCTGTGGACGAGGCGACATTGTCACACGTCGGCGGACTTCTTCACCCGCATGTAGTGCTCGAATCCCTCACCGAGTCCCGTGCCGCGTTCGGAATCCGGGAACGCCGACACAAGTGGTGCTCCTTTCGTTGCCAGAGAAGTGCGTTCTGCCCCTCTCTCAACTGCGTCGTGGCTGGATCAGGTCGTGGCTGGATCAGAGGGTGTAGGCGTACTGCTCGATGAACCGGGGGGCGGTTCCAAGTTCACGCGCCGCGTCGTTCGCCCAGGATGGGTTGCGCAGCAACGGACGGCCGAGGAAGATCGCGTCTACCTGCCCGGAGGAGACCAGGCTCTCGGCGAGCGCCGGGCTGTCGATGCGGCCGACCGCTGCGACGGGAATGCCGGTTTCCGCTCGAACCAAGGCCGCCTTGCGGGTCTGGTAGTCCTGGTCACGCGGGATCTGGACGATGTCGATACCTCCCGACGATGCATCGACGAGGTCTACGCCGCGTTCGGCTGCCCAGCGTGAGAGCTGGATCGTTTGATCCACCGTCCAGGATTCGCGGATGTCGTCGGAGTTCTCCTGGATCCAATCAGTGGTCGAGACCCGCAGGAACACAGGCTTTGTCGAAGGCCAGACGGCGCGGACGGCGTCAACCACCTCGAGCACGATCCGGGCACGGTTCTGCACTGACCCGCCGTATTCGTCGCCACGTTCATTCGCGACCGGCGACAGGAATGAGTGCAGCAGGTAGCCGTGCGCCGCGTGGATCTCGACCACGTCAAACCCGGCGGCGTCCGCGCGACGTGCCGCCTCCGCAAACGCCTGGACGAGCGCTGCGATCTCCGCTCGAGTCAACTCGTGGGGGACAGGGGAGCCGGGGAACGCGATCGGCGATGAGGAGACTGGCAGCCAGCCGTAGCTGGCCTGCCCGAAGTCGTCCACAGCGCCAATGAACTCTCCACCTGACCAGGGGCGATCGCTTGACGCCTTCCGGCCCGCGTGCGCGAGCTGCACAGCCGGCACCGCACCGCCCGCACGGATGCCTCTGGCGATGCGTGCGAAGTCGTCGATCTGGCCGTCATCCCAGAGGCCCAGGTCATACGGTGAGATCCGCCCTTCCGGAACCACTGCGGTCGCTTCGACCATCACGAGTCCGAGACCCCCGTTCGCACGGGTCGAGTAGTGCGCGTAGTGGAAGTCGTTGGGTCTGCCGGCCCGTGCCGGCTGCGGTTCGGCTGTGTAGGTGCACATCGGCGACATCCACATCCGGTTGGGGATCGTCACGCCACGGATCTCAAGCGGGTCGAACACAGTCGTCACAGTCGTCACAGTCACAAACACCAATTATTGCGCGTGAAGTGCACGACCGAGGGGGTTGCTGGCGAGTACGTCAAGTCGTCCTTTCTCGAGGCGCGTCCACCCCTCCACAAGTGGCGGGCCATCTCATCCTGGCCGGCACGGGTCGACGGATGCTTGAATGGGGTATGACCTCTACGCCCGGGAAGACCTCAGGCATTCATGAGAACGAGCCGCACGTCGGCGACCTCTCCGGACGGCTGAACTGGTTGCGCGCCGGCGTGCTCGGTGCCAATGATGGGATTGTCTCTGTCGCATCGCTCGTCGTTGGCGTAGCGGGTGCAACGTCAAGCTCTGCCCCGCTTGTCGCCGCCGGCGTGGCCGGTCTCGTCGGTGGTGCAATCTCGATGGCGCTGGGTGAGTACGTCTCGGTGAGCAGCCAAAGCGATAGCCAACG
This sequence comes from uncultured Leifsonia sp., assembly GCA_964655795.1. Lineage (GTDB taxonomy): Bacteria > Actinomycetota > Actinomycetes > Actinomycetales > Microbacteriaceae > Microterricola. The sequence goes on along the minus strand of CAZZNX010000070.1, from coordinate 2,282 downwards.
GGCTCTGATTGCCAAGGAGAAGCGAGAGCTTGCCGAGCAGCCTGAAGCTGAGCTCGTCGAGCTGGCGGGACTCTATGAGGCCAAGGGTCTCACCCCAACCACGGCACGACGCGTCGCCGCCGAGTTGACCGCGCACGACGCGCTCGCCGCCCACCTCGACATCGAACTGGGCATCACGGAGCGCAGCGTTGTGAGCCCCTGGGCTGCGGCGGGAGCATCGGCCCTCGCCTTCACGCTCGGTGCGCTTCTGCCGCTGATGGCGATCCTCCTCCCTCCGCCGGAGATCCGTGTACCCGTGACGTTCGTTGTGGTCCTGCTCGCGCTGGCAGCCACTGGGTATATCGGCGCGTGGATCGGAGGGAGCCCGCCCCTCCGCCCGACCATTCGGGTTGTGGTCGGCGGGGCACTCGCCCTGGGGGCGACATTCGCGATCGGAACACTTCTCGGCACCACCGGCGTCGTATGAACGCTCGAACCGGAGTCGGATCCGACATCGGGTGTATGACCCGAGCGTCCTTCCGATTCCCGAGAGGGACACGGAGCTCATCAGTGTGGGTGGCGTGCTGCACGGAGCGGCGCCGAGACGATAGTTGAAAGCGTTGAGACAGCATGGCCACACGTGGCGCGCAGATCCCACTCGAGCAGTACTTCGCCGGTGCCGGTGCCGGTGCCGACGCCCGCTCAGGCGAACTGTTCGCCGTCGTGCGTGCTGCGATCGAATCGGTTGGACCTTCCGAACTGCGAGTGACGAAGAGTCAGATTGAGTTCCGGCATTCAGGAGGGTTCGCGTGGGTCTGGTTGCCCGCTCAGTACTTGCGAGGAACGGTCGCTCCGCTTGTCCTCACGATCAAGCTGAGCCGTCGAGATGCCTCTCCACGGTGGAAGGAAGTTGTCGAGCCGCGGCGCGGTCGCTTCATCCACCACCTTGAGCTTCAGTCGTGTGAGGACGTCGACGAGGAAGTCCTGAACTGGCTCCGTGAGGCATGGGGTCAGGCCGGGTAGCCGGAATCTTCCGTCCCGATGAGGCGCGCAGGACCTTCGACCTCGCGGATACCAGCGGAGCGGCGAACAGTGAGCAGTGCAAGGGAGGCTCACATGTCCACATACCCACCCGGTGTTCCGGGTACGGCTTCGCCCGCTCCGCTCACTCCGCCCCAGCAGAACACACCATCTGACCGGTCCTTCATCGCAACCTGGATGTTCTCGTGGCTGCTCGGGTTCCTCGGAGTCGACCGCTTCTACCTCGGGAAGATCGGCACGGGCATTCTGAAACTTCTGACGATCGGCGGCCTCGGGGTCTGGTGGCTCATCGACTTGATCCTCACGCTCGCCGGCGTCCAGCGTGACAAGCAGGGACGCCTTCTGCCGGATTTCGAGGAGCACAAGATGATCGCGTGGATCATCACGGCGGCCGGATTCGGCTTGTGGCTCTTCACCACCGCGATCTCGCGGATCTTCGCTTTCATGCCCGACCAGGTCGTTCCGATGATGCCGTGGTGGCCAGGGCAGTAGAGCGGTTCGACCGAGCGCTCAGCCACTTCTCAAGTGCATCAACAGCGAGCAGAATCGGGATCGCAGCGATGGCGACGAGCCACCCCGCCGATGGTGGGCTTGCTTGTCCGAGCAGGGCGGCGACGGGCGGGATCCATAGCATGAGAAGCGACACAGCCAGCCCCGTCGCGACGGCTCCGATGAGCAAGCGGTTGGACCCCCAACCGAGCGCGCCCGGCCACCGCGTCGATGAACGACAGGCGAAGGCATTGGCCGATTGGGCGAACACGACGGTGATGAACGCTGCGCCGGAAGCGGCCATCAGCTCGTGACCAGACGGGAACGGCTGGCCAGGCAGCCAGCCGAACGCCACCAACGACAGCAGGAACGCGGTGAGGCTCAGGATGGCCTCCAACGGACCGAGCACGCCGAATGCGCGCCGTAGGACCGTGCCGTTCATGAGCCGGCCCTTCACGGGAGGGCCATCCAGCAGGTGCTTCGCGGGAGGTTCTGCTCCGAGCGCGACCGCAGAGAATGTATCTGTCCCGAGGTCGAGTGCCAGGATCTGCAGTACACCGAGGGCGAGCGGAAACTGCCCGCCGGAGAGCGCCCAGACCAGGAAGGGAGCAAGCTCGGCGACATTGTCTGTGAGGTGGTACGTGAGGAACCGGCGGACGTTGATGTAGCTTGCCCGCCCCTGCTCGACGCCGGCGACGATGCTCGCGAACGAGTCATCCAGTAGCACCAGATCGGCCGCTTCGCGTGCGACATCCGTCCCCGAACGCCCCATT
>CAZZNX010000069.1:0-19025 GCA_964655795.1 uncultured Leifsonia sp. | reverse complement strand
CGCGCGCGGCGGGTTGTACATGAACTCGAGTCGAATGCCGTTGTCGTCCTCGACGAATGACGCGTAGTAGCGGTCCGTGAACCGCGGGTACGTCTTCGGCTCGCGCACCGCCGACCAGCCTGCGCCGAGCGCGATCGCGTGCAGACGATCGACGTCCGCCGGCGAATCGACGGCAAAGGCGAGGTGTTGCCAGCCGACCCGCCCGTGCGAGTGCGGTCCGGTGCCCGCCTCGCGGGCGGGGAAGAGAATCAGTTCCGGCTCGCCGTCCCGCTGCCAGGAGACCGAGTCATCCGCGTCCTGTCGGGTGAACCCGAGCGCGTCCAGCACCGGATGAAACTGCGCAATGGAGTGGGAAAGGTTGTCAATGGTGATGCCGAGATGATCAAAAACAGCCATGCGGCCAGTTTTGCAGAGGCACCCGCTGTTGTCGAAAACGTGCCAGAGTTTCACAATCGGCCAGGCGCAGGGCGCGCTGGTCCGCATCCGTTAGCCTCAGTAGGTGATGAACGACCGCTACGGCTCCGATGTACTGGCGGGTGACTGGCGCAAGACCGGCCGCCCCGTGATCCCCGAACAGGCCGCAACGAAAGACCTCGTGATCGAGGAGGTCGCGACCGGATTCTGCGGCGCCGTGGTGCGGATCGAGAAGAACATCGTCACCCTCGAGGACCGCTTCGGCAAGCTCCGGCTGTTCCCGCTCGGGCCCGGCTTCCTGCTCGACGGCAAGCCGGTCGTGCTGGTGGCACCGCAGAAGGCGGCCCCTGCCGGGCGGGGGCGCACGGCATCCGGCTCCTTCGCCGTCGAGAACGCCGCCGCGCGCGTCGCACTGCCCAGCCGCATCTTCGTCGAGGGTCGGCACGACGCCGAGCTCGTCGAGAAGGTCTGGGGCGCCGACCTCCGCATCGAGGGTGTCGTCGTGGAGTACCTCGAGGGCGTCGACGACCTCGATGCGATCATCCGCGAGTTCAAGCCGGGTCCGGGCCGCAAGGTCGGCGTGCTCGTCGACCACCTCGTGAAGGGCTCCAAGGAGAGCCGAATCGCGGATGCCGTCGCCGCCGGCCCGTACGGCAAGCACGTGCTCGTCGTCGGCCACCCCTACATCGACGTCTGGCAGGCGGTGAAGCCGGCGCGCCTCGGCATCGAGGCCTGGCCGCACATCCCGCGCGGGACCGAGTGGAAGAAGGGCATCTGCGCGAGCTTCGGCTGGCCGCACGACGAGCAGGCCGACATCGCCCGCGCCTGGCAGCGCATCCTCGGCCAGGTACGCACCTTCGCCGACCTCGAGCCGGCCCTGCTCGGCCGCGTCGAAGAGCTGATCGACTTCGTCACCACCCCGTAGGCTCCGCCTACGCCGACCGCGGGACGAAATCCGGACACCCAGACGAGGCTGGACACTCCGCCTCTCCACGCCGGCTGAGGGACGATGTCCCGAAGCCTTGACACCCCGAACACCCCATTGGTTGAGCTTGTCGAAACCCCGCTGGTCACGGTTAGGTCACGGTCCACTGCGCCTGTGGATAACCCCCGATTCGGGGCCCGTTTACGGGGAGCAGTGTCGGTGGTCGGTGAGACGATCTAGACATGAGCGAAGCACTGGTGCAGCTCCCCAGACCGGTCACCGACCCGGTCATCACCGGATGCCTAGATGGCCTTGCCTCCACGCAGGCCACCCTCGGTTCCACGCTCGCTGAGCAGTACCGGTTCATCGAAACGGCCCGCTCTCATGCGATCGCCACCGCCGACTCGATGGGCCGCACCCCGCGCATCGAGGAAGAGTTCGCGCTCCGCAGCATCACAGCCGAGCTGGCTCTAGTCTTGCGGGTGCACGAGCGCACGATGACCGGGCTGATCTACGAGGCGAAGCAGCTCGGCACCGTCTTCACCAAGTCGCTGACCGCTCTCGCGTCCGGCACGGTCGGGCAACGCCACGTGCGCGAGATCCTCGCCCACGCTGTCTCCCTCCCACCCGAGTTGCACGCCCGCTTCGAGGCCGAAGCGCTGCTGAAGGCGGCGACGCAGACCCCGACGGCGTTCCGGCGGACGGCGGCCCGCATTCGGGAACGCCTCCACCCCGACTCGCTCACCCTCCGCGCGGCGAAGGGTCGCACGGAGCGCAGGATCTGGTTCGAACCGGCCGCGGACGGGATGGCGTGGCTGCACCTCCACCTGGAGGCGGAGAAGGCGATCGCGATCACCGAACGTCTCAGCCACCTCGCCGACCAAGCGCAATGTGACGCGTTGGACACCGCGAGCCTGCCCGACACGGCGGCTGCGCTGCGCCCGGAGGCACACGCCCAGTTGGAAGTCGACATCGCCGCCGAACTGCTGCTCAGCCCACCGACACTTGGCGACGAGGGCGTCGACTCAGTCAAGAGTTCGCGGATGCCGGGTTTGGCGTTCTCCCGCCCCGAAGTATTCGTTGCCGTCCCGAAGCTGACGATCCCGTACGCGACCCTGATCGGGCAGTCTGACGAACCCGGAGAGCTCCACGGCTACGGCCCGATCGACGCCGACACCGCCCGCCGTCTCGCCGCCGACGCCCCGGCCCTGCACCGGATCCTCGTCGACCCAGTCGATGGCACCCCACTCCAGTTGGATCCGCGGAAATACCCGCTGACGAAGGCGCTGCGCCGCTGGATCCTCTACCGGGACCAGATCTGCCGCTTCCCCGGCTGTACCCGGAAGGCGGAACGGTCCGAGATTGACCACACGCACCCCTTCGAGCACGACGGGCTCACCGAGGAGCGCAATCTGGCGGTGCTGTGCAAGAAGCACCACCGGCTCAAGCACAACTCACGCTGGCGGGTGCACCAGATCGGCCAGGGCGTGCTCCGCTGGGTCAGCCCGGCCGGCCGCATCTACGACACCCAACCGGCGCCACCCAGCAGCCGAAGACCCCCGCCCGACCCGCAGATTGAGCCCCCACCGCCGGTTGAGCCTGTCGAAACCACCACGTACTACCCGGACACCCCGCCGTTCTAGGCCCCTGGTTTTTGGTCGAGTACGAGGAACGAGCGTATCGAGACCGAGATCGAGATGCACCAGCATCCGTGGCGGTTCCTGAGGCTACCTTGGATCGGGCTGCCGCCATTCGCGACGCTGCGCGTCGCGCTACTCAACCAGCGGGGTTCTCGGAGGCTGTTGCTCAAAAACACCCCGGTGCTAGCGTGGAGGCATGACGCCGCAGGAGCTGGAGAACCTTGCATGCCTGCGCCGCGCCCGGGATCTGATCGACCGTGACTACGCGGAGCCACTCGACGTTCCGACGATGGCGGCGAAGGCACTCATGTCGCCTGCGCACTTCTCACGCAGCTTCCGGGCCGCGTACGGCGAGACGCCGTACAGCTACCTGATGACCCGCAGAATCGAGCGCGCGATGGCGCTGCTCCGCGCCGGCGTCAGCGTGACCGAGGCGTGCATGGCCGTCGGTTGTACCTCGCTCGGCTCGTTCAGCTCACGCTTCACGGAGATCGCCGGCGAGACCCCGAGCTCCTACCGAGGCCGTTCTCACGCCGCCGTGACAGCGATGCCCGCCTGCGTCGCGATGGCGACCACCCGTCCGACTCGCGCTCCAGCGACAGGCACCCCCGCATCGAGCAGGAATGGAGAAGCGAGCGACACGACCGCGGCGTAACTTCGTGGTCATGACAATCGCACTCCAGTTCACCAACATCACCGTCAACGACGTCGACGAGGCGCTCGGGTTCTACCGGGACGCGCTCGGCCTCGAGGTACAGAACGACGTGGCATCCGGCGACTACCGCTGGGTCACGTTGGGCAGCGACGCGCAGCCCGGCCTCGGAATCGTGCTCTCCGTGCCCCACGCCGGGCGTTCCCAGGCCGATGGCGACACGATGCAGGAGCTGCTCACCAAGGGCGTGCTCCCGCTGGTCGTCTTCCGTTCGGATGACGTCGACACGCTCTTCGAGAATGTGCGAGCCAGCGGTGCCGAGGTTCTGCAGGAACCGATGGACCAGGGCTGGGGCCCGCGCGACTGCGCGTTCCGCGACCCGTCCGGCAACACCGTGCGCATCGCGCAGGCGCCGGCAGCCTGAGCCAGCCGCCGATGCCAGCCGGCAGCCCGGGCTGATTGCCGGCCCGGGCTAGCCGACGGTCGTGCCGAAGGCGAGGCCGAGCACATAGGTGACGGCGGCCGCACCCAGGCCGATGCCCAGCTGACGCAGGGCGCGGCGGAGGGGCGGGGCGCCGGAGAGCAGTCCGACGACGGCGCCCGTCACGAGCAGCGCGATCCCGACGAGAACGACGGCGACGATCACGGCGGCCACGATGAGCGGCAGCAGGATCAGGCGGACCCCGACGTGCACGGTCAGCGCCGTCGACGTGGCGATCACGGCAGCGAGGCCCTGCAGGCCGAAGATGTATGGCAGCACGGGGATGATCGCGCCGGAGGCGAAGAAGCAGAAGCTCGAGAGCGCTGCTCCCCATCCTGTGCCGACCGCCTCGTGGTCGTCGATCGTTCCGACCGGCCCGGTCATCGGGGCGCCCTGAGCGTGGATCCGCGTGATCACGCGGGCCGCGTGGCGCGTGGCCTCGGCTTCATCCATGCCGCGGGCGCGGTAGACGAGCGCGAGCTCGTTCGCGTCGACGTCGAGGTCTGGCAGCGCCTTGTCGGCATCCGGGTCGGGATTGGACGCCTCGAGCAGCTCGCGCTGGGAGCGCACGGAGACGTACTCCCCCGCTCCCATCGAGAGTGCGCCGGCGAGCAGGCCCGCGATGCCGCTGAACAGCACGAACGAGCTGGAGACGCCGGTCGCCCCGATGCCGAGGATGAGAGCCAGGTTGGAGACCAAGCCGTCGTTGGCGCCGAACACGGCAGCCCGGAAGGTGCCGGAGAGTCGCAAGCGACCGCGGGCGGCGAGGCCGCGCACGACCTCCTCGTGGATGCGCTCATCGGCGGCCATGGCCGAGGTGGCGTGCGGATCGCTGGCGTACGGCGATGCGCTCTCCGCCCGCTGCGCGAGCGCGAGCACGAAGATCGAGCCGAAGCGCCGGGCGAGCCAGCCGAGCGCGCGGGTGCGGATGTCTGCGCGCAGCGGCGTTCCGGCCTCCTCACCGAGCAGCTCCCGCCAGTGGGCCTCGTGGCGGCCCTCCGCGTCGGCCAAGGCGAGCAGAATCTCGCGTTCCTCGCCGTCGCGGTGCGCGGCGAGCTCGCGGTACACCGCCGCCTCTGCCCGCTCGTTCGCGAGGTACTGGCGCCAGCGCTTCAGCTCGGCCTTGCTCGGCAGCGGTGCGCCGACGTTCGCGCGGGCCGACGGGGTGTCTTCGTGGAACTGTGACATGCGGGGCTGAGTCTCCGAGGTGAGGTGATGGGCATGGTTGCGCAACCCTGAGCATCCGCTGACAAGGCTATCGAGCGCCCCAAGCCCGGGGCCCGAAAACGCCGCGATTGACAGCATTTCGGGCCCCCGAACGGCGCCTCGAACTCGCGAGCTCAGCGGCGAATCTCGATCAGGATGACCCACGACGAGATGACCGAGAACACCACGGCGAGCAGGATGCCGGCGGCCACCCAGCCGAGCCCGGTGAACACGACAAGTGTGCCGTAGCCCAGTGCCGGGATGCGCGGGATCAACGCGCCGAGCGCGATGAGAGTGGACATCACCAGAAGCGCGATCGCGACACCGGCCCGTGAGGCCATCCCGGGAATCGCGATCACGCGATCGACGTCGCCACTGACGGCCACGATGATGAGGCCGGCCAGGGCCGCGGCGGCCCCGGCGGAGGCGACGAAGAAATCCGTCCACTCGCTCAACACGACGCCATGCTACCCGCAGGCAGGCGGCATCAATAGGATCACATCATGACTGACTGGACCGAGATTGCCGACGGGGTCTGGCACGCGCGCTACCACCCGATCGACATCTCAACCGTGCTCGTGCGCGGCAACGATGGCCTGCTCCTCGTCGACACCCGCGGCAATCCACGCGAGGCCGCGGAGCTCGCGGCCGACGTCGAGGCGTTGAACATGGGGCCGATCCGCTGGATCGTGAACACCCACGCCCACTACGACCACAGTTTCGGCAACCAGGTCTTCGCCGACACGGCCACCATCTACGGGCACCACGCCATCCCGGCGCACTTCCGCGACTTCGAGCAACCACGCCTCCGCGCCTGGGCCGCCGATCCCGCCGCGCAGCCGCAGTACGACTGGACGGATGTCGCGCTCACCCCACCGCACGTACTGCTCGACCAGACGCTCGAACTGGACCTGGGCGGTCGCACCGTGCGGCTCATCCCGCTGCCGCCCGGCCACACCGACACCGATCTGGTCGTGCACGTTCCGGAAGCAGCGTGCTGGATCGTCGGTGACATCGTGGAGGAATCCGGCCCGCCGATGTTCGGCTCCGGCTCCTTCCCGTTCACCTGGCCGCAGGTGATCCGTGATCTCGCCGGGCACGTTGGCGAGAACGACATCGTCATCCCGGGCCACGGGAAGCCGGTGGACCGGCAGTTCATGCTCCGGCAGGCCGGTGGTCTCGGCGCCGTCGCGGATGCGATCACCGGGGCGCACGCGCGGCGGCTCGACGTTGCAGCGGCGACGACGCGCATCGCCGCCGAGTCCGGGCTGCCGGAGGAGATCGTCGAACCGGCGGTCCGCCGTGGCTACGCCCAGCTGGGTGACGCTACTCCTTGACGAGCTCGTGCCAGCCGTCGCCGTCGGCGTGCTCGAAGATGAGGTTCGTCTCGGTGTGAGCGACGGCCGGGTGACCGGTGAGGTGCGTGAGCACGAAGTCGCGCAGCTCTGAGGCGTCGTGGGCGGCCACGTGCAGCAGGTAGTCGTCGGCACCGGCCATGTGGAACAGACCGATCACGCCGGGCAGGTGCGGGGCGGCATCCCGGAACGAATCGATCTCGCCGCGGGCGTGCTTGACGAGGCGCACCGAGATGAGCGCCTGCAGCGAGGCACCGAGCGCGGCCAGGTCGATGTCGACCCGGAAGCCCCGGATGTAGCCGAGCGTCTGCAAACGGCGGAGGCGGAGCGACACGGTGGACTCGGCAACGCCGACCTCCGCCGCCAATGCTGCTCCGGATGCCCGGGCATTCGTCGACAGCGCTCGCAACAGTGAACGGTCGACGCGGTCGAGTTCGGCCTTCTTCGAATCCACTGGGTGCCTCTGCTTTCTTTGTGAAGAACATTTCAAGAATACCAGCCTTTTGCACAGGATCCTTGACGCTCTTGAGCCGTGGTGAGAGCTTCAACTACGTTCAAGCCATGGAGTCAACGATGCCTCAGTCACATTTGCCCACCCGTCACATCGAAACCCTCGCCGTCCACGGCGGAATGGCCGGTGTGCGCGAGTCGGGATCCCACGTACCGACGATCGACCTGTCGACGACGAACCCGCTCGTCGGAGTCGAGAGCGGCGGCGCGAGCTACGAGAACCTCGCGACGGGCGGCGATCTCGAGCCGGGCGCATCGGCCGTCTACCAGCGCCTCTGGCAGCCGGGCGTCGCCCGCTTCGAGGAGAGCCTCGCCGCACTGGAGGGCACGGAGGGCGCTGTGGCGTTCTCCACGGGCATGGCCGCTCTCGCCGCCTGCCTGCTGGCGACCGCCGCGGCCGGCCGGCCGCACATCGTCGCCGTGCGGCCGCTCTACGGCGGAACCGACCACGTGCTCGCTGCTGGCCTGCTCGGCACGACGGTCACGTGGGCGGATGCCGCCGACATCGCGTCCGCGATCACCCCGGAAACCGGCCTGGTGATCATCGAGACGCCGGCCAACCCGACGCTCGAACTCCTCGACATCGCGGCGGTGTGCGCTGCGGCCGGCGATGTGCCCGTGCTCGTCGACAACACCTTCGCCTCCCCCGTCCTGCAACAGCCGGCCCTGCACGGTGCGACCCTCGTGCTGCACAGCGCCACCAAGTACCTCGGCGGCCACGGCGATGTGATGGGCGGCATCGTCGCCACGAACCGGGAGTGGCTGGAGCGCCTGCGCCAGGTGCGCGCCCTCACGGGCGGGCTGCTGCATCCATTCGCCGGCTACCTGCTGCACCGCGGCCTCCGCACCCTCCCCGTGCGGGTGCGCGCCCAGCAGGCGACGGCCGAGAAGCTCGCCTTCCTGCTCGACGGACACCCCGCCCTGAAGCGCGTGCACTACCCGTCCCTGCCCGGCCAAGACCCACTCGGCCTGCTCGGCCGCCAGCTGCACGGCCCTGGTTCGCTCATCGCGATCGAACTCGTCGGCGGCTACGAAGCAGCGGCTGCGTTCACCGAGGCCTGCGAGCTGATCACCCACGCCGTCTCGCTCGGCGGCGTCGACTCCCTGGTGCAGCATCCCGCCTCGCTCACGCACCGCCCGGTCGAGGCGAGCGCGAAGCCCAACGCCGGCGTCGTTCGCCTGAGCATCGGACTCGAGCACGTCGACGACCTGGCCGCCGACGTCCTGCAGGCCTTGGACGCCGTCGACGCCACAGACGTGGAGGACGGACTAGTGCGTGCTGCCGAGGCGCTTCCGCAGGAGCAGAATGCGTGATTGCAGCTGGGTCACACTGGCCTGAGCGACCGCCGGCCCGCCGCACAGGCGGCGGAGTTCGGCGTGCACGATGCCGTGCGGCTCCCCGGTCAGCTTCGCCCACATGCCGACGAGACTGTTCAGCAGCGCGCGCTGCTCCTTGAGGGTGCGGTACAGGGCCTGCGGCGTCTCGGCAGCGATCTCCTCGGCCGGGCGATTCTTCTGCCGATCGGCGGCACGGCGGGCCTGCTTGGCCTGCCGTTGCCGCAGCAGATCGCTCACCTGCTCCGGCTCGAGCAGGCCGGGTATCCCGATGAAGTCGAATTCCTCGTCGCTGCCCGGTTCCGCCAGCGTGCCGAACTCGTGGCCGTCGAAGAGCACCCGGTCGAAGGTCGCCGCGGATCCGAGCGCCTGGAAGCTGAACTCGCTGGTGAGCGCGTCCGACGCTTTGTCATCCTTGTTCGCGGCGGCGACCATCGCGTCTTCAGGGTTGTAGATGTCGCCGTCTTCGTCCTTGCTGATGCGGTCGAGCGCGTGGTCGCGCTCGAGCTCCATCTGCGAGCCGAGCGCCATCAGCTGTGGAACGTTGGGCAGGAACACGGATGCCGTTTCACCGCGCCTGCGGGCACGCACGAAGCGGCCGATGGCCTGGGCGAAGAACAGCGGCGTCGCAGAGGAGGTGGCGTAGACGCCGACGGCGAGCCGCGGAACGTCGACGCCCTCTGACACCATGCGCACGGCGACCATCCAGCGGCTGGTGCCGGCCGAGAAGGTGTCGATGTTGTCCGAGGCTTCCTTGTCATCCGAGAGCACGAGGGTGACCGGTTGACCGGTGATCCCCTCGAGGATGACGGCGTATGCCTTCGCCGCGAAGTGGTCGGTCGCCAGCACGAGCCCGCCGGCATCCGGAATGCCCTGCCGAACCTCGGTGAGGCGCTTGTCTGCGGCCTGCAGCACCGACGGGATCCACTCGCCACCCGGGTCGAGCGCCGTGCGCCAGGCCTGGGAGGTGATGTCCTTGGTGTTGTCCTCGCCGAGCTTGGCTTCCATCTCGTCGCCGGTACTCGTGCGCCACTTCATGTGGCCGGAGTAGACCATGAACATGACGGGACGCACGACGCCGTCTTCGAGGGCGCGGCCGTAGCCGTAGTTGTAGTCGGTGATCGAGGTGCGGATGCCCTGGTTGTCTGGCGCGTACTCGACGAACGGGATCGGGGCCGTGTCGGAGCGGAACGGGGTTCCGGTGAGCGAGAGCCGCTTGGTGGCGCTGCCGAAGGCCTCGCGGATGGCATCGCCCCAGCTGAGTGCGTCGCCGCCGTGGTGCACTTCGTCGAGGATCACGAGGGTGCGGTTGCTGAGGGTGATGTCGCGATAGAGCGAGGCGCGCACGGCGACCGCCGCGTACGTGATGGCGACCCCGTGGTAGTGCTTGCCGAATCGGCCGTGGGCGTTCTTGAACTCGGGGTCGAGGCGGATGCCGACGCGGGCCGCGGCCTCCGCCCACTGCTTCTTGAGGTGCTCGGTCGGGGCGACGACGATGATCGTGTCGACCTCGCGTCTGCCGCGGAGCTCAGCGGCAAGGCGCAGCGCGAAGGTGGTCTTTCCTGCACCCGGCGTTGCGGCGGCGAGGAAGTCGCGCGGCATCCGCTCGAAGTACTTCTCCAGCGCCTCGGCCTGCCAGGCACGGAGCTTGCTGGCGGTACCCCATGCGGCCCTCTCGGGGAACGACGGGGAGAGATGCTCCGCCGCCGAGGTACCCGGGTGGGCTGGAGAGGCTTGCGGAGTAATCACTGGCTCAAGTTTAGCGGCTCGGGCAGACACTCTTCGCTGAGTGCTGATTAGGGTGGAGTCATGGCTGATGACACCGCGAAGCACAAGGGACTGTGGTTTCGCCTCTCGCGGCGACGTGAGCAGGCCGAGGCCCCAGACTCACTTCCCGAACACACGAGCCCATGGCCCGTGCACCCCTGGCAGCGCTATGTCGCCCTCGGCGACTCGTTCACGGAGGGCATCGGCGACCCCGAACCGAGCGTTCCCGGCGGTCATCGCGGCTGGGCCGACCGGGTCGCGGAGGTGCTGAGTGACGGCACAGACGACTTCGCCTATGCCAACCTCGCCGTGCGCGGCAAGCTGATCCAGCAGATCCTCGACGAGCAGGTCGAGCACGCGCTCAGCCTGCACCCCGACCTCATCACGATCTCCGGCGGCGGCAACGACGTCATCCGGCCCGGCAGCGATCCGGATGCCGTGTCCGCACTCGTCGAGCAGGCGATCGCGAAGCTCACCCGCGACAAGGCGACGGTTGTGCTGTTCACCGCGACCGATGTCGGCTTCTCGCCGGTGTTCCGCGGCATCCGCGGCAAGGTCGCCATCTACAACGAGAACCTGCGGGCGATCGCCGCGAAGTACGACTGCATCGTGGCCGACCAGTGGCCGCTCAAGGAGATCCAGGACACGCGCTTCTGGGCGCCGGACCGACTGCACCTGAATTCGCTCGGCCACCACGAGATCGCCAGGCTCGTGCTGGCGTCGCTCAACGTGCCGAACAGCCTGAAGCCGGCCGAGCCGGAACCGGCGCCGGCCCGCTCCTGGCGGGTAGCCCGCAGCGAGGATCTGAGTTGGGCCAGGGAGTACCTGGTTCCGTGGGTGCTCCGGCGGGTGCGGCACCAGTCTTCCGGTGACTTCGTCACCGCGAAGCGCCCGGATGCCGCCCCGTTCGTGCTCACGAAGCCCGACGACGACTAGCGCGACGCGAAGCGTCGCGAAAGGCGGCAGCCCTTACCCAGGAATCCTCAGGGATCTGCGCCGATGCTTGCCGAGTGTTGGACGCCGAGATCTCGATACGGCCGTAGACGGCCTACTCGATCAACGGAAGGGGCGAGAGCGAGGGGCCCACGCGATGACGGGGGAAGGTCAGCGGGGGTTGCCGAGCTTCCACCACATGCCGGGGTCGCCGAGCGCGCCGTTGGCCGTGATCGGCACGCTGGCGCTCTGCCCGCCGGCGGTGAAGGTCACAGTGCCGATCTCGGCGCCGTCGTCGACGAGTGCGACGTCCGGCAGATCGAGAGTCGTCTCGACGGGGGTGTCCGACCAGATCAGCAGCGAGACGGATGACGCGCTCTCCGCCGTCGCGGTGTCGCCCCACTCGGTCGAGTAGCTCGCCCACTGCTGGCCCTGGGTGGTGAGGGCGACCGTGTGGAATCCGGCGAAGACGCTGTCGAGCAGCGTGCCGACGGCGGCATTCAGCTCGGAGTGCGTGTCAGCACCGAGCGTCGCGCCGACGAGAGTGACCGGCAGGCCGTCGATGACGGCATCCGCGGTGTAGAGCAGGCAGGCGCCTGCCTCGTCGGTCGTTCCGGTCTTCATACCGGTGACGCCGTGCTTGCCGAGGAGCTTGTTCGAGTTCGTGACGGTGCCGATCGTGGGGAGCTCGGCCGACTTCATGGCGACGATCTCGGCGATCGCCGGCTGCGCGAGGGCGAGCTTGCCGATCTCGACGAGGTCGCCCGGGCTGCTCACACTGCCGGCGGAGAGGCCGCTGGCATCGACGACGTGGGTCTCGGTGAGGCCGTGCTCGGCGATCCAGGCGTCCGCGGCGGCCAGATAGGCGTCCATCGAGCCAAAGGCCCACACCGCGAGTGATTCGGCGTAGTTGTTGGCCGACGGCAGCAGCAGCGCGATCAGCGTCTCCCGCTGGCTGAGGGTCATGCCGGCCACGACGGGGGCAGAGGAGCCGTTCTCGGCGATCGTGTCCCAGTAGATGTCGACGTCGGTCTCGGTGTAGTCGATCTCCGGACCGGCCTCGCCGGCGCCGAGCGGGTGCTCGTCGAGTACGACGAGTGATGTGATCACCTTGGTGATGCTCGCAATGGGCCCGCTGGACTGGTCGCCCTCGCTCGCCAAGATCCCGGGGGCACCGAGCTGACCGACCGCGGTGCGACCGAAGCCAGGCCACTCGACCGGTGCTGCGGCCTGTGTCAGCACCGGCACCTCGGCGCTGGCGATGGCCGTGGCCGGAAGCGGGGCCGCAAGCGCGTTCACACCGTAGGAGAGCATCGAGAGCACGGCGATGAGTGCAACGCCGGCGACGCTGAAGACGGTGATCCTGCGACGTCGATAGATCTGGCGTCGGGTAAGGGTCACGAAGAGAGCCTAAACGCTCGCGGCTGAGCGAGCGCGCAGCGCGTACAGGGCAACCGCGCTCGCCGCCGCGACGTTGAGCGAGTCGACGCCGTGCAGCATGGGGATCGTGACGGTAGTGTCGGCGGATGCCAGGGCGGCCCGGCTCAGGCCGTCGCCCTCCGAGCCGAGCACGATGGCCAGCTTCTCCGGCGGGTTCTGCTCGAACTCCTCGAGGCTGACCGCGTCGGGTGCCAGCGCGAGCGCGGCGATGTGGAAGCCGTGCGCGTGCAGCATCGGCGTCGCCTCGCTCCACTCCGGCAGCCGTGTCCACGGCACCTGCAACACCGTGCCCATGCTCACCCTGACACTCCGGCGGTAGAGCGGGTCGGCGCAGCGCGGCGTGATGAGCACGGCATCCGCACCGAGGCCGGCAACGGCCCGGAAGATGGCCCCGACATTGGTGTGGTCGACGATGTCTTCGAGGATCACGATGCGGCGGGCATCCCGGATGAGCTCCTCGACGGATGCCAGTGCCGGCCGTTCCATCGCGGCCAGCGCACCGCGGTGCAGGTTGTAGCCGGTGAGTTGCTCGAGCACCTCCGGCTCGCCCACGTACACCGGGACGTCGGGGAAGTCGGCCAGCAGCGGCTCGATGTCGGGCAGCCACTGCTTCTGCAGCAGAACGGAGCGCGGGATGTGACCGGCACGCAGTGCCCTGGCGATCACCTTGCTCGATTCGGCGATGTACAGGCCACCCTCCGGTTCGCTGACACGGCGCAGGGCGACATCGGTGAGCCGGGCGAAATCGGAGGCACCGCCGACGGTGAGTTCGGTGATGGGAATGATCTGCATCCCTCTAGCCTGACAGGCTCGGAAACATTCTCGAAACCAAATGGGTTGATGATGGGTGTAGATCACAAAGGAGACCCCGTGCAGGCAGAGTTGGCCGTAGGGCACGCGAGCGCGACGCAGATCGATCAGCTCGCGGATCTGATGCGCGGCAAGCAAACGGCCGTGCTCACCGGCGCCGGCATCAGCACCGACTCCGGAATCCCCGACTACCGCGGCGCCGGCGCCCCCGTTCGCACCCCGATGACGGTGCAGGACTTCCTCCGTGACGAGAGCCGACGCAAGCGCTACTGGGCCGGCAGCCACCTCGGCTGGCGTCACTTCGGCAGCGCACAGCCGAACTCGGGCCACCGCACGCTCGCCCAGCTGGAGGCCGACGGGCTCATCTCCGGTGTCGTGACACAGAACGTCGATGGGCTGCACACCCGTGCGGGCTCCCGCAAGGTCGTCGAGCTGCACGGCTCGATGGACACCGTCAGCTGCCTCGACTGCGGGCAGGTCTTCGCCAGGCAGGACGTCGCCGAGCAACTCGAGCGGGCGAACCCGTGGATCGACACCGAGGGCGCGGTGCGGCTGGCTCCGGACGGCGATGCGGACATCGACGAGCTCGACCGCTTCGTGCTCCCCGTCTGCACCGTCTGCGGCGGCCGCCTGAAGCCGGACGTCGTCTTCTTCGGCGAGCTCGTTCCCAGCTCGAAGTTCGCGCTCGCCGCCGCCCTGGTCGCCAGCTCCGAGCTGCTGCTCATCGTCGGCTCCTCCCTCACCGTCAACTCCGGCATCCGCTTGATGGAACAGGCGAGACGGCGCCGACTGCCGATCGTGGTCGTCAACCGCGGCACGACAAAGGGTGACACGCGCGCAGCGCATAAGCTGGATGCCGGGGCTTCAGAGACGCTCACGGCGATCGCCGAGCGACTCCTCAACTGAGTCGCTTGGAACCTGAGCCCGCACTCTTGAGGGGGATGGATGACGACGTTCGGCATTGTTCGGCACGGTGAGACCGAGTGGAACGCGCAGCAGCGCGTGCAGGGGCGCACCGATATCCCGCTGAACGACACCGGCCGGGCGCAGGCCGCCGAGACCGGTGCGCGACTGCGCGCGGAACAGGCGACGGACGGCCCGTGGGATGCCATCGTCAGCAGCCCGCTCAGCCGCGCGCACGAGACCGCGCGCATCATCGCCGCGGAGCTCGGCCTGCCAGAGCCGGAACTCGTTGCGGATCTCGCCGAGCGCGCCCACGGCGAGATCGAGGGCCTGAGCTTCGAGGAGCGCACAGCGCGCTTCGGCGACGGCATTCCTGTGCCCGGACTGGAGTCGCGCGAGGAGGTGCTCGATCGCACGCTGCCGAGCCTCGAGGCCCTGGCGGAACGGCATCCGGGCGGGCGCGTGCTCGTCGTCAGCCACGGCGGGGTGATCAGCACGCTGCTGCACCACTCCAGCGGCGGCGCGATTGACGGGCCGGGCCGGAGCATTCCGAACGGCTCCGTGCGGGAGTTCCGCTGGGGGCTCGGCGGCCTGGTGCTGCGCTCTACTGTGTAGCCCCGGGGCCGCTCAGCTTCGACGTCGGCCGGCGGCGGTCTTCTCGAGCAGCGCCAACAGCTTCTCGGCCGAGGCCTGCCACGTGAAGCGCGCCGACTGGGCACGGCCGAGGTCGGAGCGTCGCTCCCACTCCCCCGGGCGGGTGAGTGCCGTGACGGCCGCGACGAGTCCGTCGGCGGATGTCGGAGCGAAGTAGAGCGCGGCATCCCCACCGATCTCGCGGAAGATCGGGATGTCGCTGACGATGATCGGGGTTCCGGCCGCCATCGCCTCGACGAGCGGAATGCCGAAGCCCTCGTCGAGCGAGGCCGTGACGAGCGCCGTCGCGGAGCGGAGCGCCTGGTGGTACGCCTCGTCGCTCGCCCCGTTGTGGAAGACGAGATCGGCCTGCGGGGCGAGCTGGCTGAGACGCGCGCGCTCGGAATCGCTCACCCGGCTCATCAGGTGCAGCTCGGCGCCCGGCATCATCGCGGCGGCGCGCACGAGCGTCTCGACGTTCTTGTACGGCATGAAGGAGCCCATGTAGACGAGGCGCAGCGTTGTCGGCGCGGTGCGGGCCTCGTCGGAGGCCACGGCGCTGATACCGGCCGCATTCGGGATGACGGTGACAGGGCGGTGCGTCAGTTCGTGCTCGGCGATCAGGCCGGCGGTCGTCTCCGACACCGTGACGACGCCGTCCGCTCGGTTCAACAGCATCCGCTGCGGCCACCACGCGAGGTGGTAGAGCCGCCAGAGCCCACGGATCGGGGCGGCGAGATCGCGTGGAGGTGTGCGGTTGCGGTAGTAGATCAGGTCGTGCACGGTGAGGAGGAGCTTGTACCTGCGCCCCCACGAGCCCATCGTCTGCATCGGGGTGAAGACGACATCCGGCTTGAGCTTGTTGACGGTGAGCGCCACGAGCGGTTCGCGCGCGCTCGTCGGCGAGCTGACCAGCTGCCAGGGCAGCGCAGGCAGCATGTCGAGCTGGCGGTGGTCGTTGATGAGCATCGTGACGGGGTGCAGCTTGCCGAGTTCCTCGACGAGGCTCGCCGTGTAACGGCTGATGCCGTCGTGCCTGTCGATGCGGGTGTAGCGGCAGTCGAAGACGATCCTCATGCCCCGGCCGTCTCATTCGAGCTCGGCAGGGTGACCAGCAGTCCGCGGATCTGGGTGGCGGCCTCGACCGGCTTCTCGTAGTGAATGAGGTGGCCGACGTCGTGGATGACGTACAACGTCGCCTGCGGGAAGAGCTGCTGCAGGGTGTGCTGGGCGGCGATGGGGGTGATGTCGTCTCGATCGGCCGCGATCAACAGCGTGCGCGGCGTGATCGACGCGGCGAACTCGCTGACATCGTTGCTGACCGATGCCCGGAAGGCGTCGAGCACGACCTCGCGGTTGCTGAACGCCGAGAAGTAGCGGTCGTGTTCCTCGTGGATCCAGCGCGTGAGCGTTGGGTCCTTCGTCTTGGCCATCGTGACGCTCATCACGCGCACGATCAGGCGGGAGCGCAGCAGCGCGAAGCCGAGTTTCTCCGGCAGCTTCGCGGCCGCCCAGTAGTAGAAGACGGCGAGCCTGGTCATGATGCCACGCGGGCCGGAGAGGGCGGGGGCGGCGATCGGGTTGACGAGGATGACGGCATCCGCGGCCAATCCGCCCGCCAGCGCCGCCGAGGAGACGATCGAGCCGAAGGAGTGGCCGAGGATCACGACGGGGCCGTCCAGCTCGAGCGCCGCGACGAATGCACGCAGCCAGGCGGAGTAGCCGTCGAGGTCGTGGCTGAAGCCCGAGTCGGTGCCGAGCGGCGTCGACTCGCCGAAGCCCGGGAGGTCTGGCGAGATGATGTGCACACCGGGCAGCTGTGCGACGACCGGTTCGAGCCCGTGGTGGTCGCCGCGGAATCCGTGCACCATGACGACGGTCGGCGCGCCGGCGACGGCGGCCCCGTACTCCCAGTAGCGGCTGCTGCTGCCCAGCACGGAGACCGTGTGTTCGCGCACGGGGATGCTGGCCAACTGCGACGCGTAGGGGGACTCGATGCTCATCGAGTCCAGTTTAGGTGAGCTGCCGCCGAAGACTGGACAGCACCGGCCGGGAACTGCTTAGACTCTGGAATGAGCTTTACCGCGCCGATCCAACTGCCTGGACTCATCCTCGATCCCCAGTGGTACCGCAGGGCCGTCTTCTATGAGGTGATGGTGCGCTCCTTCGTCGACAGCAACGGCGACGGCACCGGCGACCTCGGTGGCCTCATCTCCAAGCTCGATTACCTGCAGTGGCTCGGGGTCGATGCGCTCTGGGTCCCGCCGATCTTCACCTCTCCCCTGCGGGATGGCGGCTATGACGTCGCCGACTACCGCACGATCCTGCCCGAGTTCGGAACCCTCGACGAGTTCCGCGAGCTGGTCACGAAGGCGCACGAACGCAACATGCGTGTCGTCATCGACCTGCCGCTGAACCACACCTCCGACCAGCACGAATGGTTCCAGCAATCGCGAGCCGATCCGGAGGGTCCGTACGGCGATTTCTACGTCTGGAGCGACACCGACGAGAAGTGGCCGGACATTCGCATCATCTTCACAGACACCGAGGAGTCGAACTGGGCGTTCGACCCGGTTCGGCGGCAGTTCTTCTTCCACCGCTTCTTCTCGCACCAGCCCGACCTCAACTTCGAGAACCCGGCCGTGCACGAGGCCGTATTCGATGTCGTCCGCTTCTGGCTCGACCTCGGCGTCGACGGCTTCCGCCTCGACGCCATCCCGTACCTCTACGAATCGGATGAGGGCAACGGTGAGGGCGAGCCCCCGACGCACGAGTTCATCAAGGCGCTGCGGGCGATGGTCGACCGGAGCTACCCCGGCCGGGTGATGATCGCCGAGGCCAACCAGTGGCCGCGCGAGGTCGCCGCCTTCTTCGGCAGCGAGGAGGAGCCGGAGTGCCACATGGCCTTCGACTTCCCGGTGATGCCGCGCATCTTCTACGCGCTGCGCTCGCAGCGCGCCGACGAGCTCGTTGCCGTGCTCTCGGAGACCACCGACATTCCGGAGGGCGCGGGCTGGGGCATCTTCCTCCGCAACCACGACGAGCTCACCCTCGAGATGGTCTCCGAGGAGTATCGGCAGGCCATGTACGGCTGGTACGCCTACGATCCGCGGATGCGGGCGAACGTCGGCATCCGGCGCCGCCTGGCCCCGCTGCTCGACAACGCGCGCGCCGAGTTGGAGCTGGCCCACGCCCTGCTCTTCGCCCTGCCCGGCAGCCCGTTCCTGTACTACGGCGACGAGATCGGAATGGGCGACAACATCTGGCTGCCCGACCGGGACAGCTCGCGTACGCCGATGCAGTGGACGCCCGATCGGAACGCCGGCTTCTCTGCCGCCGATCCGGGCAAGCTCTACCTCCCGGTCGTGCAGTCGCTCGTCTACAACTACGGGCACGTCAACGTGGAGTCGCAGCTGGCGCAATCGCGCTCGCTGCTGCACTGGGTGCGCAATGTCATCCATGTGCGCAAGGCACACCTCGTGTTCGGCCTGGGCGACATCGAGGTGATCCCGACCAACAATGACTCCGTGCTGGCGTTTGTGCGGCGCTACGCCGGATCCGGTCTGCAGGGCAGCACGCACTACAACGAGCAACCCGAATCGGTGCTCTGCGTGTTCTCCTTCGCGCACAATCCCGTCGCGGTCACGATCACGTCGCAGGACATGGCCGGCACCCGGCTCTACGACCTCTTCGGCGGCGGCGTGTTCCCGAGCTTCGACGAGAACGGCTCGCTCACGCTGACGATGGCCACGCAGAGCTTCTTCTGGCTGCACTGCGGCTGAGCGAGTGTTGGGTGGGGATCCGCCGCCCGGGAGCACGCTGCGCGGGGATCCCGGATGTGTCGGTGCTTGGCCATAGAGTGATGGCATGAACGCACTCAGCTGGTCCGCAACACTCGCCGTCTTCGATCTCGAGACAACCGGAATCGATGTGGAGACGAGTCGCATCGTCACCGCGAATGTCAGCGTGATCGGCGCCGATGGCGCTGTGCAGGAACGCAGCGACTGGCTGCTCGACCCCG
>CAZZNX010000068.1:17877-19026 GCA_964655795.1 uncultured Leifsonia sp. | reverse complement strand
TGGCTCCCGAGACGGCGCCGATGAGGGTGGATTTGCCCGCGCCGTTCGGGCCGAGCAGCGCGGTGATGCTGCCGGGCTCGAGGGCGAGCGAGACGCCGAGCAGCACGCGCAGTACGTCGCCGAGGCCCCGCACGAGCTGGATCGTGTCGCGCACGAGTGTCAGGTAGACACCCAGCGCGGTGAAGAGCAGCAGGTAGAGCACCCTGGCGCCGCTCAGCACCGTCGTCGTGCTCCAGAACACCGAGATGATGGTCCAGCCGAGGAAGACGAGCAGGGTGATCGGCGGCAGCCCGTACCAGTCGATCGCCTGCCTGCGGGCGAGGAGCGAGAGGGTGGCGAGGGCGACGAGGGCGACGAGGATGGCGAGCAGACCCGGCCACCCCATCGTCGCCCGCAACAGGTGCGTGCTGAACGCGGCGCCGAGGATGCACAGCGTCAACGCCGAGGCGAAACGGGCCGAGCCGAGCAGGTGGGCGACGGCGGGCGGGAACACGGGGTGTCGTGCGGCATCCATGCGTCAGGGCATCGTCTCGACGCGGCCGAGATTGCGTTTGGTGATGATGGCGAGCGCGACCAGCAGCATCCAGCCGCTCTCGATCAGGATTCGGCTCTCCGCCACGCTCTGCACGATGAAGGCGACCATCAGCAGGAACGGCACCAGGGCGGATGCCGCATAGGGCCGACTGTCGGCGAGTGCGTCGCGCGGGCGATCAACCGCCAGGAACCAACTGCGCCAGAGCGTTCCGATCACGAGCGCGGCGAACAGCACGACGCCGATCACGCCGAGCTGCAGCCAGACGTCGAGCCAGGCGTTGTGCGCCTGCAGATAGGTGACGCCCTTGCGCACGGCGAGGTCGTCGAACGGTTCGACCCATGGGGCCCAGTAGCCGACCCAGCCCCAGCCGGCGACGGGACGCTCCGCGGCGAGACCGGCGACCGACGACCAGATGTCGAAGCGGCCGGTCAGGTCTTCGCTCTTGCCGAAGAGGGCAAGCAGTTGGCCCCAGAGCGTGGCGAGCAGCACTCCGCCGAGCAGCAGCAGGCCTGCGGCTGTGAGGTAGACCGGGCGGCGTCCGTCCTCGCCGACCCTGCGCGCCCACAGCACGAACGCGAGCGCCCGAGGCAGGTCGTTGAGCACCGCGACGGCAC
>CAZZNX010000068.1:15811-17867 GCA_964655795.1 uncultured Leifsonia sp. | reverse complement strand
GAGGATCACGGTGGCGGAGCGGGTGAGGGCGAGCGTCAGCACGGCGGTGGCGAGCCAGAAGATGCCAGGCCCCCTGCGCACCCTGCGCGCCGCCAGCTGGGCGCCGAAGACGATCACCGCCATGAGGGCCGCGGCCGCGAGCAGGTTGCGGTTGGCGACGATGCCCTCGATCGGCCCGCCGTCGAAGAGCAGCCCGCGTGACCAGTAGAAGGCGGCGGGCACCTTGCCCTCGTAGTCGGTGAAGAAGGGCAGGATCGGGCCGCCGATGACGCCGGCGACGTAGATCTCGAACAGCAGCGAGAGGCCGAGCACCCAGCGCAGTGCGACACCGAAGGTGCGCAGGAACTCGACCCAACTCAGGCAGAGCCCGAGGAACAGCGCGGAGAGGGTGGCGGAGAGCTGCGCGACGATGCCGATCACCGTCGCGCCGGGGTAGAACGACCACGCGAGGGAGAGCACCGAGAAGCCGACGAAGAGCCAGAGGCTCTTCGGCATCCGACGCCACGACCATTCCGGGCGCAGCCGCACGAGCGCGACAACGGCGGCGACGACGACGAGGATCGCCAGGGCTCCCCAGCCCCACCAGCCGAGCAGGTTGCGCCAGAACTGGCCGGCGATGGCCGTGAACAGCAGCAGGGAGGCCAGTGCGCGCACGGCAAAACGGCTACGGACCGGCTTCATGCTCCAAGGCTATCGAACTCGGACGGTGCAGCACGGCCGCCCCTCCGCCACGGGTGCGGTCTCAGACGAATGCCGCCTGCCCCGTGATGGTGCGCCCGACGATGAGGGTGTTCATCTCGCGCGTGCCCTCGTAGGAGTACAGCGCCTCCGCGTCGGCGAAGAAGCGGGCGATGTCGTAGTCGATGACGATGCCGTTGCCGCCGAAGAGTTCGCGGCACCATGCGACGGTCTCCCGCATGCGGGCCGTGGTGAATGCCTTGGCCAGGGCGGAGTGCTCGTCGCGCTGCTCGCCGCGGTCGAGCATCTCCGAGACCCGCACGACCATGCCGAGCGATGCCGTGATGTTGCCGAGGCTCTTCGCCAGCATGTCCTGCACCAGCTGGTGCGCGCCGATCGGCTTGCCGAACTGCTCACGGTCCTTGGAGTACGCAACGGCGGCCTCGTAGGCGCCGGCCGCGACGCCGACGGCGGCCCACGCCACCTCGGCGCGGGTCAGTCGGAGCACCTTCGCCGTGTCCTTGAACGAGTGGGCGTTCGCCAAGCGGAGCGACTCGGGCACGACGACGTTCTCGAGGGTGATGTCGGCGTTCTGCACGGCGCGGAGGCTGATCTTGCCCTCGATCTTGCTCGCGGTGTAGCCGGGGGTGTCGGTCGGCACGATGAAGCCCTTGACCTGATTGTCCGCGACATCCTTCGCCCAGATCACCGTGATGTCGGCGAAGGTGGCGTTGCCGATCCAGCGCTTGGCACCGTTCAGTACCCAGTTGTCGCCGTCGCGCCTGGCGGTTGTGCGCAGGCCCTGCGCACTGTCGGAGCCGCTCTGCGGTTCGGTCAGGCCGAAGCTGCCGACGATCTCGCCGGATGCCAGGCGCGGCAGCCATTCCGCGCGCTGCTCAGCGGAGCCGCAGACGGAGATCGCGCCGCAGCTCAGGCCGTTCTGCACGCCGACGAACGTCGCCACGGAGGCGTCGACCCTGGCCAGCTCGAAGGCGAGGAAGCCGCGGAACACCGCGGAGTTCTCGAACGGGCGGGTCTCATCCCACGCGAAGCTGAACTGTCCGAGCTCGGCCAGCGGCTTGATGATCTCGGTGGGGAACTCGGCACGGTCCCAGTAGCCGCCGATGATGGGGCGCACCTCGGAGTCGAGGTAGCCGCGCAGCGCCATGATCGTCTCCTTCTCCTGCTCGCTGAGCAGCGACTCGTAGTTGTAGAAGTCGGAGATGAGGGGCTCGAAGGTCATGACGGCGCTCCATTGCAAACGGAGGCCCCTGTCGCCAGGGGCCTGTCGGTGATGTCACGCTCAGCATAGGTGGCGCTCAGGCCGGGGGCGAAGGCACTTGGTAGTTTGGTCTCAAGCCAGCAGGACGGGACCAAC
>CAZZNX010000068.1:0-15801 GCA_964655795.1 uncultured Leifsonia sp. | reverse complement strand
TTTGTAGCAATCACCAACACACCGCGCGATTACGCCTGGGGATCGCGCACGGCGATCGCCGATTTGCTCGGGCACCCGGCGAGCGGTTCCCCGGAGGCCGAGCTCTGGCTGGGCGCACACCCGGCGTCGCCGAGCGTGATCGTCGGCGCCGGATCCGCGGCGACCCTGCCAGAGCTCGTGCAGGCCGACCCGGTCGGCGTGCTGGGGGAGCGGAGCATCGCCGAGCACGGCGAACGCCTGCCGTTCCTGCTCAAGATCCTGGCCGCGGCCGGGCCGTTGTCGCTGCAGGCGCACCCGACGCCGGAGCAGGCGCGCGCCGGGTTCGCGCTCGAGAACGAGGCGGGCATCGCCATCGATGCGCCGGACCGCAACTACAAGGACGCCTTCCACAAACCGGAGCTGATCGTCGCGCTGAGCGAGCGGTTCGACGCGCTCTGTGGCTTCCGCGAGCTCGTGCAGACCCTCGACATCGTCGCGGAGCTGCGGCGGGCGGATGCCGCGACGGCCGACCCGCAGCCGAGTCCGCTCGAGGCGCTGGAGACGGTGCTTCGCGGAAGCGACGGCCTGCGGGACACCGTCGAGTGGCTGCTGCGCGACGGCCGCGGCGAGGACAGCGGGGAGGTGGAGTGGCTGGTCGAGCGGGTCGTGGCGCTCGCCGCATCCGCAGAGCTCGACGGCAGCCCATTCGCCGCCGAGTTCGCGACGGTGGGCACGCTCGCCGAGGCCTACCCCGGTGACCCGAGCATCGTGCTCGCGCTGCTGCTGAACCGGGTGACGCTGCGGACCGGCGAGGCGCTCTACCTGCCGGCAGGCAACATTCACATGTACCTCGATGGGCTCGGTATCGAGCTGATGGCGGCCAGCGACAACGTGCTACGGGGTGGCTTCACGCCCAAGCACATCGACGTCGACGAGCTGCTGCAGGTGCTGCGCTTCGACCCGGTTCCGGTGCCGAGGCTCGAGCCGGAACGCCCGGCCGACGGCGTGCGCGTGTATCGGCCGGATGTCACAGACTTCGTGCTCTACGCGATCGAGCGGGCCGAGGCCGCCGCGCCCTCGGAGATCACGCTGAGCGGTGCGGCGATCGCACTCTGCACCGCCGGCGCGCTGCAGCTGGCGGGCGCGCGCTCCACGGGCGAGATCACCCGAGGCGAGTCCATGTTCATCACGCCGGATGAGGGCACGCTCACCGTCGCCGGTTCCGGCTCACTCTTCATCGCCACCGTCGGCTAGCGCGACGCGCAGCGTCGCGAAAGGCGGCAGCCAATCCCTGGCAGCCTCAGGATCCGCACCGATGCTGGTGCGGTTTCGACAGGCTCAACCAACGGGAGCGGCTGCCGGCTCCTAGGCGTCGAGCAGTTCGCGGGCGCCCCGGCGGGAGCCGAAGGTGCGCCGATACGCCGTCGGCGTCGTCTGCAGCACCTTGACGAAGTGGTGCCGCATCACCGCCGCCGTGCCGAAGCCCGTGTCACCGGCGATGATCTCCAGGCCGAGCTCGCTCTCCTCGAGCAGCTGCTGCGCGCGCAGCAGGCGCTGGCGGTTGAGCCAGGCCGTCGGCGTCGTCCCGAGCTCTGCGCGGAAGCGCCTGGCGAAGGTGCGCGGCGACATCAGCGCCGTGCGGGCGAGCTGGTCGACGGTGAGTTCCTGATCCAGGTGTTGCAGCATCCAGTCGGTCACAGCGGCCAGCGAATCGTTCGGCGCCGTCGCGGTCGGCAGCTGGATGAACTGCGACTGCCCGCCGTCGCGCTGCGGCGGCACGACCATGCGCCTGGCGATGATGTTGGCCGCGGATGCCCCGAGCTCGCGGCGCACGATGTGCAGCGCGGCGTCGATGCCTGCGGCGGTGCCTGCACCCGTGACGACGTGGCGGTCCTCGACGAAGAGCACATCGGCGTCGACGGTTGTCCCGGGAAAACGCTTCGCGAGCTTGTCGGTGTAGAGCCAGTGCGTAGTGCTGCGCCGGCCGTCGAGCAGTCCGGCCTCGCCGAGGACGAAAGCCCCGCTGCAGACGCTGAGCACCCAGGCACCGCGGGCCTCCGCATCCCTGATGACCTGCAGGATCTCCGGGTGCACGGCCGGGGCGCCGTCCGTGCTGATCGAGGAATCCATGTACGCGGGCACCACGACGAGGTCGGCATCGGCCGCGGCCTGCAGATCGTTGTAGATGACGATGTCGAAGCCCAGCTTCATGCGGATCGGCCCGGGCTCCGCCGCGACGATCGTGAAGTCGAAGACGGGGCCGCCCTGGGCGGAGCGATCGATGCCGAAGACTTCGCAGACGACGCCGAATTCGAACGGCGCCATACCCGGCAATGCGATGCAGACGACCTTCTCGAGCATGTCACCCTCCGTCGGACGGGCCGAGAGCCGGATGCCGACAGACATGGCAGGAACTCGACGAATGCTGTCAATGCTGCCACTCGCGGCAGAAAATCACAAGAGCAAGACTTTCTGCCATGTTGATTCTCATTCCTCTCCTGGCCCTCGTGATCTGGGCCATCGTCCGAGCGGTCATCGTCATGCGGCGCGACGGCTACGGCCGCTGCAATACAGTGGAGGCTGGCCTGCGGCAGGCGCCGCGGAATTCACTGGAGATGGGGCAGCAATGGCGTGGTTGGTAACGGGTGGCGCGGGATACATCGGCTCGCACGTTGTGCGGGCCTTCCTGGCCGACGGGATCGACGTCGTCATCGTCGATGACCTCTCCAGCGGCCACGCCGACTTCGTTCCGGCCGAGGTGCCGTTCTATCGCGGCAGTATCCTCGATGCCGAGCTGCTCGGCAGGCTCTTCGCCGAGAACACCATCGACGGCGTCGTCCACGTCGCCGGCTTCAAGTACGCCGGAGTCTCGGTGCAGCGACCGCTGCACACCTATGAGCAGAACGTCACCGCGACAACGGTTTTGCTCCAGGCGATGCAGAATGCCGGTGTCGGCCGCATCGTGTTCTCCTCCAGTGCCGCCGTGTACGGCACGCCGGACACCGATCTGGTGACCGAGGCGACGCCGAAGTCCCCGGAATCGCCCTACGGCGAGAGCAAGCTCATCGGTGAGTGGCTGTTGCGCGATGAGGGCATCGCGACGGGCCTCGCGCACACCTCGCTGCGCTACTTCAACGTCGTCGGCTCCGGCCACGACGGCCTCTACGACACCAGCCCGCACAATCTCTTCCCGCTCGTCTTCGAGGCGCTGCTGGACGGGCGCACCCCGCGTATCAACGGCGACGACTACAACACGCCGGACGGCACGTGCGTGCGCGACTACATCCACGTGGCCGACCTCGCCCGCTCGCACGTTGCCGCGGCGGAGCGCCTCCAGGCCGGAGACGCGATCGAGCCCGTGTACAACCTGGGCAGCGGCGACGGCGTCTCCGTCGGCGAGATCATGAGCACCATGGCCGCGGTCACCGGCATCCCGTTCACCCCGGAGATCGCACCGCGCCGCAGCGGCGACCCCGACCGCATCGTCGCCTCGGGCGAACTGGCGCGGCGTGACCTGAACTGGGAGATGCGGCACAGTCTCTCGGCGATGGTGCAGAGCGCATGGGACGCACGACGCGCCGCCGCATAACTTCGTGCGGAAGCTCCGGCGCGTCGTGAACTCTCGATATTGAGTTGAGGGTTTACGATCTGCGACTTGACGCCACCCTAATGACAACGGTGTAATTAGTTCGGACGCGCCGGGCCGGTGCGTGGACAAGAAGGGTGGGAGACGATATGGCTGAATCTGATTATCGTCCGGGGGTACCCGAGGATTGGTTCGTTGATCCTGTCAGGCTGGGTGTTCCCGGTGTCAGGCAGCACATCGACGGGGACAACCCCTTGGCCTGGCAGACGGATTCGCTCTGTGCGCAGACCGACCCAGAGGCGTTCTTCCCGGAGAAGGGCGGCTCAACCAGAGACGCCAAGAAGATCTGCGGATCGTGTGAGGTGCGCTCGGAGTGCCTCGACTACGCGCTCGCCAACGATGAGCGTTTCGGCATCTGGGGCGGCCTCTCAGAACGCGAACGCCGCAAGCTCCGCAAGCGCGCAAGTTAGTTCGCGGCGCGCCTGTAGCGCTCATGCTCGTTGGCGCGCACGCAACCTAGGCTGGTTCCGATATGTCTCCCCGAGTAACCGCCATCCTCATCGCGCGCAACGGCGCCCAGCATCTCCCCCGAACTCTGGCGGCCCTCTCGGCGCAGACGCGTAGGCCGGACACCGTGATCATGGTCGATTGCGGGTCGACGGATGCCACAGCGCAGCTGCTCGCGGGCTACGGCCCGACCCACCTGATCTCGGCCGGCGAAGAGCTGAGCTTCGGTGAGGCCATCGCGGCCGCCGTTCGCGTCACCGCAACGCCGGAGGCCGACGACGAGTTCCTCTGGCTGCTCGCCCAGGACACGGCGCCGGAACCGGGGGCGCTCGCCGCCCTGGTCAATGCGCTGGAGATCGCGCCGTCGGTCGCCGTCGCGGGGCCGAAGCAGATGGACTGGGACCGCTCGGACTACATCCGCGAATTCGGCGAGACGATCACCAGCTTCGGCGCCACGGTTCCGGTCGTGGGGGCCGAGCTCGATCAGGCCCAGCACGATGGGCTCAGCGATGTCTTGGCCGTCGGCTCCGCCGGCATGCTCGTGCGGCACCGACTCTGGGAGACGCTGGCGGGTTTCGACCCCGCCCTGCCCGTCGTCGATGACGCGCTCGACTTCTGTGTGCGCGCCCGCTTGGCCGGCCACCGCGTCGCACTCGTCCCTGCCGCCCGCGTGGCGGTCGCCGGCGATGGCATCGCGGGAGCAGGAAGCTCGCAGAAGGGCAGCGAGCGGCGCAGGCGGGTCCGACTGCGCCGACAGGCGCAGCTGCACCGCAGGCTCGTCTATGCACCGGCCGCCGCAGTGGCGCTGCATTGGCTCTCGCTCGTTCCATTGGCCTTCGTGCGGGCGTTCCTGCGCCTCATGCAGAAGGAACCCGGTTCGATCGGCGCCGAATTCGGTGCCGCGTTCGGTGCCGCGTTCTCCGGCATCCGCGTCTCGAACGCGAGGCGCCGACTGAAGACCACGCGCACCCTCGGCTGGGGCTCGATCGCATCGCTCCGGATGCCGAGCGCCGAGGTGCGCCGCCGCCGGGCGCTCGTGCGCGAGCAGCAACGCTCCCGCGTGCGTGGATCACGCCACGAACTCGCCTTCTTCAGCAGCGGGGGAGCGTGGACGCTGATCGTCGCGGCCGTGGCCGGCATCGCACTGCTCGCACCCCTGCTCGGAGCCTCCGCACTGACCGGGGGTGGCCTGCTGCCCGTGAACGCCCCGGCCGTGCTCTGGCAGAACATCGGCTACGGCTGGCGCGACATCGGAACCGGCTTCGTCGGTGCGGCCGATCCCTTCGCCGCCGTGCTGGCCGTGCTCGGGTCGATCACCTTCTGGTCGCCCTCCGCCCTGCTGCTCGCCCTCTACTTCTGCGCACTGCCGTTGGCCGCGCTCGGGGCATGGCTGGCCGCCGCCCGGCTGACCAACCGTGGGGCGTTGCGGGCACTGGCCGCCGTGCTGTGGATGCTCGCGCCCACCTTCCTCAGCGCGATCGCCGATGGCCGACCGGCGCCGATGATCGCGCACATCCTGTTGCCGTGGCTGTTCTTCGCCGCGGCCGCTGCCGCTCGATCGTGGTCAGCGTCGGCGGCCTCCGCTCTGCTCTTCGCGGCGATCACCGCGTGCGTGCCGTCGCTCACCCCCGCGCTGCTCGCGCTCTGGCTGCTCGCGGTGCTGTTCAGCGGCCGCTCCATCATGCGCTTCATCGGCATCCCGATCCCAGCGTTCATCCTGGCGGCGCCGCTCATCTGGGACCAGCAGCTGCGGGGCAACTGGTTGGCGCTCCTCGCCGACCCCGGTGTGCCGCTGCCGGCCGAGCAGGCCTCGAGCTGGCAGCTGCTGTTCGGATTCCCGAACGGCGACTTCGGCGGCTGGGGCACGCTCGTCGAGTCCCTCGCCCTGCCCGGCGTGACCGCCGACATCATCGTGCCGATCCTGTTGGCGCCGCTGGCCGTGCTGGCTCTTCTCGCGCTCTTCCTGCCCGGTTCGCGCACGGCGCTGTTCGGGCTCGTCGCCGCGCTTCTCGGCTTCGCTACGTCCATCGCGGCGGCCCAGATCGCTGTGGCGACACTCGGCGACCAGGGCATCCCCGTCTGGCCGGGTGCCGGTCTCAGCCTCTACTGGGCCGGCCTGATCGGCGCAGCCGTGATCGGGCTCAACGCACTCGGCCGCGCCGGGACCGTACCGGCGGTCATCTCCGGTCTGGCCCTGACCATGGCCGTCATCCCGCTTGCCGGCTCCATCGCCCTGGGCGCGGCCGCACCGAACCCCGCCGCCGTCCACGCCGGCGACGCGCGCATGCTCCCCGCCTTCGTCACCGCAGAGGCGCAGACCGACCCGCGTGCGGGAACGCTCGTGCTCGTGCCGCAATCAGACGGCGGGGTGCTCGCCCAGCTGCAGCGCGGATCGGGCACCAGACTCGACGACCAGTCGACCCTGTTCGCGACGCAGACGGAACTGAGCGACGACGATGCCATGCTGGCCGAGCTGGCCGGCAACCTCAGCTCGCGCAGCGGTTTCGACGCCCAGCCGAGCCTCGACGCACTGGCGATCCGCTTCGTGTTGCTGGCCCCGGCCAGTGCAGCGCCGGACGCGGCGGTCAGCACGGATGCCGCAGAGACCGCGCGGCGCGCGGCGAGCTCACTCGACGGCAACGCACTTCTGGTTCCGGTCGGCGAGACCGATTTCGGAACGCTGTGGAGCTACCAGACGAGTGACGCCGCGGCTGCGGACGCCGCCGCGATCCCCGCGGATGCCGGTGGATGGTTCGCCCAGGCCGTGATGTGGACACAACTGGCCGTCTTCGGCTTCGTCGTGCTGCTCTCGATCCCGACCGGTGTCGGCCGTGACGTGCCTGGCGGCCGGACGGCCGTGGCCGCGACCGTTCTGCCTCAGGACGCAGAACCCCGCAAGAAGGCAAAGCAGGAGAAGCCGGTGAAGGAGAAGCCGGCGAAGCGGAGACGGGCGAAGACCGAATCCGCAGGGTCTGGCGCGCTGCCGGATGGCGCTGCGAGCGAACCGAGCCAGACGAACGACGCAGAAGTGAACGACGCAGAAGTGAACGACGCACAAGTGACTGACGCAGAAGTGCATGTTGCAGAAGCGAACGACGCAGATGCGAATGACGCAGGAGCAGAAGAAAGCGGGCAGAGCGATGAGCGCTAGCCGCCGTTGGGCGCTTGCCGGCGCCCGTGCCATGACCGGATTGCTCGGCATCGCCGCCGCGGTCGCCACCGTCGGGGCTGCGACGCTGCTCCCGTGGCCGAGCCACATCGTGCAGCCGAACGCCGAACTCGTCACGCCGGCGGCCAGCGGGCAGCAGCGCGTCTGCCCCGGACCGCTGCTCGCCCTCGCCGCCGACGCGAGTGCGGCGTCCTCCGCCTCCTCGATCGGCGCAGCAGACAGCCGCTACGCGGCTGGACGGCCCGGCTCCCTCACGGCATCCGATCTCACGGTCAGCCCCATCGCCGTTCCGGACAACGTCGCAGGCGATGTCGCAGGGACACCGCTGGTGCTGAGCGTTCCCGCGGCCGAGTCAGCGCCGCTCATCGCCGGTGCACAGTCGCAGACCGCCGGGACGGAGACGCTCAGCGGGTTCGCCGCTGCCGGCTGTGGCGAGGCCGCATCCGACGGTTGGTTGGTCGCCGGATCCACCGCGGTCGGTCAGACCAGCCTGATTCTGCTCAGCAATCCGAGCGACGTCGCGGCAACGGTCGATCTGACGCTGTACGGCGAGGGTGGCGTCGTCGATGCACCCGGTTCGACCGGGATCCTCGTGCAGCCCGGATCACAGCGCGTGATCCCGTTGGCCGGACTCGCCCCGAACCTCAACTCGCCCGTCATCCACATGGCCACACGGGGCGGTCAGGTCGTCGCGTCACTGCAGCAGAGCGTCATCAGCGGCCTCATCCCCGGCGGCATCGAGCTCGCGGGAACCACGGCATCACCGGCCATCGAGCAGCTGATCTCCGGGTTCACCGTGCCGGCGGCGCTCATCGACGAGACCCAGAGCAACGACACCCACTTCCACGACGACCAGGCCGCCGTGCGCGTGCTCAACGTCGGGCAGGATGCCGCGGAGCTCACCGTGAGCGCGACATCAGACGACGGCGGCAACGGCACATCGATCACCGTCACCCTGGAACCCGGTGTCGCGTCGGAGGTCCCACTCACCGAGCTCGCCGCCGGCAGCTACACGGTGCGCCTGAACGCGGACCAGCCGATCGTCGCCGCCGCGCGCAGCACGGAGAAATCGGCGACGGGCGAGGACTTCGCGTGGTTCGTCGCCTCCCAGGCGCTCGTCGACGACAGCGCCATCGTCGTCGCGGACGGCCCTGCACCGACGCTCCGCCTGGCGAACCCGCACGGCAACGCCCAGCGGATCACCCTGCAGGAGGGATCCGGCGCCCCGTTGACGGTGAACCTGCCGGCCGCCGGGGCGGTGAGCGTTCCCCTCAGCGCAGGCGGCATGTACACCCTCGGTGCCAGCGAGACCGGCGGCGTCGTGGCGAGCGTGAGCTACCAGGGCAGCGCTGCGCTCTCCTCATTCGCGATCAACCCGCCTGGCCCGCTCGCCCGCGCGATCGCCGTCTACACGCACTAACGCAACGCGCAGCGTTGCGAAAGGCGGCAGCCGTCAGTCAGGCACCCTCAGGAATCGCCACCGGTGCTTGGCGAGTCGACAGGCACCTGCCGACGCGACTAGAAGTGGCGGAAGCGGTCGGGCGCCAGGTCCCACGGGTCCTTGCCGAGCAGATCGCCGACGGCACGGAACACGCAGCTCTCCACCATCATGCGGCGGTGGATGTCGTCGTTGTGGTGCAGCTTGCTCATCCGCTGGATGGGCACGCGGTAGAACACGATGCGCCCGCGCTCCGGATCGACGCTCCAGCGGTCGATGTGATCGCCGTGCAGCGCCTGCTCCGGCGCGGCGGCGACCTCGAAGCGAACAGAGGACAGTTCGGCGGGCCAGACCCCGCGGAGGTACTCCGCGGTCGAGAGGATCGTCTGCTCGAAGATGTCGATTCGACCGTTCAGCATCGGCAGGTACGGGCCGGCCACCGAGGAACGCAGGCCGCGGCCGTGACGGTCGCGGATGCCGCGCCGAGCGGAACCGCCCGCCGAGGCACGGCCAGACGAGGTACGGCGCGAACGAGGCATAGCACCAATCCTAGGCCGCGAGGCTGGGCTGCAGCACGCAGTGTCGTGCTCTGGCGATACGCTGGAGTCGACATGAACAGGCCCTGCTCCAAGATCGCGTGCCAAGGTCAGGCCGTCGCGACTCTCACCTATGACTACGCCGACTCGATGGCGGTGCTCGGGCCGCTGAGCGCCACGGCCGAGCCGCACGGCTACGACCTCTGCGCCCGGCACGCCGAACGACTCTCCGCCCCCGTCGGCTGGCAGGTCGTGCGCCACATGAGCCTCGTCTCCGATGCCGGGCAGCGCCAGACGGAGTAACGAAGGCGAGCAGGGCGACGCCGACAGCCGGAAACTGCGAGAATGGCCACATGACTCTCGCGCCCTCTTCTGCCCTGTCGTTCAAGGTCGCCGATCTCGGTCTCGCCGAGGCCGGCCGCCACCAGCTGCGGCTGGCCGAGAATGAGATGCCGGGCCTGATGGCGCTGCGCGCCGAGTTCGGCGAGTCCAAGCCGCTGGCCGGCGCCCGCATCGCGGGAAGCCTGCACATGACCGTGCAGACCGCCGTGCTGATCGAGACCCTCACCGCTCTCGGCGCCCAGGTGCGCTGGGCGAGCTGCAACATCTTCTCCACCCAGGACGAGGCCGCCGCGGCGATCGCCGTCGGGCCGACCGGTACAGAGGCCGAGCCTGCCGGCGTCCCCGTCTTCGCGTGGAAGGGCGAGACGCTCGAGGAGTACTGGTGGTGCACGGAGCGCATCTTCGACTGGAGCGCCGAGGCCGCGGCCGCCGGCGAGACCTGGTCGGGCCCGAACATGATCCTGGACGACGGCGGCGACGCCACGCTGCTCGTGCACAAGGGCCGCGAGTTCGAGCTGGCCGGCGCCGTTCCGTCGACGACGGATGCCGACAGCAGCGAGTACCGCGTCGTGCTCGACACGCTGCGCCGCTCGCTCGACCTCTCCACCGACCGGTGGACGCGCATCGCCGCCGAGATCAAGGGTGTGACGGAGGAGACGACGACCGGAGTGCACCGCCTCTACGAGCTGGCGGTATCCGGGGGGCTGCTGTTCCCGGCCATCAACGTGAACGACTCCGTCACCAAGAGCAAGTTCGACAACAAGTACGGCATCCGCCACTCGCTGCCCGATGGCCTGAACCGGGCCACCGACGTGCTGATGGGCGGCAAGGTCGCATTCGTCGTCGGCTACGGCGACGTCGGCAAGGGCGCGGCAGAGGCGCTGCGCGGCCAGGGCGCCCGCGTGATCGTGAGCGAGGTCGACCCGATCTGCGCGCTGCAGGCGGCCATGGACGGCTACCAGGTGGCCAAGCTCGAGGATGTCGTCGGCGACGTCGACATCTTCGTCACCTGCACGGGCAACTTCAACGTCATCACGGTCGAGAACATCCTCGCCATGAAGCACCTCGCCATCGTCTCCAACGTCGGCCACTTCGACAACGAGATCGACATGGTCTCGCTCGAGAAGCTGCCGGGCGCAGTGTCGGTGCAGATCAAGCCGCAGGTGCACGAGTGGCGCCTGCCGACGGGCCGCAGCGTGCTCGTGCTCAGCGAGGGCCGCCTGATGAACCTCGGCAATGCCACCGGCCACCCCTCGTTCGTGATGAGCAACTCCTTCACCAACCAGGTGCTCGCCCAGATCGAGCTCTGGTGCTACCCGGAGAAGTACCCGGTCGGCGTCTACGTGCTGCCCAAGCACCTCGACGAGAAGGTCGCCCGCCTGCACCTGGACGCCCTCGGCGTGCAGCTGACGACGCTCACCCCGGAGCAGGCCGCCTACATCGGCGTCGCCGTCGACGGCCCGTACAAGGTCGACCACTACCGCTACTGAGCGCGGCGCGCAGCGCGACGCGCAGCGTCGCGAAAGGCGGCAGCCCACACCAAGGAAGCCTCGGGAACAGAGGCCAATGCTTGACGTTCGGCGCTCCCGGCGCTCGGCGGGGCTCAGCGGTCGGGGAAGCCGTGCGGCAGGCCCGTGAGCACCGGGTCGAGCCGAGACAGGCGCTGCCTGCTGAGTTCCAGTGCGGCGGCGTCGCGCTCCCTGCGGAGGGCGACGACCCCGGCGAGGAAGAGCTCCGGCTCGATCTGCGGCAGGGGTGAGACGTAGACGGATGCCTCGCGCGCCAGTTCGCCGGCCAGGCGGGTGCGTGCGGCATCCGAGAGCCGGGGCGCCTGCTGCAGGAACTGCGCGATGCGCCGTTGCAGCCGGTCCGGGAGGGTGCCGACATCGGCGAGCTCCGCCCAGGCGAGCAACGGCTGGGGCACGCCGTAGACCGGGGCCGTGTAGTGGGGGACGCGCTCCATCTGCGAGTGCGTGCCGGCGAGGATGTCGCCGAGGCGTTTGCCCTGCGCGTTCAGCAGCGCCACCATCGCGGCCAACCCGCCGAGCGTCATGTAGATCTCGATCACGCCGAGCAGCGCCCGCACGAAGGCGTGGCGCATCGCGATGGCGCCGCCGTCGTCGCGCACAATGCGTGCGCCGATGGCCAGCTTGCCGAGCGAGCGCCCGCCGGTGGCCGTCTCCACGATCGTCGGGGCGATCACGAGCGCCGTCACGAGCCCGATGATCGAGAGGGCTGTGGCCATCGACTGGTCCATGCCGCCGCCGGCCGCGGCGGCGACGACCCAGGCGAGCAACGCGAAACCGCCGAGGTAGACGACCGCGTCGATCATCGTGCCGGCCGCGCGGATCATCACGCTGGCCGGGCGCACGTCGAGGGCGACCGCCTCACCGGTGAAAACGGTGTCGGCGTCTGGATGCTGTTCGCTCAGCGCGCTCGGCTCGACCATGGTTAGTATTCAATCAGATGGATCTCGACGCCTACTCCGCAGCCCACCGTGAACGGTGGGAGCGTCTGGACGCCCTGGCGGCGCAGCGCCGGCTGAGCGGCGCAGAGGCTGACGAGCTCGTCGATCTCTACCAGTCCGGGGCGACGCAACTCTCGCAGCTGAAGACCACAGCCGGATCCACGCTCCAGGGCGATCGACTCTCGGTGAGCCTGTCGCGGGCGCGGCTGCGATTCACCGGAACCGGCGACAATCTACTCGCCCAGCTGCCCCGCTTCTTCGTCGTGCAGCTCCCGGCCGCCCTCTACCGCCTGCGCTGGCTGACCCTCGTCTACGCCCTGGCCACGGTCGTCATCGCGACGCTCTACGCGCTCTGGGCGCTCGGTGACCCGCAGGTGCTCGCGAACTTCGGTTCGAAGGAGCAGCTGGCCCAGCTCGCCGACGAGGACTTCGTCGACTACTATTCCGCGAATCCGGCCGCGTCCTTCGCCGGCCAGGTGTGGGCGAACAACGCGTGGATCGCCGCGCAGTGCATCGCCTTCGGCATCCTGGGGGTCTACGTTCCCGCGGTGATCTTCAGCAATGCGCAGAACTTCGGCGTGACGGCCGCCGTGATGTTCGCGCACGGCGAAGGCGACACGATGCTGCTCTACATCGCCCCGCACGGCCTGCTCGAGCTCACCAGCGTCTTCGTCGCCGCTGCGGCCGGCACCCGCATCTTCTGGTCGTGGATCGCGCCCGGTGCGCGCACACGCGGGCAGGCGCTGGCTGCGGAGGCGCGCGCCATGTTCAGCGTCGTGATCGGGCTGGCCATCGCCTTGTTCGTGTCCGGCATCATCGAGGGCTTCGTCACGCCGGCACCCTGGCCATGGCCGGTGAAGATCGGCATCGGGGCGCTGGCGCTGGCCGCGTTCCTCGTCTACATGCTCGTGCTCGGAGGGCGTGCGGCCCGTGCGGGTGAGACCGGTGACCTCGACGAGTTCGAGGCCGGGGCGCGGACGATCGCAGCCGCCTGAGTCGGCCCCGCCCCCCGCTTTTCTCTTATGGGGGTTGGGCGGGGCCGACTGTCGCAGGGTCAGGCGTTGGCGTTCACGCGCTGGGCGTCTGCGCTGAGCGTGACGGTCCGCTCGAAGAACAGCGAGAACGTCGCGCCGGCGATGATGGCACCGATCACGGGGGCGAGCAGGGTCACCCACACCTGGCTGAGCGCTTCAGGTCCGCCGTAGATCGCAGTCGCGAGCGAGCGGGCCGGGTTGAAGGAGGCGTTCGACACGGGGATGGCGATGAGCGCGAGCAGCGTGAGGGTGAGGCCGATCGCCAGGGGGGCGAATCCGGCGGCCGCGCGCGAGCTCGTGACGCCGAGGATGACGTAGACGAAGATCGCGGTGGTGATGACCTCGATCAGAATGACGGAGAGCAAGGTGAAGCCGCCGGGGGAGAGCACGCCGTAACCGGTCGATGCGCCCATGAACTGCGCCGTCAGATCGGGGTTCTGGCCGCCGGAGAGGATGCCGAGGAGCAGGCTCGTTGCCAGGATTCCACCGACGAACTGGGCGATCAGGTAGCCGAACACATCGCCCCAGGCGAAACGACGGGCGACGGCGAGGCCGAGCGTGACGGCCGGGTTGAAGTGACCACCGGAGATCGGGCCGAACGCGTATGCGCCGGCGACGACGGTGAGGCCGAGCGCGAGCGCCACCCCGAGGAAGCCGACGTTGAGGTTGCCGTCACCCCCGTTGAAGCCCGCGGCGAAGAGCGCGGTGCCGATGACGCCGAAAACGAGAACAAACGTGCCGGCAAGTTCAGCGGCGAGGCGAGCGCCGATGCTCGGTGATGTCGATGATGTCATGTGGTGCGGCTCCCTGGTCAGAACGAATTGGACGATCAGGAGAGTAGCGGTGCCACGCCGATCGGCGTGCACATCTGACGGTGTGTGACGGTTCAGAGCCGTCCGGCGGCCTTGAGGGCGATGTATCGGTCGGCGAGGGCGGGTGGCAGATCCGCCGGTGAGGCGGTGACAACCTCCGCACCCGACTGCCGGATGGCGGCGGAGACCCTGGCCACGTCGAGCAGCGCGCGTTCGGCCGCGGCCGCCCGGTAGATCTCGCTCCGGCTGCCGCGCTCGGTCGTCGCGTCGAGCACGGCCGGGTCGGTGACGGAGGCCACGATGACCGTGTGCCGCTTGCTCAGCTGCGGCAGCACCGAGAGCAACCCGGATGCCGCCCCCGGGGCCTCGATCGCGGTGAGCAGCACCACGAGAGCATGTCTGCTGGTGACCCCGCGCACGAGCGATGGAACGGCGTTCCAGTCCATCTCGATGAGCGCCGGCTCGATCAGCGCCATCGAATCGACCATGCGGCTGAGCAGCTCTGCGCCGCTCGCGCCCTGCACCCGACCGCGCACGAGGCGGTCGTAGGCGAGGAAGTCGACGCGGTCTCCGGCGTGCGACGCGAGGGCGGCGAGCAGGAGCGCCCCCTCGAACGCGGTGTCGAGGCGGGGTTCATCGGCCACCCGCGCGGCGGAGGTGCGCCCGCTGTCGAGCACGATCACGACCCGGCGGTCGCGTTCCGGCCGCCACGTGCGCACCATGAGGTTCGGCGCCATCGGCGCCGCCGTTCCATGCTGCACCCCGGCCCCCAGCAGCCCTCCGCTGCGGCGTGCGGTCGCACGCCAGTCGATCGAGCGGACATCGTCGCCGCGCACA
The DNA here is from genome assembly GCA_964655795.1 of uncultured Leifsonia sp. GTDB lineage: Bacteria > Actinomycetota > Actinomycetes > Actinomycetales > Microbacteriaceae > Microterricola. The sequence goes on along the minus strand of CAZZNX010000068.1, from coordinate 1,094 downwards.
TACTCGCGCAGGCTGTCGAATTCGGTGCCCTGGCCGCGCACCATCACGGCGGTGCGGCCGTCGAGCTCGCGCAGCCGTGCCAGGCGCGACGGCAGGTGCTTGCGGGCGTTGAACGGTGGAAGCACGCGCACCCGGCCGGGCGCGTGCAGGGTGGCCTGCCTGGCGGCGAGGCCGAGCGGGCCGATGGAGCGCACGGTGATCTGCTCCACCCGGCGTTCGCCCCGGCGGAACGGGGTCAGCACGGTGCTGAGTGCGCGGCGCTCGCCGGGCGGCAGGGCGACTCTGGCCCGGTTGCTTGCCGGCCCGGCCGACGGCTGCCAGGCGTCACGCACGTTCCCGTGGAGCGCGCGCGTGCCGGTGTTCGTCAGAAACAACCGGGCGTCGACGCTCTCGCCGAGACGCACCCGCGCGGGAATCACACGCTCGGCGGCCAGCTGCCGCGGCGAGGCGGCGAGCAGCAGATCAACGGCCAGCAGCGCGAGCGTGACGAGCAGCCACACCCCGAGCACCGTCGCCGCGGCGCCGAGCGATTCCCCGCCGAGCAGCACGATGGGCACCGCGCCGACGGCGAGGAGCAGCACGAATCGCGGCGTGATCGCCATCGCTAGATCGGAACCTGAACCTGCTGCACGATCGAGCGCAGGATCGCGTCGACCGAGACTCCCTCGAGCTCGGCCTCCGGGCGCAGCTGCACCCGGTGCCGCCAGACGGGCAGCAGCATCGCCTGCACGTGGTCCGGCGTGATCGAGTCGTAGCCGCTCAGCCAGGCCCACGCCTTGGCGGAGGCGAGCAGGGCTGTCGTCCCTCGCGGGCTCACGCCGAGCTTGACCGATGGGCTCGTGCGGGTGGCGCGGGCCAGATCGACGACGTACGCCAGGACGTCGGCGCTGACGCCAACGGATGCGGCAGAGGCCTGCGCCGCGGCCAGCTGCCCGGCGTCCAGTACGGCGGTGACCCCCGCGCCGGCGAGATTGCGCGGGTCGAATCCGGCCGCGTGCCTGCGCAACACCTCGATCTCGGTGTCGCGCTCCGGCAGGTCGAGCACGAGCTTGAGCAGGAAGCGGTCGAGCTGGGCCTCTGGCAGCGAGTATGTG
>CAZZNX010000067.1:17492-19250 GCA_964655795.1 uncultured Leifsonia sp. | reverse complement strand
GACCACGGTCACTGGTATCGAGATGTTCCACAAGCAGCTCGACTAGGCATGGGCCGGCGAGAACTGTGGTCTTCTTCTTCGTGGCACCAAGCGCGAAGACGTCGAGCGCGGCCAGGTCATCGTCAAGCCGGGTTCGGTTACGCCGCACACCGACTTCGAGGGCACCGCCTACATCCTTTCCAAGGATGAGGGTGGCCGTCACAACCCGTTCTACGCGAACTACCGCCCGCAGTTCTACTTCCGTACCACCGACGTCACCGGCGTCATCACGCTGCCCGAGGGCACCGAGATGGTCATGCCCGGCGACACCACCGACATGACGGTCGAGCTCATCCAGCCGATCGCCATGGAAGAGGGCCTCGGCTTCGCCATCCGTGAGGGTGGCCGCACCGTTGGCGCCGGCACGGTGACCAAGATCATCAAGTAGTTTCAACTACTGATCTCTGAAGGGGTCGAGCCTTATGGCTCGGCCCCTTCAGGCTTTTAACTCAGTGCGCCGGATGGCCGTTCACGGTGGTGCTGACGTCGATGCTGCCGACAACGCTCCGGCCGACGGTGCACGCGCGCTCGATGGACTTCCCGATGATCGTGCGCAGCGTCGCGATATCCGCCTCGTCGAGGCCGTCGAGTTCGAGCAGGATCTCCTCGTCGATCGCACGGTACCGCTCCTCGTTGGGGTCGGCACTGCCATGCGCCCACACCGTGGCCTGGTAGTCATCACCCAGCCGACGTGCGGTCACGCGGTCCGAACTCATGCCTGCGCATCCCGCCAGGGCCAGTTTCAGCAGCTCGCCCGGCGTGAAGTGGCCGGCGAGCTCGGCCGGGCCGATCAGCACCTCACTCCCGCGCGCATTGCGGCCGATGTAGCTGCGTGCGCCCGTGCGGGTCGCGCTGACGCTCCCCGGTCCTGCGTGAGTTGACGGTGTTGGCTGTGGTGCGATTTCACTCATCATTCATTGTGGCCCGCCCGTCGCTGGAAAGCGCCACAGCCCTTGCACGCGTCAACGCCGTGACACCACAATGAGGTGCGCCTGCCTTCCGGCTCGCGCACAGAGACGAGACGGGGACAAGCATGGGCATCGAGGATTTGACCAACCAAGCCAAGGACTTCCTGAACAGCGACCAGGCCAAGGATTTTCTGAAGAGCGAGCACGCTGAGGGCATCAGCGACCAGCTGCTCGACGGGGCGGCCGGCCTCGCCAACAAGGTGACGGGCGACAAGTTCGCCGAGCACGTCGACACCGCGCGTGACGCGGCCGATGGAGCAGTCGGCAACGAGTAGAGATTCTTCGGGCATACGTCCGAATCGAGGCGGGGTCGGGCTGCAGCCCGGCCCCGTTGATCATGCCGGCGCCGTCGGCTTCGCTACAGTGTGAGCGGAGGTCGGAATGACGGATGCAGAGCGCTCACCACTCGACAAGCGGAGTGCGGATCGGCTCTATCTGCCGGCGCTGCTGCTGCTGACTCTCGCGACGGGCATCGTCGACGCGGTCAGCTACCTCGCGCTGGACCGGGTGTTCACCGGCAACATGACCGGCAACGTGCTCTTCATCGGTTTCGCGCTCGCGGGGGAGGGCGGCATCCCGCTGCTGAACAACCTCATCGCGCTGCTCGGCTTCCTGGTCGGAGCCTTCGTTGCCGCCCGTCTGCTGCGCGGGCGCAGCCACGACTCACGACTGCCGACGGCGAACCTCGTCGTGCTGCTGGGTGGCACCGTGCTCACCCTGGGTCTGGCCGTCTTCTGGGTCGCCGTCGGCA
>CAZZNX010000067.1:12023-17480 GCA_964655795.1 uncultured Leifsonia sp. | reverse complement strand
CCTGGTGCCCGTGACCGCGGGTCTCGCCATCGTGATGGGCGCGCAGGCCGCGAGCGTGCGCGCGACGGGCATCGCCGATGTCAGCACAATCGTCGTCACGAGCACCCTCGCCAACCTCGCGATCGACAGCCATCTCGCCGGTGGCACGGGCGACAAGTGGCGCCGCCGCGTGCTCGCCGTCGTGGCGATGGGCGGGGGAGGCGCACTCGGTGCGCTCATCATCCGCGCCACTGGTCATGGAGCCGTGCCCCTCCTCATCGCGGGAGCGGTGATGCTCGTGTGCGTCACGCTGCTGCACCTCGCCCGTCGGCGCGAGGCGGCCGCGCTTGCGGCGACGCGGTAGAAACGACAGTTTCGCGGTCAGAACAACCGGCGCGGATGCGTGGTTTCCACCGCGCTCAGCGCCAGCCGAGCCGTGGCGCACGCGCCGGCACGACTCCGATCAGGGCGAGGCGTGCGGCCAGGCGCGTCGTGCTCATGCCGACCTCGTAGTCCCAGCGGGTGAACGCCCGCGCCTCGCAGCGCAACGCGTCCTCACGGAGCTTCTCCGCGTAGACGAAGTCGCGTGGATCCCGCGCTCCGAGCAACCGGGGATCGGTGTACTTGCCCCGACCATCGGATTCACCGATCGCGTCGACATGCGGCCAATAGAAGTCGTTGTCGTCGATGTCTCATCGAGCTCGGCCTTCGTGATCGCAGTGCGGCCGCCGAATCGGGGAACGTGCAGGGCCGCATCGATGCTCGCCACCGCGGTGACGGCGGAGGCGCTGCGCGCGAGGTCGATGAGCGTGCGCGCGAGGCCGGTGAGCACCAGCCCGTCCCGCTCGACGATGTCCGCGGCATCGAACTCGGCGGCATGACGAATACGATCTGATGTCGACCTCCCGCCGGTCCTGGGGCTGATCAGCTGATGCACAACCGCGGGCCAGCGACCGACGACGGGCAGCCCGTGGATGACAGCCGCGGACTCGTGGGAGAGCACCGGGAGCTGCCCACTCGTGCGCGCGACACCGAGCAGAGGGCTTGGTAGCGCTCGGTGGCGCTGAGTGCGTCCCACACTGTGCGCCTCGCAGAGAGCCCACGTCGCAGCCGGATCAGCCGTCCGGCGGCGACTTCTCGAGCCAGCTGCCCGCGCACCGCACCGAGTGCATTGTGCTCGCCTGCGAGCAGGAGCGCCGGTGCGATGCGGAGAAGGTCGACCGACTGGGCACTCAATGCGGTGGTCATGCCCCCAGTCTGAATCCTCGCGCCACCACGACGGCCGGGCGCCGCGAAGCTGTGGACAGCCGGAGGGAGTGCACAGCCTGTGCACAACAGCAGCGCGCACAATGGACTCACATGCAGGCGCTGCAGAAGGCGCAGCTTCGCGGTGATGAGTAGTGGCGCGAAGGTGTCGTTTCTGGCGCGCGCGAGGGCTCTGAAACGTCCAGTGGGCGTGGCATCCGCATGTGCCGCGGATGCCCGGAATCACGGGCGAGGCGGGCGCCACGCCGGCGCGACACGCCCGGGTTGCACTTACCCCGGATCTGTGGCAAACTTGTCCAGTTCAACATTTCTGTCGTCCGTGCTGCGCACGATGACGGAATCACTGCCAGGCAGTGCATAGTTTCATCCGCGTCATCACCTGTGGTGCGTAAGGATCGGGCTAGGCCGCGGGGAGCAGAACACACTTCATCACAACCTTGTGCACAGAGCCTCGCTCTGTGCTGTGACGGCCTCGGCCCGAGCGGGGAAGCGATGTGGGTGGGAGCGGGCCTCGGCCCCGAACCGCCCGATTGACAGATAAATAGTGGTGCGACTTACGAAGTACTACGACGGCGTCCAATGCAGCCAACCGGATGTAAGACGCCTTGACAGAGAGAGAGTCAGACATGGCGGGACAGAAGATCCGCATTCGACTTAAGTCTTACGACCACGAGGTCATCGATACCTCGGCTCGCAAGATCGTTGACACGGTCACCCGTGCTGGTGCCACCGTTGTTGGCCCGGTACCGCTTCCGACCGAGAAGAACGTGGTGTGTGTCATCCGTTCTCCTCACAAGTACAAGGACAGCCGGGAGCACTTTGAAATGCGCACCCACAAGCGTCTGATCGACATCATCGACCCGACGCCCAAGGCTGTCGACTCGCTTATGCGTCTCGACCTGCCGGCAGACGTCAACATCGAGATCAAGCTCTAAGGGGGCCGGGATGTCTTACGCAGATACGAAGACCTCCAAGGGACTGCTCGGCACGAAGCTCGGCATGACCCAGGTCTGGGATGAGAACAACAAGCTCGTTCCCGTTACCGTCATCGAAATCGCACCGAACGTGGTCACCCAGGTTCGCAACGTCGAGACCGACGGCTACCTCGCCGTCCAGATCGCGTCCGGTCAGATCGATCCCCGCAAGGTGAACAAGCCTGCCGCGGGTCACTTCGAGAAGGCTGGCGTCACCCCCCGCCGTCACGTCACCGAGGTCCGCACCGCGGATGCCGCTGACTACAGCGCGGGCCAGGAGCTCACCGTTGACGGTGTCTTCGAGGCCGGCCAGCTGGTCGACGTCATGGGCACCTCCAAGGGCAAGGGCTTCGCCGGTGTCATGAAGCGTCACAACTTCAAGGGTGTCTCCGCTTCGCACGGTGCCCACCGCAACCACCGCAAGCCCGGTTCCATCGGTGCTTCCTCGACCCCGAGCCGTGTCTTCAAGGGCATGCGCATGGCCGGTCGTATGGGTGGAGAGCGCGTGACCGTGCTCAACCTCAAGGTGCACTCGGTTGACGCCGAGAAGGGCCTCCTGCTGGTCAAGGGCGCCGTTCCCGGTGCTCGCGGCCGTCTCGTTTTCGTTCGCAACGCAGTGAAGGGGGCGTAACCAGATGGCTACAGCTACCAACACCATCGACGTTCTCGACGTAAAGGGCAAGAAGGCAGGCTCGATTGAGCTTCCCGCCGAGCTCTTCGACGTTCCGACGAACGTTCCGCTCATCCACCAGGTCGTTGTCGCGCAGCTCGCTGCCGCACGCCAGGGCACGCACAAGACCAAGGGTCGCGGCGAGGTTTCTGGTGCTGGCCGCAAGCCGTTCAAGCAGAAGGGAACCGGTCGCGCTCGTCAGGGCTCGATCCGTGCCCCTCACATGACCGGTGGTGGCATTGTCCACGGCCCGACGCCTCGTAACTACGAGCAGCGCACCCCCAAGAAGATGATTGCCGCTGCTCTGCTCGGCTCGCTCTCGGACCGCGCTCGTGGAAGCCGTCTGCACGCTGTCGAGACTCTCGTCCTTGGCGAGACCCCGAACACGCAGGCTGCACTGGCTTACCTCTCGGCCATCTCGACCTCGAAGCACGTTCTCATCGTGCTCGAGCGTGGTGACGAGCAGAGCGCCAAGGCTGTGCGCAACATCCCGTCCGTGCACGTGTTGCCGGCCGACCAGCTGAACGCCTACGACGTTCTCGTCTCTGACGACATCGTCTTCACCAAGGCTGCACTCGAGGCGTTCATTGCTTCGAAGAGCAAGAAGGAAGAGGTCTCCGCATGAGCGCCACTCAGAACAAGGACCCTCGCGACGTCATCATCGCTCCGGTCGTTTCCGAGAAGAGCTACGGCCTGATCGACCAGGGCAAGTACACCTTCGTCGTCGACCCGCGCTCGAACAAGACCGAGATCAAGCTCGCTATCGAGAAGATCTTCAACGTCGAGGTCGCGTCCATCAACACCCTGAACCGTCAGGGCAAGACCCGCCGCACCAAGTTCGGCATGGGCAAGCGCAAGGACACCAAGCGTGCCATTGTCACGCTCAAGTCCGGTTCCATCGACATCTTCACGGCTGTCGGCTAGGGAGCAGAGGAAAAACATGGCTATTCGTAAGTACAAGCCCACGACCCCGGGTCGTCGCGGATCTTCTGTTGCGGACTTCGCAGAGATCACCCGCTCGACCCCCGAGAAGTCGCTGCTGCGCCCGCTGCCCAAGACCGGTGGCCGTAACAACCAGGGACGCATCACGACCCGTCACATCGGTGGTGGCCACAAGCGCCAGTACCGTGTCATCGACTTCCGTCGCAATGACAAGGACGGCATCAACGCGAAGGTCGCTCACATCGAGTACGACCCCAACCGCACTGCACGTATTGCTCTTCTGCACTACGTCGACGGCACGAAGCGCTACATCATTGCGCCGAACAAGCTGTCGCAGGGTGACATTGTCGAGTCGGGTGCCGGCGCTGACATCAAGCCCGGCAACAACCTGCCGCTGAAGAACATCCCCACCGGTACCGTGATTCACGCTATCGAGCTCCGCCCCGGTGGCGGCGCCAAGATGGCCCGCTCGGCCGGTGCATCGGTTCGTCTCGTCGCCAAGGACGGCCCCTACGCGCAGCTTCGTCTGCCGTCGGGCGAAATCCGCAACGTCGACGCACGCTGCCGCGCCACGATCGGCGAGGTCGGCAACGCCGAGCAGTCGAACATCAACTGGGGAAAGGCCGGCCGTATGCGCTGGAAGGGCGTTCGCCCGACCGTGCGTGGTGTCGCCATGAACCCGGTTGACCACCCGCACGGTGGTGGTGAGGGTAAGACCTCCGGTGGACGTCACCCGGTCAGCCCCTGGGGCCAGAAGGAAGGCCGCACGCGCAAGCGCAACCTTCCCAGCGACCAGCTCATTGTTCGTCGACGCAACGTCGGCAAGAAGCGTAAGTAGGAGTTGTAGAAGATGCCACGCAGTCTTAAGAAGGGCCCCTTCGTTGATGACCACCTGCTCCGCAAGGTGATCACGGCGAACGAAGCCAACAACAAGAACGTGATCAAGACCTGGTCGCGCCGCTCGATGATCATCCCCGCAATGCTGGGACACACCATCGCAGTACACGACGGTCGCAAGCACATTCCGGTGTTCGTCACCGAAACCATGGTCGGGCACAAGCTCGGCGAGTTTGCGCCCACCCGCACCTTCCGTGGTCACGTGAAGGACGACAAGAAGGGCCGTCGCCGCTAACGCGGTGACGTGAAGGAGGAGAAGAAATGGTGGAGTCGATCGCACGCGTGCGACACATCCGCGTCACCCCCCAGAAGGCTCGTCGCGTTGTCAACCTGATCCGCGGCAAGCAGGCACAGGAAGCTTTGGCAATCCTGAAGTTCGCACCCCAGGGTGCGAGCGAGCCCGTGTACAAGCTGGTTGCCTCGGCAATCGCTAACGCGCGAGTCAAGGCAGACGCCTCGAACACATTCCTGGACGAGCAGGACCTGTACATCTCGCAGGCATTCGTTGATGAGGGTGCAACCCTCAAGCGTTTCCAGCCGCGTGCACAGGGCCGCGCATTCCAGATTCTGAAGCGCACCAGCCACATCACTGTTGTGCTCACCACTCCTGAGGAGGGCACGAAGTAATGGGTCAGAAAGTAAACCCGTATGGCTTCCGTCTGGGAATCACCACCGACCACGTGTCGCGTTGGTTCTCTGACAGCACGAAGCCGGGTCAGCGTTACCGTG
>CAZZNX010000067.1:6197-11979 GCA_964655795.1 uncultured Leifsonia sp. | reverse complement strand
AGCACCTCGCTCGATCGTGCCGGCGTTTCGCGCATCGAGATCGAGCGCACCCGTGACCGCGTCCGCGTTGACATTCACACCGCCCGTCCGGGCATCGTGATCGGTCGTCGTGGTGCAGAGGCCGAGCGCATCCGCGCCGACCTCGAGAAGCTCACGAAGAAGCAGATCCAGCTGAACATCCTCGAGGTCAAGAACCCCGAGGCTGACGCTCAGCTCGTCGCTCAGGGCATTGCCGAGCAGCTCACCGCACGTGTGGCCTTCCGCCGCGCGATGCGTAAGGGCCTGCAGGGCGCCCAGCGCACCCCCGCAGTCAAGGGTGTTCGCATCCAGGTCTCCGGCCGCCTCGGCGGCGCCGAGATGAGCCGTTCGGAGTTCTACCGCGAAGGCCGTGTGCCGCTGCACACCCTGCGCGCGAACATCGACTACGGCTTCTACGAGGCGAAGACCACCTTCGGCCGCATTGGCGTGAAGGTCTGGATCTACAAGGGCGACATCACCAACAAGGAACTCGCTCGCGAGCAGGCGAACCAGAAGTCGTCGCGCCCCGAGCGTAGTGACCGTCCCCGTCGTGCCCCGCGCGCCGAGGCACCGGTTGCAGCAGGAGTTGAGGCATAACCATGTTGATTCCACGTAAAGTCAAGCACCGTAAGCAGCACCACCCCGGTCGTAGCGGCCACGCCACCGGTGGTACCAAGGTCACCTTCGGTGAGTTCGGTATCCAGGCGATGACCCCCGCTTATGTGACCAACCGTCAGATCGAGTCCGCTCGTATCGCCATGACGCGTCACATCAAGCGTGGCGGAAAGGTGTGGATCAACATCTACCCCGACCGTCCGCTGACCAAGAAGCCTGCCGAAACCCGCATGGGTTCCGGTAAGGGTTCCGTCGAGTGGTGGGTAGCAAACGTCAAGCCGGGTCGCGTGCTCTTCGAGGTTGCCGGTGTCCCTGAGGCACTGGCCCGCGAGGCACTTACCCGTGCAATCCACAAGCTGCCCCTCAAGGCACGAATCATCAAGCGCGAAGAGGGTGACGCATAATGGCGATCGGTACCAAGGAGCTCGCATCCGTCGAGCTCGACACATTTGAAGACGAGCGTCTCGTCGACGAGCTGAAGAAGGCAAAGGAAGAGCTGTTCAACCTGCGCTTCCAGTCCGCCACCGGTCAGCTCGAGAGCCACGGCCGCCTGCGCGCCGTCAAGCGCGACATCGCTCGTATCTACACGGTTCTCCGTGAGCGTGAGCTGGGCATTCGTGCCACGCCCGCACCGGTCGAGGTTCCCGCCAAGGCTGAGAAGAAGACGAAGGCCAAGAAGGACGCCGTCGAGGCTCCTTCGGCTGAAGAGACGAAGGAGGCCTAGTCATGGCTGAGACCAAGAAGGCTGCTGCAGCCGAGGTCGCCGAGACGGCTGAACTCGTCCGCGGCTACCGCAAGACCCGTCGTGGCTACGTCACCAGCGACAAGATGGAGAAGACCATCGTCGTTGAGGTCGAAGACCGCGTGAAGCACCCTCTGTACGGCAAGGTCATCCGCCGTACCTCCAAGGTGAAGGCTCACGACGAGCTCAACGCCGCAGGCATCGGCGACCTCGTTCTCATCAGCGAGACCCGCCCCCTCAGCGCTTCCAAGCGCTGGCGCCTGGTCGAGATCCTCGAGAAGGCCAAGTAAGCCCCCCGGGCTTGCTTCGTAGAAGGAGTTAGAAGTGCTTCAGCAAGAATCACGGCTCAAGGTCGCCGATAACACCGGCGCCAAAGAGCTGCTCACCATTCGCGTTCTCGGTGGCTCCGGCCGTCGTTACGCCGGCATCGGTGACGTCATCGTTGCCACCGTCAAGGACGCTATTCCTGGCGGCAACGTCAAGAAGGGCGACGTCGTCAAGGCTGTCGTCGTTCGCGTCAAAAAGCAGACCCGTCGTCCCGACGGTTCGTACATCAAGTTCGATGAGAACGCCGCTGTAATCCTGAAGAACGACGGTGACCCCCGCGGTACCCGTATCTTCGGACCGGTCGGCCGTGAACTTCGCGACAAGAAGTTCATGAAGATCATCTCGCTGGCACCGGAGGTTATCTAAGTCATGGCGAACATCAAGAAGGGTGACCTCGTAGAGGTCATCACCGGCCGTCGTCAGGAAAAGGGCGGCGACCGCGGCAAGCAGGGCAAGGTCCTCCAGGTCCTCGTTGAGAAGAACCGCGTGATCGTGGAGGGTGTCAACTTCGTCACCAAGCACGTTCGCGTCGGCCAGACTCAGGGCGGCACCAAGACCGGTGGCATCGAGCAGCACGAGGCATCGATTCACGTGTCCAACGTTGCTCTCGTGGACCCCGAGACCAAGAAGCCCACGCGAGTCGGCTTCCGCAACGAAGAGGTAACGAAGGACGGCGTCACCAAGACGGTCCGCGTTCGTTACGCAAAGAAGTCAGGTAAGGACCTCTAATGACTGACATCGCTACTGGCAAAATCCAGCCGCGTCTCAAGGCGAAGTACCAGAGTGAACTCTCTGCACAGCTGAAGGCCGACCTCGGCCTGACGAACGTGCACCAGGTTCCGGGTCTCGTCAAGATCGTTGTGAACATGGGTGTCGGTGAGGCGGCCCGCGATGGCAAGATCATCGACGGCGCTGTTGCAGACCTGACCAAGATCACCGGCCAGAAGCCGCAGATCAACAAGGCGCGCAAGTCGATCGCTCAGTTCAAGCTGCGTGAGGGTCAGCCCATCGGCGCCCACGTCACGCTGCGTGGCGACCGCATGTGGGAGTTCCTCGACCGCACGCTTTCGCTGGCTCTGCCCCGCATCCGCGACTTCCGCGGCCTGTCGGACAAGCAGTTCGATGGCAATGGAAACTACACCTTCGGTCTGACCGAGCAGGTCATGTTCCACGAGATCGACCAGGACAAGATCGACCGCGTTCGCGGCATGGACATCACTGTTGTGACGACTGCCAAGAACGACGAACAGGGTCGCGCGCTGCTCAAGGCGCTCGGCTTCCCGTTCAAGACGGCCGAAAACTCCTAGTAGTATCAATCGGTTGGCTCGTTGCGCTTGCGACGGGCCAACCGATTACCGGGCACACGCATCCGCGCGTGCTCTCGCACCACAGGTCGGCACTCTTGTAAAGGGCGTCGAAACCTGGTGAACGAAGGAAATGCATCCTATGACGATGACAGATCCGGTCGCAGATATGCTGACCAGACTGCGCAACGCTAACTCTGCGTACCACGACACCGTGGCCATGCCGCACAGCAAGCTCAAGTCGCACATTGCCGAGATCCTCAAGCGCGAGGGTTACATCTCCGGCTTCGAGGTCACCGACGCGAAGGTCGGCCAGACCCTCACGCTCAGCCTCAAGTTCGGCCCCAACCGCGAGCGTTCGATCGTTGGCATCAAGCGCGTTTCGAAGCCCGGCCTTCGCGTTTACGCAAAGTCGACCGAAATCCCCACCGTCCTCGGTGGCCTCGGTGTTGCCATCCTGTCCACCTCCAGCGGTCTGCTCACCGACCGCCAGGCCGAGAAGAAGGGCGTGGGTGGGGAAGTCCTCGCCTACGTGTGGTAATCACCTATGTCACGTATTGGTCGACTCCCCATTGACATCCCCGCAGGCGTCTCCGTGACGATCTCGGGTCAGAATGTTGCCGTCAAGGGTCCGAAGGGCGAGCTTGCTCTCGTCATCGCCAACCCGATCCAGGCCACGGTCGAGGAGAACCAGGTTCTCGTCACCCGCCCGGACGACGAGCGCGCATCGCGTTCGCTGCACGGCCTCACCCGCACGCTGATCGCCAACCAGATCATCGGCGTCACCCAGGGCTACTCCAAGGGCCTCGAGATCGTTGGTACCGGTTACCGCGTCGCGCAGAAGGGCAACTCGCTCGAGTTCGCCCTCGGCTTCTCGCACCCCGTCACCGTCGATGCTCCTGAGGGCATCACCTTCACGGTCGAGGGCAACACCAAGCTCACCGTTGCTGGTATCGACAAGCAGGCCGTCGGTGAGGTTGCCGCCAACATCCGCAAGATCAAGAAGCCGGAGCCCTACAAGGGCAAGGGCATCCGCTACGCCGGCGAGGTTGTCCGTCGTAAGGCCGGAAAGGCTGGTAAGTAACCATGGGTCTCGGAACCAGAGGAAAGAGCAAGTCGGCTGCGCGCACACGTCGCCACACCCGACTTCGCAAGAAGATCGAGGGCACCGCGGTTCGTCCGCGCCTCGTCGTCAACCGTTCAGCACGCCACGTATTCGTACAGGTTGTGGACGACAGCAAGGGCCACACGCTGGCTTCCGCTTCCACCATGGAAGCAGACCTGCGTACCTTCGACGGTGACAAGACGGCCAAGGCACGCAAGATCGGCGCACTCGTCGCCGAGCGTGCACAGGCTGCTGGCATCGACGCCGTCGTTTTTGACCGTGGTGGCAGCAAGTACGCGGGTCGCGTAGCCGCTGTCGCTGATGGAGCGCGAGAGGCAGGGCTCAAGCTGTGAGCGAGATTACTAAGGAGCAAGAGGTGGCTGTTGTAGAGGCACCGGTGGAGACCGCTGCATCGACGGCACCCGCACAGAACGAGCGTGAAGCTCGTCGCGGTGGCCGTGAGCGCAACCCCAACCGCGGCGATCGCGGAGGCCGCGACGCCGAGAAGAGCCAGTTCCTGGAGCGCGTTGTCACCATCAACCGCGTGTCGAAGGTCGTCAAGGGTGGTCGTCGCTTCAGCTTCACCGCTCTCGTCGTCGTCGGCGACGGCAACGGACTCGTCGGTGTTGGATACGGCAAGGCCCGCGAGGTCCCGACCGCTATCTCCAAGGGCGTCGAAGAGGCCAAGAAGAACTTCTTCCGCGTTCCCCGCGTCGGCAGCACCATCCCGCACCCCGTGCAGGGTGAGGCCGCAGCCGGTGTCGTTCTGCTTCGTCCGGCAGCTGCCGGTACCGGTGTTATCGCCGGTGGCCCGGTTCGCGCCGTGCTCGAGTGTGCAGGCATCCACGACGTGCTGAGCAAGTCGCTCGGTTCGTCGAACACGATCAACATCGTGCACGCAACCGTCGCAGCCCTGCAGCAGCTCGAGGAACCTCGCGCCGTTGCCGCTCGCCGTGGGCTCGCCTACGACGAGGTCGCTCCGGCCCGTCTGCTGCGTGCCGAGGCTCAGGCAGCCGAGGCTGCCGCAGCAGCGAAGGCAGGTGCCTAATGGCCGCGCAGCTCAAGGTTACGCAGATCAAGTCCAAAGTTAGTGAGAAGCAGAACCAGCGCGACACGCTTCGCAGCCTGGGACTCAAGCGCATCGGTGACGTTGTCGTTCGTGAAGACACCCCGCAGAACCGCGGTTACGTCAACACTGTCGCTCACCTTGTCAAGGTCGAGGAGATTGACTAATGGCTGAAGCCAAGGAAACAGCAGAGAAGGAAGCCGTCAAGGCTGCCCCTAAGAAGGCAACCGCGGCTAAGGCAGCAACCAAGGCTCCGGCCAAGGCTGCAGCCGAGAAGGCGCCCGCAAAGGCGCCCGCAAAGGCCAAGGCCGTCAAGGCCGAGGCTGGCGAGGCGCGCGAGCAGGTCCTCAAGGTGCACCACCTCCGCCCGGCTCCCGGTGCGAAGAAGGACCGCACCCGTGTTGGCCGCGGTGAAGGCTCCAAGGGTAAGACGGCTGGCCGTGGTACCAAGGGAACCAAGGCGCGCTACCAGGTCCGCATCGGCTTCGAGGGTGGGCAGATGCCTCTGCACATGCGCACCCCGAAGCTCCGCGGCTTCAAGAACCCGTTCCGCGTTGAGTACCAGGTTGTGAACCTGGACAAGCTCGCCGAGCTCTACCCCACCG
>CAZZNX010000067.1:2258-6168 GCA_964655795.1 uncultured Leifsonia sp. | reverse complement strand
GAAAAGGTCAAGGTTCTCGGCGATGGCGACATTGCGGTTAAACTGAACGTAACGGTCGACAAGGTCTCCGGCTCCGCCGAGGCTAAGATTGTCGCCGCTGGCGGATCAATCAACTAGTACACCAGTGGTTGTAACGAGCCTGTCGGGACCTCGCGTAGTATTCGTGAGGGCCCGGCAGGCTCGATTCACACAGTGGGTGTGAGAGCAGTGACTGATTCTTCACGGAATTACAGGAGGCCTTGTGTTTAGCGCGATCGCGCGGATTTTCCGCACGCCCGACCTTCGGAAGAAGATCGGCTTCACCCTGGGCATGGTTGCCCTCTTCAGACTGGGCTCGTTCATCCCCGCCCCGTTTGTCGACTTCGACAGCGTGCAGCAGTGTCTGGCAGCCAACTCCGACACCTCGGGCCTCTATGAGCTCGTCAACTTGTTCAGCGGTGGAGCCCTCCTCCAGCTCTCCATCTTCGCGCTGGGCATCATGCCGTACATCACGGCCTCGATCATCGTGCAGCTGCTGCGCGTGGTCATCCCTCACTTTGAGACCCTCTACAAGGAGGGTCAGGCGGGTCAGTCAACGCTGACGCAGTACACCCGCTACCTCACGATCGCCCTCGCGGTCCTGCAGTCCACCACGCTGATCACCGTTGCCCGCAGCGGTGCGCTCTTCGGCAGCTCAGGCAACCCCGCCTGCACGCAGCTGCTGACGAACGACGCCTGGTACGCGATCATGCTGATGGTGCTCACCATGACGGCCGGTACCGGTGTCATCATGTGGATGGGTGAGCTCATCACCGAGCGCGGCGTCGGCAACGGCATGTCGCTGCTGATCTTCACCTCGATCGCCGCCATGTTCCCGGCATCCCTCGGACGTATCGCGTCCGCCAAGGGCTGGGACACGCTCGCCATCGTGATCGCCGTCGGCCTCGTTGTCGTCGCCGCCGTCGTGTTCGTCGAGCAATCGCAGCGCAGGATCCCCGTGCAGTACGCGAAACGCATGGTCGGTCGCCGCACGTACGGCGGAAACAACACCTACATTCCGATCAAGGTCAACATGGCCGGCGTGATCCCCGTGATCTTCGCATCGTCGCTGCTGTACCTGCCCGCGCTGATCGCCCAGTTCAACCAGCCCGCTCCCGGCGAAGACCCGCAGCCCTGGGTGCTGTGGGTGACCGCGAACCTCACCGGTGGCGGACAGCCGCTGTACATGCTCCTGTACTTCCTGCTCATCGTCGGCTTCACCTACTTCTACGTCGCGATCACCTTCAACCCCGAAGAGGTCGCAGACAACATGAAGAAGTACGGCGGCTTCATCCCCGGCATCCGTGCCGGTCGACCCACCGCCGAGTACCTCGACTATGTGCTCACCCGCATCACGCTCCCCGGCTCGCTCTACCTGGGTGTCATCGCCCTGTTGCCGCTGGTCGCGTTCTCTGCGGTCGGTGCCGATCAGAACTTCCCGTTCGGCGGTGCCTCCATCTTGATCATCGTTGGTGTTGGTCTCGAGACGGTCAAGCAGATCGACTCGCAACTGCAGCAGCGTCACTACGAAGGGTTGCTGCGATGAGCAAAACCGCCGCAGAACGCAACATCGCCCGGGGCGCACGCCTCCTGATCGTCGGTCCTCCCGGCGCGGGCAAGGGAACTCAGGCGAAGCGCATCGGCGAGACGTTCGGTATCCCCGACGTCTCGACCGGAGACATCTTCCGTTTCCACATCAAGAACGGCACGGAACTCGGCCTCCGCGTCAAGGCGATCGTCGATGCCGGTGACTATGTCCCCGACTCGCTCACGAATGAGATCGTCACTGCCCGCCTCGAGGAGGAGGATGCCGCCAACGGTTTCCTGCTCGACGGCTACCCTCGCACGATCGACCAGGTGCACTACCTGGACGCGCTCCTGGCGAAGAAGGGGCAGCCTCTCGAGGCCGTCATCCGCCTCGTCGCCGACCAGGAGGAGATCATCGCGCGTCTCTCCAAGCGTGCGCTCGAGCAGGGTCGCGCCGACGACACCGAGGAAGCCATCCGGCACCGCCAGGAGGTGTACGCCCGCGAGACCGCTCCGCTGGTGGAGGTCTTCCGTGAGCGTGGCCTGCTGATCGACGTCGACGGCCTCGGCAATGTCGATGAGGTCGGCGACCGCATCAGCGCAGCGCTGCAGGCCGCGGGAATCGGCGAAGCCGACTCCGACGTCGCCGCTGCGTCCTAGGCCGCTCGATGGGCTTTCGCCGTACCTCGATCTACAAGTCGGCCGCCGAACTTCGGCAGATGGTCGCGCCCGGTCTCGTGACCGCGGCCGGCCTGGCCGCTGTACGCAGCAACATCCGGCCCGGCATCACGCCCCTTGAGCTCGACGGCATCGCCGAGGCCGCGATCATCGCGGCCGGCGGCGTCTCCAACTTCAAGCTCGTTCCCGGCTACCGCCACACCCTCTGCATCTCGGTGAACGCCGATGTCGTGCACGGCATCCCGAGCACTCGCCCGCTCGAGCCCGGTGACATCGTCTCCGTCGACGGCGGAGCGGATGTGGCCGGGTGGAGCGGTGACTCCGCCTTCACCGTCGTCGTTCCCGACCCGGCGCGTCCGGAGCTCGTCGCGGCCCGCCAGCACCTCAGCGATGTCACGGAGCAGTCGCTCTGGCACGGCATCGCCCGGCTCGCCCGTGCCCGCCACCTCAACGAGGTCGGCGACTCCGTGCAGGGATACGTCGAGGCGAACCCGGCGCCGGGCTCGGACGAGCCCTACGGGATCCTCACCGACTACATCGGTCACGGCATCGGGCGCAGCATGCACGAGGAGCCGCCGGTGTTCAACTACCGCGTGCGGCAGAAGGGCCCGGAGGTCAAGGCCGGCCTGGTCGTCGCCATCGAACCGATGGTCGTCGCGGGAGACATCGACACCTTCACCCAGGACGATGACTGGACGGTCACGACGGAGGACGGCGGCGACGCCGCCCACTGGGAGCACAGTGTTGCCGTGCACAGCGGCGGCATCTGGGTGCTCACGGCGGTCGACGGCGGAGCCGCTCAGCTGGCCCCGCTGGGCGTGACGCCCGTTCCCATTCCCTGAGCTCAGCGGCTAGGGTGTTCTCGACAGCAGCCCAGCACAGGAGGTCACTCGTGATGTGTGCACACCCGTCGGCATCGGTCGCCCAGCGGCCGTGCACAGCTCGAGCCGGGGGAGTGCTCTCATGCGTGTGAGCGGCACAGGCATCGGCACCGGGATCGCCGTCGGCCCGGTTGTGCGCATGCCCGATCCGTTGCCAGAACCTCTCGACGTCCCCAGTACGGTCGGCGCGGACGCCGAGCGCCTGCGAGCGCAGAGTGCTCTGCGAGCGGTCGCCGCCGAGCTGCGGCGTCGCGGCGGGCTCGCCGGCGGTGCGGCATCCGAGGTGCTCGAGGCCCAGGCGATGTTCGCCGAGGACCCGATGCTGGAGAGCGACGTCGACGCCCGGATCGCGTCGGGCAAGACGGCAGAGCGGGGTGTGCACGAGGCCTACGCCGCCTACCGCGCGCAGCTGACCGCCTTGGGCGGTTACATGGCGGAGCGCGCCGTCGACGTCGACGACGTCTCGCAGCGCGTCGTCGCCGAGATCCTCGGGGTGCAGGCTCCGGGTGTTCCGCACCCCGGCCATCCCTTCGTGCTCGTCGCGCGTGATCTGGCCCCTGCCGACACCGCGACTCTGGACCTTGAGCAGGTGCTCGCCCTCGTCACCATCGGCGGTGGTCCGACGTCGCACACCGCGATCCTGGCCAGGGACAAGGCCATCGTGGCCATCGTCGCGGCCGAGGGGGCGAGTGCGCTGAGCGATGACGACGTGGTCATCGTCGACGCCGAGAACGACGTGCTTGTGATCGCGCCGACGGAGGCCGAACGCGCAGGCTTGGCCTCGCGCGTCTTCCCGCACGACACCC
>CAZZNX010000067.1:0-2248 GCA_964655795.1 uncultured Leifsonia sp. | reverse complement strand
AGGCGCGACGTGCGGCGCCGCTGACGCCGGGGGCGCTGGCGGACGGCAGCCCCGTCCCACTCCTCGCGAACCTCGGCTCCGCCGATGCCGCGGTCGGAGCCGTGGCCGCGGGGGCGGAGGGCGTCGGGCTGTTCCGCACCGAATTCCTGTTCCTCGATGCGGCGACCGCGCCGACCGTCGCAGAGCAGGAGGCCGAGTACACGCGTTTGTTGCAGGCCTTCGCCGGCAAGAAGGTCGTCGTCCGGGTGCTCGACGCCGGCGCGGACAAGCCGCTGGCGTTCCTGCACGGTGATGGCGATCATGAGGACAACCCGGCACTCGGGCTGCGCGGTATCCGCGCGCTGCGTACACACGAACAGATCCTGCGCGACCAGCTCACCGCACTCGCCGCCGCCGACGCCGCCACGAACGCCGAACTGTGGGTGATGGCGCCGATGGTCGCAACCGTCGAGGAGGCCGAGTACTTCACGACGCTGGCGCGCGAGCTCGGCATCCGGACGGCCGGCGTCATGATCGAGGTGCCGTCTGCGGCGTTGCTGGCCGACCGGATGCTGCCGGCAACAGACTTCGCGTCGATCGGCACCAACGATCTCACCCAGTACACGCTCGCCGCCGACCGCCTGCTCGGCAGCGTCGCGGCGCTGCAGAGCCCGTGGAACCCGGCCGTGCTCCGGCTGATCTCCGAGGTCGGCGCCGCGGGCAGGGCACTCGGCAAGCCGGTGGGCATTTGTGGCGAGGCGGCAGCGGATCCGCTGCTGGCGGTTGTGCTCGTCGGGCTCGGAGCGACGAGCCTCTCGATGTCCTCGGCAGCCATCGCCGACGTGCGAGCGTCGCTGCTCCGTTTCGATGCTGATCAGGCCGTCGCGATGGCGAATGCGGCGCTGGCGGCGGTCGGAGCGGCCGAGGCGCACGCGGCCGCCAAGGCTTACGCCGCCGGCCTCAGCACACACGACAGCCACGAATGATACAGCCTGACTTGGCAAAAGTGGTGTTCATCCCATAAGATTGACCCTTGGTGTTTTGTGCACGTTTAGCGTGCCTCATTCGGCGGTTCCCGCCCGACTGAAAACACCGAATACCGCACGATCAGCATCCAATTACTTATTAGCGACGAAGAGGCTATGGCCAAAAAAGACGGCGTCATCGAAATCGAGGGCTCGGTGGTAGAAGCTCTGCCCAACGCGATGTTTCGCGTAGAGCTCACCAACGGACACAAGGTTCTTGCTCACATCTCGGGCAAGATGCGTCAGCACTACATCCGCATCCTCCCTGAGGACCGCGTGATTGTGGAGCTGAGCCCCTACGACCTGACCCGTGGTCGGATCGTTTACCGCTACAAGTAACGGGCTGCTGTTAAGTAACGGCTCGCGGCATCCCGTGAGTACGAAGACAGCGAAAAACAAGGAACCACAATGAAGGTCAACCCCAGCGTCAAGCCGATCTGCGAGCACTGCAAGGTGATTCGTCGCAACGGCCGCGTCATGGTCATCTGCAAGAGCAACCCGCGCCACAAGCAGCGTCAGGGCTAGTCTCTTCTCCTTCACGGGGCAGATACACAATTCAACACCGAAATCGCATTCTCAAGAAGCTGAGCGTCCGTGCCTTCACGGTCGGTCGCCCGGCGGACACCCACGGTTGGAGGCCGTGGCACCGAGAATGCACCACACCTCCACTCACCTCAAGGAGCAGCCACCATGGCACGTCTCGCAGGCGTAGACATCCCGCGCGAAAAGCGCGTGGAGATCGCACTGACCTACATTTACGGTGTTGGGCGCACAAGCGCGCTCAAGACCCTCGCTGACACCGAGATCGACGGAAACATCCGCGTCAAGGACCTCAGCGACGACCAGCTCGTTGCACTTCGCGACTACATCGAAGGCAACTTCAAGGTAGAGGGTGACCTTCGCCGCGAGGTCGCCGCCGACATCCGCCGCAAGGTTGAAATCGGATCCTACGAGGGCATCCGCCACCGTCGCGGCCTGCCCGTGCGCGGACAGCGCACCAAGACCAACGCTCGTACCCGCAAGGGCCCGAAGCGCACCGTCGCCGGCAAGAAGAAGGCTCGCTAGGCCCCGGCCAGCGACCCTCGCCTCTAGGATTCAGGAGAAATCATGGCAGCACCAAAGTCGGCCGCACGGAAGCCGCGTAAGAAAGAAAAGAAGAACATTGCTGTGGGCCAGGCCCACATCAAGAGCACCTTCAACAACACGATCGTTTCGATCACCGACCCCAGCGGAGCTGTTATCAG
>CAZZNX010000066.1:8663-19464 GCA_964655795.1 uncultured Leifsonia sp. | reverse complement strand
ACGCTGGCTCGAGCGAGCGGCGCCGCGACGAAGGAGCAGCGACGCCCGCGAAGCCCCGAGCGGATCCGCCGATACTGCAGCGACGGCATCCCTGGCGACCCGATCCCGTCAGACGCTCAGGGCTTCGGGGGCGGCCTCGTTCCTCGGCTGCTCCCTCGAGCCAGCGTGCATCTGCACGCCGGTCGTTGTGCACGCTGGCTTGAGCGAGCGGCGCCGCGACGACGGAGCAGCGACGCCAGCTGGAAGCCCCGAGCGGATCCCTCGACACTGCTGGCGTGACATCCTTCCGACCCGATCCGGCCACACTCTCAAGGCTTCGGCCACTGCCGCTCCGTCAAGCCGGCGCGGAGGGGCGCGCAGCGCTTCGCGTCGCGCACAACTCTGCTAAACTCTTGAGGTTGCCGTCTGAACGGCCGCGGATAAAGAGAGCCCAGGCATCCTGCCCCGGGCACCGCGCAATGAGAGAAAAGGGGATCAATTTATGGCACTCGAAGCAGATGTCAAGAAGGCGATCATCGAAGAGTACGCGACCCACCCCGGTGACACCGGATCCCCCGAGGTTCAGGTTGCGATGCTGACGCGTCGCATCAAGGACCTCACGGAGCACCTCAAGGAGCACAAGCACGACCACCACTCGCGTCGTGGACTGCTCCTCCTGGTCGGCCAGCGTCGTCGTCTGCTCGGATACCTCTCCGACGTCGACATCAACCGTTACCGCTCGCTCATCGAGCGTCTCGGACTGCGCCGCTAGTCGCAGCCGAAACGGTGGATCTTCGCTGATACGCGAACTTCTTCGAAACGGGCCGTCACCTTTGGGTGGCGGCCCGTTTTGTGTTGCCCGCAGAGCGGCGGAGAGGCGTGGGCACACAGGCGCAAGGGCACACGGGCATCACACAGCTGAATACCCCTAGGGTATTTGTATACCCCACGGGTATTTCAGTGATGGTTCTACGGAAGGTTGTTTCAGGTGTGCCGAGCGGTGAGTTGTAAGAAGTGTGGCAAGACGACGTGGGCCGGATGCGGCCAACACGTCGACTCGGTGATGCGCGGGGTTGCCCGTGCTGACCGCTGCGCCGGGCACGAGAACGAGCCGAAGGCGCCATCCTTCCTCGCGCGACTGTTCGGTCGCGCGGCGTAGGGCAGCGATCGGCCCGCGCGGGCGGCGGGGCGGCGGCACCCACCGACGCCCCGCCACTGCGTAGGCTCGGCTCATGCGCTTTGGAATTGTGATCCTTCCCCAGCACGACTGGCCGGATGCCGCCCGCTACTGGCGCGGCGCCGAACAGCTCGGTTTCGACCACGCCTGGACGTACGACCACCTGTCGTGGCGCAGCCTCGCCGACGAGCCATGGCACGCGACCGTGCCGACGCTGACGGCCGCAGCGATGGTGACGGAGACAATCCGGCTCGGCACCTTCGTCGCCTCACCGAACTACCGGCATCCCGTGCCCTTTGCCAAAGATCTGGCGACGCTGGACCAGATCTCAGGAGGGCGCTTCACGCTGGGCCTCGGCTCCGGCGGAACGGGCTTCGATGCCTTCGTCCTCGGTCAGGAGGCGTTCGCGCCGCGCGAGCGTTTCGACCGCTTCGCCGCGTTCGCCGAGGGCCTCGACCTCTTGCTGCGCGGCGAATCGGGCGCGGGGGAGTCGGCCGCCGAGGACGGCGCACCGTCCGGAATCTCATTCTCCAACGACTGGTACACGGCGCACGGCGCCCGCATGGTGGGGGAGCCGACGCAACGGCCGCGGATGCCGTTCCTGATGGCCGCGAACGGACCGCGCAGCATGCGGCTCGCAGCGCGCCTCGGTCAGGGCTGGGTCACGACCGGGCCAGACGGTCTGGTCGGCGAGGAGTGGTGGCAGGGCGTGACCGCACTGAGCGCGCGCATGACCGAGGTGTGCGAGGCGGCCGGCATTGATGCGAGCGACTTCGGCCGCAGCCTGTCACTCGATTCCGGCGGCCAGTTCGCGCTGGAGAGCGTCGGCAGCTTCGAGGGCAGCGTCGGCCGGGCGGCCGAGCTCGGCTTCACCGACGTGATGGTGCACTGGCCCCGCGCGGGCGGCATCTACGCTGGCTCGGAGAGCGTTCTGGAAGAGGCCGCCGCGCGGCTGCCGGCGCTGCGCTGAACTACTCCGCGGGCGGCCCATCCTGCGCCGCCTGCTCGTCCATCCACATGATCTCCCAGATGTGCCCGTCCGGGTCGGCGTACGCGCGGCTGTACATGAAGCCCATGTCCTGCGCGTCGCGGGTCTCGGTGCCGCCGGCGGCAATCGCCCTGTCGACGTGGGCATCGACCTCGGCGCGGCTGGGCTCGTCGAGCGCATTCAGCACCTGCACGCTGTTCTGCGCGTCGATGAGCTCCTTCGTCGTAAACGTCTTGAAGAAGTCCGGCTTGAGCAGCATCGCGTAGATGGCGTCGCTGATGACGACGCAGATCGCGTTCTCGTCGGAGAAGTTGTCGTTGATGCCGTATCCGAGCGCGCTGTAGAACTCGCGCGATCGCTTCAGGTCGTCGACGGCCAGGTTCACGAAGATCATGCTGGGCATTGCTTGGCTCACTTTCTGGTGGGAGGAGACCGACGGGTGACTGCGTGAAAGCAGGCGGTCGAAACAGACTCAACGCTGCACTGTGCCCGCGGCATCCGCAAGCCCCCGTCTGACGAGCGCACCAGACTCAAGATATTCTCAGTTCTATGTCCATATGGCGCACCAAAAGCATTGAGGCCTCACTGGCCGACTCCCACCTCGAGCATCGAAGCCTCAAGCGCTCTCTGGGAACGTTCGACCTGATGATCATGGGTGTGGCCGTCGCGGTCGGTGCCGGAATCTTCTCGGTCGGCGCCAAGGCCGCTGGGCAGTACGCCGGACCGTCCGTGACCGTCGCGTTCGTGCTCGCCGCGATCACCTGCGCCCTCGCGATCATGTGTTACGCCGAGTTCGCCTCGACGATCCCCGTCGCCGGATCGGCGTACACCTACACCTATGCCACGCTCGGCGAGCTGCTGGCCTGGATCATCGGATGGGACCTGATCCTCGAGATGCTCACCGCCGGGGCCGTGATCGCCAAATACTGGGGCATCTACCTCAGCAACGTGTTCGAACTCTGGAACTGGGATGTTCCGTCGACGATCCCCGTGCTCGGCCTCGACGTCAGTTGGGGCGCCTTCCTCATCGTTGCGATCTTCACCGCCCTGCTCGTTCTCGGCACCAAGCTCAGCTCCCGCGTCGGCGCTGTCTTCACGATCATCAAGGTCGCGATCGTGCTCTTCGTCATCGTGGTCGGCGCCTTCTTCATCAATCCAGCGAACTACACCCCGTTCATCCCGCCGGCCGTGCCGAGCGCGCCGGGCGAGGGTGACGCCTGGGCGCAGTCGCTGTTCTCGTTCATGACCGGAGCGGCCCCCGCCCAGTACGGGATCTTCGGGCTCCTTGCCGGAGCCTCGATCGTCTTCTTCGCCTTCATCGGTTTCGACGTCGTCGCCACCTCGGCCGAAGAGGTGAAGAACCCGCAGCGCACCCTGCCGCGCGGCATCTTCGGTGGCCTCGCCATCGTCAGCGTGCTCTACATCGGTGTCAGCCTGGTGCTGACCGGCATGGTCCCCTACACGGTGCTCGCGGATGCCGACGACCCCAGCCTCGCGACGGCCTTCGTCGCAGTCGGCGCCGGCTGGGCTGCTCAGGTCATCTCCATCGGCATCCTTGCCGGCCTCACCACGGTCATCATGGTGCTGCTGCTCGGCCTGGCCCGCGTGCTCTTCGCCATGAGCCGCGACGGACTGCTGCCACAGTGGATGAGCCGCACGTCCGACAAGCGCCACACGCCGGCCCGCGTGCAGATCTTCGTCGGACTGATGGTCGCACTGCTCGCCGGGCTCACCGATGTGTCGGTGCTCGAGGAGATGATCAACATCGGAACGCTCTCCGCCTTCGTGCTGGTGAGCATCGCCGTCGTGGTGCTGCGCAAGAAGCGCCCCGATCTGCCGCGCGCCTACAAGGTGCCGTGGTCGCCCGTGCTGCCGATCCTCTCCGCAGTGCTCTGCGTCTGGCTCATGCTCAACCTGACGACGCTCACCTGGGTGCGCTTCCTCGTCTGGCTCGCGTTCGGCCTCATCGTCTACTTCGGCTACAGCAAACGGCACTCGCTGCTGGGTAAGCAGCAGGCCGCCGAGCAAGCCGCGGCAGCCACGCGGTAGCTCACCATTGAGGCGCGAACGGGTAGTGTCTGAGCGCGGCCCTGGGCAAGGCTTCTGGCCGCCTTCCGGCCGTTGAGACACGGATGCCGGCACGCGGGAATACCGCGGGGCCGGCATCCGTTATCTCAACTACATGCAAACGCATGGATTGATTTGTACTCGCACCACGCGAGAGAAGGAGCGGGCGTTCGCCATGCAGTTCGGACTCTTCACCGTCAGTGACATCACGCAGGACCCCGCAACGGGCAAGACCCCGAGTGAGAACGAGCGCATCAAGGCGACGGTCGCCATCGCCAAGCATGCCGAAGAGGTCGGACTCGACGTCTTCGCGCTCGGCGAGCACCACAACCCGCCGTTCCACTCCTCCTCGCCGACCACGACCCTCGCCTCGATCGCCGCGCAGACCACGACGCTCACGCTCTCGACGGCCACCACGCTCATCACCACGAACGACCCGGTGAAGATCGCGGAAGACTTCGCGATGCTGCAGCACCTGGCCGACGGACGCGTCGACCTCACTCTCGGCCGTGGCAACACCGGCCCGGTCTACCCCTGGTTCGGCAAGGACATCCGCCAGGGCATCGAGCTCGCGCTCGAGAACTACGCGCTGCTGCGCCGACTCTGGCGTGAGGACTTCGTCGACTGGAGCGGCCAGTTCCGCACCCCGCTGCAGGGCTTCCAGTCCACGCCGCGCCCGTTGGACGACGTGCCCCCATTCGTCTGGCACGGTTCGATCCGCAGCCCGGAGATCGCCGAGCAGGCCGCCTTCTATGGTGACGGCTTCTTCGCCAACCACATCTTCTGGCCGGCATCCCACACCCAGAAGATGGTCGCGTTCTACCGCCAGCGCTTCGAGCACCACGGCCACGGCACCGCCGACCAGGCGATCGTCGGCCTCGGCGGGCAGATCTTCATCGGCAAGACCTCGCAAGAGGCCAAGTCCGCCTTCCGCCCCTACTTCGACAACGCGCCGGTCTACGGCCACGGCCCGAGCCTCGAGGAGTTCACCAGTCAGACGCCGCTGGCCGTCGGCAGCCCGCAGGAGATCATCGACAAGACGCTGGGCTTCCGCGACTACGTCGGCGACTACCAGCGCCAGCTGTTCCTCATGGACCATGCCGGTCTGCCGCTAAAGACCGTGCTCGAGCAGCTCGACCTGCTCGGCAGCGAGGTGCTGCCCGTGCTGCGCTCCGAGTTCGCCGCGCGCCGGGCACCGGGCGTCCCAGACGCTCCGACCCACGCCTCGCTGCTCGCCGCCAAGAACGCGGCGGCCAGCGCGGCCCCGGATGCCGTGCCGGCTCCGGCCGGATCCGCATTCGGCCTCGGTGCATCGGCATCCGCGACCACCTCGACGGGAGCCTAGTCATGACCGTTCGCAAACTCGCTGTCATCTCGGCGGGCCTCAGCCAGCCGTCGTCGACGCGGATGCTCGCCGACCACCTGGCGGCGGCAACCAGCTCGCGTCTGCGCGAGCAGGGCTTCGAGGTCGAGGTGACCACGGTCGAGCTGCGTGATGTCGCCAGCGACATCATGAACAACATGCTCACCGGCTTCCCGAGCCCCAAGCTCGAGGCCGTGATCGACGCCGTCACCGGCGCCGACGGCCTGATCGCCGTGACGCCGATCTTCACGACCAGCTACAGCGGGCTGTTCAAGTCGTTCTTCGACGTGATCGACAACCAGTCGCTCACCGACATGCCCGTCGTCATCGGTGCGACGGCCGGCACGCCGCGGCACTCGCTCGCCCTCGACTACGCGCTGCGCCCGATGTTCACCTACCTGCACGCGAACGTCGCCACGACCGGCGTGTTCGCCGCGACGGGGGACTGGGGTGAGAGCGCCGACTCGGTCAAGACGCTGCCGAACCGGATCGAGCGGGCCGCCGGCGAGTTGGCCGCGCTGATGCACGACTCCGACCGCTCTTCGCAGATCCGCGACCCGTTCGGATTCGACTCGGTGATGAGCGGAGTGGGCGGCTTCCAGCCCAGCTAGCAAGCGCTGCTGCCCGACTCCGGATGCACGATGCCCCGCCCTCGAGATCGAGGGCGGGGCATCGTTGTCGTGATGTGAGGCTGGATCAGCCGCTCTTGCGGCGGAACTCGCGCTGGTGGGAGGCCGAGCCCTGGCTGCGGCCTGCCGCACCCTTTCCATCAAGGTGGGATTCACCCTTGCCCTGGCTGGCCGCCTTCTGCTTGCGCTCCAACGCCTCACGGAACTTGCGCTTGGTCTCTTCTGCCGCGCTGCCGGCGTTCTGTTCTTCGGAACTCATGTGCACAGTCTGCCACGCGTACGAGGGAGTTCGGCCGAACCGGCGCGCGTGCTGCCGCCAGCGAGAGTGGTCGGAGCCCTGTTGTGCGCGAAAGTGTCGGCGTAGCATCGCGAGGTGAGGCACCGCGCACGCATGGAGGCCAACCATGAAATGGATCACTCCGGGCGGCGAGGCCTATGACGAGTCTCGCGCCCTCTTCAACGCAATGATCGACAGCCGACCGGCGGTCATCGCCGCGTGTTCCGACGCCAATGACGTCGCAGAGGCGCTCGCCTGGGCGTCTGCGCACGGGCTCGCCGTCGCGGTCAGGTCCGGCGGGCACTCGGTCGCCGGCATGTCGACGATCGACGACGGGCTCGTCATCGACGTGCGCCCGATGAAGCGCGCACTGGTCGACCCGGAGGCGCGCACCGCAACGGTCGGAGCCGGCCTCATCTGGGGCGAGTTCGACCGCGCGACACAGCAGCACGGGCTCGCCACGACGGGCGGACGGGTGTCGACGACCGGCGTGAGCGGGCTCACGCTCGGCGGCGGATCCGGCTGGCTCGAACGCTCATTCGGCCTGGCCTGCGACAGCCTCCTGGCCGTCGACCTCGTCACGGCCGGCGGTGAACGGGTGCACGCAAGTGCCGAGGAGAACCCCGATCTGTTCTGGGCGCTGCACGGCGGCGGCGGCAACTTCGGAGTCGTGACGTCGCTCACCTTCGCTCTGCACGAGCTCGGCCCGCTCGTCGTGGCCGGCCTGATGATCTGGCCGGAGAGCGAGGGGCAGGCGGTCACCCGCGCGTTCAGGGACTTCGCGGCCGACGCGCCGGACGCGTTGGGGTCCGCACTGATCTGCCTCACCGCCCCACCGGAGGAGTTCGTCCCCGAACATCTCCAGGGCAAGCCCGTCGTCGCTGTCGGCCTCGTCTACGCCGGCCCCGTTGAGGCGGGCATCGAGGCGATCCGGCCGTTGCGCGAACTTCAGCCGACGGTCGATCTCGTGGACGCAATGGGTTACGCCGACTTCCAATGCATGATCGACGACCCACCTGGGCTCTACAACTACTGGACGGCCGACTACCACGATGCGTTCCCGGATGCCGCCGTCGACGCCTTCCTCGAATCCGGGCACAGTCGGCGATCCGACAACTCCCAGCAGCTGCTCGTGCCGTGGGGCGGCGCCATCGCGCGTGTCGCCGACGGTGCGACACCGTTGGCCAACCGCAGCGCCCGCTGGGTCTCGCACCCGTTCGCCATGTGGGAAGGGCCGGACGGCACGGAGGAGAACATCGCATGGGCGCGCGAGTTCCGACGGACCATCGCCCCGCACACGAACGGCGGCGTGTACCTCAACTTCATCGGGAACGAGGGGCAGGATCGCATCCGCGCGGCCTTCGGCGAGGAGAATTACGCCCGTCTCGCTCGGATCAAAGGGGAGTTCGATCCCGGCAACGTCTTCCAGGGCAATCAGAACATCCTGCCGGCGCTGTGACTCGGGCGCCGCGGCGTCCGGGGCCTGAACAGGCCGCTCTGCTAGAGTGAGCGAGGATGTCGTGTGCCTCAGGGTGCGGGGCATTCTCAACTGAATAGAGCACCAACGGAGCAGGCTGGCAGGATGCTGGTCCCCTGTGGTGGTATTCCGAGCAGCCCTGTGTATTCCGACAGAGCGCGTGCACGGCGTATTTCTACTGGTGGCCAGTGCAAGCACATTCATACGAACGCGCTGAAATCTGTCTGTTCCCCTGCTCCGATGTTCTACTCGCGCGCCACACGGGCGAGCGAGGCTAAACAAAGGAGATAGACCTCTTGGAAGGTCCAGAAATCACGTTCGCCGAAACCGTTATTGACAACGGCAAGTTCGGAACGCGCACCATCCGCTTCGAGAACGGCCGTCTCGCTCAGCAGGCTCAGGGTTCTGCAGCTGCTTACATCGACGAAGAGACGATGCTTCTCTCGGCGACCTCTGTCAGCAAGCAGCCGAAGGACAACTTCGACTTCTTCCCGCTCACCATCGACGTCGAAGAGCGTATGTACGCCGCGGGCCGCATCCCGGGCTCCTTCTTCCGTCGCGAGGGCCGCCCCTCCACCGAGGCGATCCTCACCTGCCGTCTGATCGACCGGCCGCTGCGCCCGTCGTTCGTCGACGGTCTCCGCAACGAGATCCAGGTTGTCGTCACCGTTCTGGCCATCGCGCCTGACGAGCTGTACGACGTGCTCGCGATCAACGCGGCCTCGATGTCGACCCAGATCGCCGGTCTGCCCTTCTCCGGACCGATCGGTGGCGTCCGCGTCGCCCTCGTCCCGACCGAAGCAGGCGCCGGCCAGTGGATCGCCTTCCCGAAGCACTCGCAGCTGACGGATGCCGTGTTCAGCATGGTCGTCGCCGGCCGTGTCGTCACCGACGCCGATGGCAAGGAAGACGTCGCGATCATGATGATCGAGGCCGAGGCCACCGACAACGCCTGGGACCTCATCCAGGGCGGCGCCATCAAGCCGAACGAGCAGGTCATCGCCGAGGGCATCGAGGCATCGAAGCCGTTCATCAAGCAGCTCGTCGAGGCTCAGGCCTCCGTCGCGGCCCGTGCCTCCAAGCCGACCGCCGACTTCAAGCTGTTCCCGCCCTACACCGACGTGGTCTACGAGGCCGTTTCGGCCCTCGCCCTCGAGGAGCTCAAGGGCATCTACCTGATCGCCGACAAGGTCGAGCGTCAGAACGCCGATGACGAGCTCAAGGGCCGCGTCAAGGAGGCCATCGCCGCCAAGGTCGAGGCCGGAGAGCTCGACGCTTCCGCTCTCAACCAGCTCGGTGCCGCCTACAAGTCGGTCACCAAGAACGTTGTGCGCACCCGTGTGCTCAACGAGGGTGTTCGCATCGACGGCCGCGGCCTGGCAGACATCCGTCCGCTGGACGCCGAGGTTGCTGTCATCCCGCGCGTGCACGGTTCGGCGATCTTCCAGCGCGGCGAGACCCAGATCCTGGGTGTCACCACGCTGAACATGCTGAAGCTCGAGCAGTCGATCGACTCGCTGAGCCCGGTCACCAAGAAGCGCTACATGCACAACTACAACTTCCCGCCCTACTCGACCGGTGAGACCGGTCGCGTTGGAACGCCGAAGCGTCGCGAGATCGGGCACGGCGCACTCGCCGAGCGCGCCCTCGTTCCGGTTCTGCCGACCCGCGAGGAGTTCCCCTACGCGATCCGTCAGGTGTCTGAGGCTCTCAGCTCCAACGGCTCGACCTCGATGGGCTCCGTCTGCGCCTCGACCCTGTCGCTGCTGAACGCCGGTGTGCCCCTCAAGGCCCCCGTCGCCGGTATCGCCATGGGCCTCATCTCCGACACCATTGACGGTCAGACCCGCTACGCGGCTCTCACCGACATCCTCGGTGCCGAAGATGCTCTCGGCGACATGGACTTCAAGGTTGCCGGTACCAGCGAGTTCGTCACCGCGATCCAGCTCGACACCAAGCTCGACGGCATCCCCGCCTCGGTGCTCGCTGCCGCTCTGACGCAGGCGAAGGATGCCCGCAACACGATCCTCTCGGTGATGACCTCGGCCATCGACGTTCCCGACGAGATGGCACCGACCGCGCCCCGCGTGATCTCGGTCCAGATCCCCGTCGACAAGATCGGCGAGCTGATCGGCCCGAAGGGCAAGACGATCAACGCCATCCAGGACGAGACCGGCGCCGACATCTCCATCGAGGAAGACGGCACCGTGTACATCGGCGCCGTCGACGGCCCCTCGGCGGAGGCTGCGCGTGCGCAGGTCAACGCCATCGCGAACCCGACCAACCCCGAGGTTGGCGAGCAGTTCCTCG
This sequence comes from uncultured Leifsonia sp., assembly GCA_964655795.1. Taxonomy (GTDB): domain Bacteria; phylum Actinomycetota; class Actinomycetes; order Actinomycetales; family Microbacteriaceae; genus Microterricola. Next base: position 9,197 of record CAZZNX010000066.1, on the reverse strand, counting down.
GAACCGTCGTGAAGATCGCCACCTTCGGTGCGTTCGTCTCGCTGCTCCCCGGCAAGGACGGCCTGCTGCACATCTCTGAGGTGCGCAAGCTCGCCGGTGGCAAGCGCGTTGAGAACGTCGAAGACGTGCTCGGCGTCGGCCAGAAGATCCTCGTCGAAATCACCAAGATCGATGACCGCGGCAAGCTCTCGCTGGCCCCGGTTGTCGTCGAGGAGGCCGCTGACAGCGAAGGCCGTGGCCACGAGGCCGTGCACGCCGAGGCTCCGGCCGAAGGCGCTGCCGAGTAGTTCAGCCCTGCGTTCACGCACCATCGCAGTACCCCGGATGCCCGTCTCCCTCGTGGAGGCGGGCATCCGTCGTTTCCGGCCGCGGTCGATGGCACCCCCCGGATGAGGGGCAAACCGCTTGCCATGCCTTCGGCGAGCGGAGTACTGTGCGCCCATGTTGACTAATCCTCAGTTACGCGTGCGGTTCCTGTCGCGCCTTGGCGCCCTCTCTCTGATCACCATCGGATTGGTCGCGGGCGTTGCCGCG
>CAZZNX010000066.1:1150-8616 GCA_964655795.1 uncultured Leifsonia sp. | reverse complement strand
CGCGACGGCCGTGCCGAGTTCGGGATGGTCGCCGCCAGCCGCGGCGAGCTACGTGGCGCTCGGAGATTCATTCACCGCCGGTCAGGGTGCACCGCCGTACAAGGTCGGGGCGTGCCTGCAGAGTAAGTACGCCAGCTACCCGAGCATCGCCGCCGCGTTCAGCCGGCTCCGGCTGGTCGAGAACAAGGCGTGCTCGGGGGCGACGCTCGCCGATGTCGGAGCCCAGCTCGTCGGCGTGAGCCCGTCAACGAAGATCGTCACCATCACGGTGGGGGCGATCGACGCCGGCTCGAACGACGTGCTCGCCGCCTGTGCCCCGGATCCGGCGTCGCAGCTCTGCGCTGCCGCGATCGCGGCAAGCACAGCGAAGCTGCAGGCGCTCGGCCCCCAGCTCGTCGGCCTGTACTCGACGATCGCGGCGACCCTGCCGGAGGCGTATGTTGTTGTGCTGAACTACCCGAAACTGTTCAACCCGGGCGTCGCGCCGCTGGGCGACCTCGTCAACACGGCGACCGACGCGCTGAACGGCGTGATCCAGGGTGCCGTCGCGGCGACCGCCAACACCCGCATCATCCACGTCGATGTGACACAGGAGTTCGCCGGCCACGGTATCGGCGCCAAGCTGCCGTACATCAGCTTCGATCAGGCGAATCTGCTCGCGCAGGCGAACTTCCACCCGAACGCCCTGGGCAATGCGCTGGGCTACACGCGGGCACTCGCCAACGACGGGGTGCTCCGCCGCTGAGTCGCGCAGACGCCTTCTGCCGCCGAGGCGGCAGCGGGGCCGGCGCTGCTACCGCGGAGACCCGCCGAGCCGGCGACGCAGCAGCGGTTCCAAGCGGAACGGGATCAACTCACCCATCGAGAGGGAGGTCTGGGTGCGCTTGACGCCACGGCAGGCCAGGATGAGTGCGTCGATGCGGAACAGGTCCTCAGCGTCGAGGCAGACGACGCGGACGAGCAGATCGCTGCGGCCACTCAGGCCGTGGGCTTGAACGACCTCCGGTACGGCAGCCAGTTCCCGCACGATCGATGAGATTTGTTTTTGCTTCACGTGCACCTCGATGAAGGCCGTGAGCGGGTAGCCGAGCGCCGCGGTATTGATGCGACGCTCGAAGGAATCGAAGAGACCGGCAGACTCGAGTTTCGACATTCGGGCCTGCACGGTGTTGCGACTGAGCCCGAGCTGTTCCGCCAGTGCGACCGTTGTGGATCGTGGGTCGGCGGAGAGCGCCAGGAGGAGCTCCACATCGTTCGCATCAAGAGTGTGCATAGTGCGCAAAATTAGCACCGCCTCTTCCCGCTGTATAGAGCAACATGCTCAAGGGATTCCACGGTGATTGTGCTTGATGTGCAGGCGGCGTAGCCTCGCAGTAGCACCGGCAGCGTGGCCGGATGCCGGGTCGAGGGCGCCACAAGCGTGATCGACTGTCGCCGTGACCGAACGGAGTTCGCGTGATGATCAAGACGCAGATACCGACCCCGATGCCAGGCCAGACGATGGCAGCCACAAGCTCAGAGGCGGACTCTTCAGAACCGGGCTCCCCGGCACCGAGTTCACCAGAACAGGACGCGGCCACCCGCGCAGATACGGCGCCGGCGATCGCCGACGACGACACGGCCGCCCGACTTCTCAACGCCGCCGGTGAGCGCGTTCCGAACGCCGAGCTCGAGCCCTGGGCGAGCGAACTCGACGCAGAGGCCATCGGCGGGCTCTACCGCGACATGGTGGTCGTGCGCCGCCTCGACGCAGAGGGCATCGCCCTGCAGCGTCAGGGGCAGCTCGGTCTGTGGCCACCGCTGCTCGGCCAGGAGGCCGCGCAGATCGGCTCCGCCAGGGCACTGCGGGCGGACGACTTCGTCTTCTCCAGCTACCGCGAGATGGCGGTCGCTTGGGTGCGCGGCGCCCGCCCGGAGGGGCTCACTCGCGCGTGGCGGGGGATCTCGGCATCCGGATGGGACCCGTTCACGGTGAACATGGCCCCGATGCAGGTGATCATCGGTGCCCAGTCGCTGCACGCCACGGGCTACGCGCTCGGCATCCAGAACGACGGCGCCGACGCCGTTGCCGTCGCCTACTTCGGCGACGGGGCGACGAGCGAGGGCGATGTGAACGAGGCGATGGTCTTCGCCGCGAGCTTCCAGGCCCCGGTCATCTTCTTCTGCCAGAACAACCACTGGGCCATCTCTGAGCCCGTCGGACTGCAGGCGCACCGCGCCATCTCCGACCGGGCGCCCGGCTTCGGGATCCCGAGCATCCGCGTCGACGGCAACGATGTGCTCGCGGTGTTCGCCGCCATGCGGAGCGCACTCGATCGCGCACGGAACGGCGGCGGCCCGACCTTCATCGAGGCCGTGACCTACCGCATGGGCCCGCACACGACGGCGGATGACCCCACCCGCTACCGTGACCCGGCCGAGTTGGAGCTCTGGGCCGGCCGTGATCCGCTCCGCCGCGTCGAGGCGCTGCTGCGCGAGCTGGGTGCGTTCACCCCGGAGTTCGAGCAGCAGGTGGCGGATGCCGCAGACGCCGCCGCCGCCGAGCTGCGCTCGGTCACGATCGCGCTGCAGGACCCAGCTCCGCTCAGCGTCTTCGACCACGTGTACGCCGAGCCGCACAGCGCGCTGGCGCGTGAGCGCGAGCAGTACCGGGTGTACCTGGAGCAGTTCGAACCGCCGGCGGGAGAAAGCACGGCGGGAGCCAGCTCGACGCCCACAGAATCCACGAGCCCAGACAACGGAGGTGCACGATGACCGTGATGACACTCGGTGGCGCGATCAACGCCGGACTGCGGGCCGCACTCGCCGGCGATGAGAAGGTCATGCTGATGGGCGAGGACATCGGTGCGCTCGGTGGCGTCTACCGGATCACCGACAAGTTGCAGGCCGAGTTCGGCCCGCGCCGCGTCGTCGACACCCCGCTGGCGGAATCCGGCATCCTCGGCACCGCCATCGGCCTCGCGTTCCGGGGGTACCGCCCCGTCGTCGAGATCCAGTTCGACGGTTTCATCTACCCCGCCTTCGACCAGATCGTCAGCCAGGTGTCCCGGATGCACGCCCGCACGGAAGGCGCCGTGACGCTTCCGATCACGATCCGCGTGCCGTTCGGCGGCGGCATCGGCTCTGCCGAGCACCACTCCGAGTCGCCGGAGGCCTACTTCGCGCACACGCCTGGTCTCCGGGTCGTCAGCCCGTCGACTCCGCAGGACGCGTTCACCATGATTCAGCAGGCCATCGCCAGCGCCGACCCCGTGCTGTTCTTCGAACCGAAACGGCGCTACCACGTGAAGGGCGAGGTCGACATCGATCGCCCGCTCGCGGATGCCGCGCCGATGGGCGGCGCCCACGTCGTCGTGCCGGGCACCGACGTCACACTCATCGCATACGGGCCGCTCGTGGCCACGGCCAGGGATGCGGCCACCGCTGCCCTGGCCGAGGGAGTGTCGATCGAGGTCATCGATCTGCGCTCCCTCGCGCCGCTCGATCTTGAGACCCTCGCCGCATCCGTGCAGAAGACGGGCCGGCTCGTGATCACCCATGAGGCCTCCGGCTCGGGCGGGCTCGGCGCGGAGGTCGCGGCGAGCATCACCGAGCGGTGCTTCGAGTACCTGGAGCATGCTCCCGTGCGAGTGACCGGCTTCGGGGTCCCGTACCCGCCGGCGAAGCTCGAGCGGCACTATCTGCCGGACCTCGACCGCATCCTCGACGGCGTCGACCGCGCCCTCGGCCGCGCCGCCGGAGCGGTCGCGCTCGACTCGGGGGTGACGCGATGAGTGAGATTCGCGCTTTCCTGCTGCCCGACCTCGGCGAGGGCCTGACCGAGTCGGAGGTCGTCACCTGGCGCGTCGCCGTCGGCGACACCGTCACACTCAACCAGATCATCGCCGAGGTGGAGACCGCCAAGGCCATCGTCGAGCTGCCCGCCCCCTACGCCGGGACGATCACACGGATCTACGCCGAGCCGGGCGTCACCGTGAACGTCGGCGAGCCGCTGATCGACTTCGAGGTGCCGGATGCCGGCGGCAACGGCAACGGCAACGGCAGTAGCAACGGCGCCGGTGACGCAGCGACGACACCGATCGCTCAGGCCGCGGACAGCGTGACCCCGAACCTCGTCGGCTACGGTGCGCCTCCGGAGTCGGGCGATGGTCCAGCGCGCCGGGCCCGCCGTCGCTTGGAGACGCAGGCGATCCCGATCGTGCAGGCGCAGAACACCGGTGTGGTCGTCGAGGGCGGAACCCCGCCCATCGGAACCGGCCCGGTCGGAACAGGGCCGGTCCGCACCGGCCCCGTCGGAACCGCGACCGGCGGCATGGCCGAGCGCGCGCGACCACGGCCGAGCACGCGCGCTCGACGCCGCCCGTGCGCAAACTGGCGCACGATCTCGGCATCGACCTCGAACAGCTGCAGGGCAGCGGCACCGGGGGAGCCGTGACCCGCGACGACGTGGAGGCCGCATTCGCCGAGCGCTTCGGCGAGGCGGGCACCGCGACATCCGCGGCGCAAGCGTCCGCAGCGCAAGCATCCGCAGCGCCGACAGTTGCCGGGCAGGCAGCGCCGACAGCGCGCGCGACCACGGCCGAGCACGCCGTCCCCGATGAGAACGGCGAGACGCGCATCCCCATCCGCGGCGTGCGCAAGCACACGGCGGCCGCGATGGTGCAGAGCGCGTTCACCGCGCCGCACGTGAGTTGCTTCCTCACCGTCGACGTCGGGCGGAGCGTCGAGCTTCTCGCAGAGCTGCGGGCGGAGCGCACGGCAGACGGCCCCAAGATCGGCATCCTCGCGCTCGTCGCCCAGGCCGTGTGCCTGGCCGCGCGGCGCACGCCTGAGCTGAACGCGCACTGGGACGAGGCTGCCCAGGAGATCGTGCAGTACCGCTCGGTGCACCTCGGCATCGCCGCGGCCACCCCGCGCGGCCTGATGGTTCCGGTGATCGCCGACGCACAGGCGATGGGACTCGCCGAGCTCGCCACCGCCATCGCCGGGCTGAGCGAGGCGGCCAAGGCGGGGACCACGGCTCAGCAGGCCCTTCGAGGCGGCACCTTCAGCATCAGCAACGTCGGCGTGTTCGGTGTCGATGCCGGAACGCCGATCCTGAACCCGGGCGAGGCCGGCATCCTCGCCATTGGGGCGCTGCGCCGTGAGCCACGCGAATGGCAGGGCGAGATCGCCCTCCGCGATGTGCTCACGCTCAGCCTCAGTTTCGATCACCGGGTCGTCGACGGTGAGCAGGGAGCCCACTTCCTGCGCGATGTCGGAATGATCCTGAACAATCCCGGCCGTGTTCTGAGCATGCTGTGAGCCGTCGGCTGGCTAGGGTGGGATCACGTTCCGCCGGGGTGACGTCCGGCCGCGAAGTAGCGGGGAGGACTCGATGAGCGCTCTGAACGAATCCGGCGGGACCCGAGCGGGCACCACGACCCTGCCTGGCACGACAACACTACGGAGCACGATCGACCCGGACTCCGCGCCCTTCCTCGCCAACGACTCCGCGCAGCGCGGCCTCGTCGCCGAACTCAACGAACTGCTCGCGATCGCCGCCAGGGGCGGTCCGGAGCAGTCGCGCCTCCGCCACACCGGGCGCGGCAAGCTGCTGCCCCGCGATCGCGTCGACCGCCTGCTCGATCCCGGCAGCCCGTTCCTCGAGATCGCACCGCTCGCCGCACACGGGCTGTACGGTTCCGAGGCACCAGCCGCCGGCGTCATCGCCGGCATCGGACTGGTGCACGGTCGGCACGTCATGGTGATCTGCAACGACGCCACCGTCAAGGGCGGCACCTACTTCCCGCTCACGGTGAAGAAGCACCTCAGGGCCCAGGAGATCGCCCTCGAGAACCGGATCCCGTGCATCGCGCTCGTCGATTCCGGCGGCGCCTATCTGCCGATGCAGGACGAGGTGTTCCCCGACCGCGAGCACTTCGGGCGCATCTTCTACAACCAGGCACGGATGTCGGCCGCCCGCATCCCACAGATCGCGGCCGTCCTCGGCTCCTGCACGGCCGGCGGCGCCTACGTGCCGGCGATGAGCGACGAGACCGTGATCGTGCGCGGGCAGGGCACGATCTTCCTCGGCGGACCGCCGCTGGTCAAGGCGGCCATCGGCGAGATCGTCACGGCCGAGGAACTCGGCGGCGGGGAACTGCACTCCCAGGTCTCCGGTGTCACCGACCACCTGGCCGAGAACGACGCACACGCCCTCGAGATCGTCCGGGACATCGTCGCCACCCTGCCGCCGCCGGCCGCACCGGCGTGGGCCGTTGCGGAGAGCAGCGAGCCGCGCGAGGAGCAGGGCGAGCTCTACGGCATCGTGCCGCTGGACGTGCAGGCAGACTATGACGTGCGTGAGGTGATCGCCCGCCTCGTCGACGACAGCGCGCTGCACGAGTTCAAGCGGGAGTACGGCACGACGCTCGTCACGGGTTTCGCGCACATCCACGGCCACCCGGTCGGCATCATCGCGAACAACGGTGTGCTCTTCAGCGAGTCGGCCGAGAAGGGCGCGCACTTCATCGAGCTCTGCGACCAGCGCGGCATCCCGCTGCTGTTCCTGCAGAACATCTCCGGCTTCATGGTGGGCCGCGAGGCCGAGGCTGGCGGCATCGCCAAACACGGCGCGAAGATGGTGACGGCCGTCGCGACGACGCGCGTGCCGAAACTCACCGTCGTCATCGGCGGGTCATTCGGCGCTGGCAACTATTCGATGTGCGGTCGAGCGTACTCACCGCGCTTCCTCTGGATGTGGCCGGGTGCCCGCATCTCGGTGATGGGCGGCGAGCAGGCAGCCTCCGTTCTCGCCACGGTCAAGCGTGACCAGTACGAGGCCCGCGGGGAGGAGTGGGCTGCGCCGGATGAGGAGGCGTTCCGTGCACCGATCCGGGAACGCTACGAGAGTCAGGGCAGCCCGTACTACTCGACGGCACGGCTCTGGGACGACGGCGTGATCGACCCGGCCGACACCCGCAGGGTGCTCGGCCTCGCCCTCGACGTCTGCAGCAGGACCCCGCTGCCCGAGCCGGCCTTCGGCCTCTTCCGGATGTGATGCGCGCCATGCCAGCCACAGAGACTGCAGTTCAGCACCGGCACACGGTGTCGACGGCTCCATTCGAGCGGGTGCTCGTCGCGAACCGCGGCGAGATCGCCTGCCGCATCATCCAGACGCTGCGCCGTCTCGGCATCGTCTCGATCGCCGTGTACAGCGATGCCGACCGGGACGCCAAGCACGTCGGCCTCGCCGACGTCGCCGTGCGCATCGGTCCGGCCGCCGCGAGTGAGAGCTACCTCGACGTCGCCGCGGTCATGGCCGCGGCCGTCGCGAGCGGTGCGGATGCCGTGCACCCCGGTTACGGCTTCCTCTCGGAGAGCCCGCTCCTGGCCGCCGCCTGCGCCGAGGCCGGGATCGTCTTCGTCGGCCCGAGCGAGGCAGCACTCAGCGTGATGGGTGACAAGATCCGTTCGAAGCGCCA
>CAZZNX010000066.1:0-1131 GCA_964655795.1 uncultured Leifsonia sp. | reverse complement strand
TGACGCCGGGTAGCGAATCGAGCGGATCAGGAGCGGGTGGGGACAGCAGCGACGCCGCGTTGACCGCATCCGCCACCGCCATCGGCTACCCGGTGCTCGTCAAACCCTCCGCCGGCGGCGGAGGCAAGGGCATGCAGGTGGTGCAGAGCGCCGAGGAGCTTCCGGCGGCGCTCGCCACGGCCAGGCGCGTCGCACGGGCGGCCTTCGGCGACGACACGCTCTTCCTCGAGAAGTTGATCGAGCGGCCCCGGCACATCGAGGTGCAGCTGCTGGCCGACCGTGCGGGCAACACGGTGCACCTGGGGGAGCGCGAGTGCTCGCTGCAGCGTCGACACCAGAAGGTCATCGAAGAGGCCCCATCGCCGCTGCTGGACGCCGGCACGCGGGCGCGCATCGGCGAGGCCGCGTGCGCCGTTGCCCGCAGCGTCGGCTATGAGGGGGCGGGAACCGTGGAGTTCCTGGTCTCGGATGCCGCACCGGAGGAGTTCTTCTTCATGGAGATGAACACACGGCTCCAGGTCGAACACCCGGTGACGGAGCAGGTGACGGGCATCGACATCGTCGAGTGGCAGCTGCGCACCGCCGCCGGGTAGTCGCTGCCGTGGCGACAGGAGCAGATCACGCTGACCGGGCACTCCGTCGAGGCGCGCATCTATGCCGAGGACCCCGGCCACGACTTCTTGCCAACGAGCGGGCGGATCGCGGCGCTCGCCGAAGCGAGCGCGCCCTGGCTGCGTGTCGACAGTGCGATGCAGACCGGTGGCGAGGTCGGCACCCACTACGACCCGATGCTCGGCAAGGTGATCGCGTGGGGGCCGGACCGGGCCAGCGCGCTCGCCCGCCTCGACGCCGCGCTCGCCGACACGGTGATCCTCGGGCTCGGCACCAACCTCGATTTCCTGCGTGGTCTGCTCAACGACCCAGCGGTGGTCGCAGGCCACCTGGACACCGGACTCATCGAGCGGCACCTGGCGGCGACGGGCACCGACGAGCAGTCGGGAGGCCCAACGCTCGGCAGCCCAGACGCGATCGGTGCTGCGGAGATGCTCGCCGCCGAACGTCTGAGCCGCCTCTTCGACCTGCCGCTGCGCGTGGAGCGACACGCCGGCAGATGGTGGATCCTGGCGGGCA
>CAZZNX010000065.1:3575-19787 GCA_964655795.1 uncultured Leifsonia sp. | reverse complement strand
CACTGTCGACGTCGACGCCCTTCGGAGTGTGCACCAGCAGCGGCGACTCTGGAGCGCTCCGCAGCCACTCGGCCCAGTCGGTGAGCGCCGAGGCCTCGCCGGCACGGGCCGCGTCGGCGAAGGCGTAGATGCGCCAGCGACCGTCGGCACGGTGGTGGTGCCCCAGCTGCACGGGGTTCGTGTCGGAGACCCGGGTCACGGGCGCCGATTTGAATCGCTTGCCGATCGGGAACCCGGTCGCGAGGCCCTGCTCGGTGTCTGGGGCGATGATCATCGACGGGGCGTACTGCGTCATGAAGCCGGCAGGGAACTCCGCGGTGCGCACGTAGAAGTCTTCGAGCTCGGACGGGCTGTCGTACTCTTCGGGCTTCTTGGCCATGAGCGTCGACCACTGGCGGTCGAAGTCGATCAGGTCCTTGGCGACGACGTGGCGCTCGGCAGAGTAGGTGGCGAGCAGGCTCTCCGGGCTACGCCCCGAGAGCACGTGGCCGAGCTTCCAGCTGATGTTCCAGCCATCCTGCATCGACACGTTCATGCCCTGACCGGCCTTCGCGCTGTGCGTGTGGCAGGCGTCGCCCGCGATGAACACCCGCGGCGTGCGCGTACCGACCTCCTCGACCGGCACATCGTCGAAACGGTCGGTCACGCGGTGTCCCACCTCGTAGACGCTGTGCCACGGCACGTCTTTCACATCGAGCACATAGGGGTGCAGGATCTCATTCGCCTTCGCGATGATCTGCTCGAGGCTGGTCGCCCGGATGGCCCCGTGATCGCCGGCCGGCACCTCGCCGAGGTCGACGTACATGCGGAACAGGTATCCGCCCTCGCGCGGGATCAGCAGGATGTTTCCTGCCTCGGACTGGATGGAGCACTTCGTGCGGATGTCGGGGAAGTCGGTCACGGCCAGCGTGTCCATGACGCCCCAGGCATGGAAGGCCTGACCACCGATGTGCTGTGCCCCGATCGCCTCGCGGACCGCGCTGCGGGCGCCATCGGCACCGATCACGTACTTGGCGTGCACGATCTTCTTCTGGCCGGCGAGCTCGCCGTCGCTGTGTTCGAGCGTCACCGTCACCGGGTACTCGCCCTGGCCGGTCACCTCCAGGCCCTGGAATTCGAAGCCGTAGTCCGGCCGGATGCGCGCGGGCGAATTGGCCGCGAACTCGGCGAAGTAGTCGAGCACCCTGGCCTGGTTGACGATGAGGTGGGGGAACTCGCTGATCCCCGTCGGGTCATCGAGGGTGCGCGCCGCGCGCACGATGTTGCGCGGTGCCTCCGGGTCCGGCTTCCAGAACGCCATCTCGGTGATGCGGTAGGCCTCGGCGATGATGCGCTCGGCGAATCCGAAGGCCTGGAACGTCTCGACGCTGCGGGCCTGGATGCCGTCGGCCTGGCCGATAGCGAGGCGCTCGCCACGCCGCTCGACGATCCGGGTGGTGACCCCGGGGAACTGCGCAAGCTGGGCGGCGGCGACGATCCCCGCAGGGCCCGTCCCGACGATGAGCACGTCGACGTACTCCGGCAGCTCATCCGGTCGGTCGATGCCGACCCCGGCGGCCGGCTCGACGCGCGGGTCGGTTGACACGTATCCGTGGTGGTGGAACTGCACGGCTTTCCTCACTTCTCTGTGCGGTGCTAGATGTTCGATTATCGAACGAGCGATTCAAATATCGCTCGATGAATCATACGTCTGCGCGCGCCATGCGACAAGCGGGTGCCGAGCGGGGGCATCTGCACGGTGTTTGTGGGCGCGCCGGTGCGCACGCCCCCGTTCGGGGCAGTGAGCAGGATGGGGACTGAGACGGGCTCAGACCTCGGATGCCAGCGGCAGGCTGCGCACGCTGGCGAAACGACGTTCGCCGCCGTCGATCGGGTCGGTGAACCTCACATCGCTGGCCAGCAACTGCAGCGGCGTGGAGAAGTCGTCGACGGCCACCCCGCGAACGACGGGGTAGAGCGGGTCGCCGTCGATCGGCACCCCGAGGCCGAGCATGTGCATCCGCAGCTGGTGTGTTCGCCCGGTCTTCGGCGTCAGCCGGTACACGGCCGAGTCGCCGAGAACCGATTCCCGCTCGATCAGCGACTCGGCGTTGACCGGGGCTCCCGGCACGACCTCGGCCTGCAGCTGCCCGCGCGCCTTGGCGAGGTGGTTGCGCACGAGCACCGCTTCGGCGAGTTCGGGACGGTCGGGCGCGAGCGCGCGGTACCCCTTGGCGATCTCGCCGTGTTGGAACATGGTCTGGTAGGCGGCGCGCCAACGCTTCTCCGTCGCCAAGACGAGCAGGCCGGACGTCACTCGGTCCAGCCGGTGCAGCGGCGAGAGCTCCGGCATCCCGAGCTCGGCGCGGAGCCGCACGACGACGCTCTGTTGCACGTGCTTGCCGCGCGGGATCGACGAGAGGAACGGCGGTTTGTCGATCACGACGATCCGCTCGTCCCGGTGCACCACGTGGATCCGTCCAGGAACCGGCTTCTCCTCCGAGAGGTCGCGATGGAACCAGACGAAGGTGTGCGAACGGTAGTCGTCGCCCCAGCGGGCAGGCTCCCCCGATTCGTAGACGATGCGCCCCTGCTCCAGGAAGTCGGGAACGTCGATGTGCTCTGACAGCCGCTCGTGCAGCCAGGCCCCCATGTGCGGCCAGGGTTTCGGCCGCGCCGGGTCCCTGTCGGGTGTGCGCAGCCAGGCGGCATCCAGCCCGCTTCGTTGCGGCAGCGGGGAACGTGGGGGCACCCCACGATCGTACGCGCAAGAACTGTGGATGCCGTGACGACGCCGAGTGCTCCGAAGTAAGCTCGAAACCGGCAGCGACCAGCCACGCCTGCAGGAACGCTGCGCCCCGCATGACAGTTGGAGACCCCATGACGATGACGACGGACACGCACGCGAGCTCACTGCAGGATGACGGCAGGCACAGCGCAGACAGCCACGACCTGATCCGCGTCCACGGCGCCAGGGTGAACAACCTCAAAGACGTCAGTGTCGTCATCCCGAAGCGCCGGCTCACGGTCTTCACCGGCGTCTCCGGTTCTGGCAAGAGTTCCCTCGTCTTCGGCACCATCGCCGCCGAGTCCCAGCGGATGATCAACGAGACGTACAGCGCCTTCGTGCAGGGCTTCATGCCGACGTTGGCCAGGCCCGATGTCGACATGCTCGAGGGCCTGACGACGGCGATCCTGGTCGACCAGGAGCGGATGGGCGCCAACCCGCGTTCCACGGTCGGAACGGTCACCGACGCCAACGCGATGCTGCGGATCCTGTTCAGCCGGCTCGGACAGCCGTACATCGGTTCGCCGCAGGCGTTCTCCTTCAACGTCGCCTCCGCCACCGGCGCCGGCGCCATCACCACGCAGAAGGCCGGCGAGACAGTCAAGGAGCGGCGCGAGTTCTCGGTCACGGGTGGCATGTGCCCGCGCTGTGAGGGAATGGGTATGGTCACCGACATCGACCTCGCCCAGCTCTTCGACGACGGCAAGTCGCTCGCCGAGGGTGCGATCACGATCCCCGGCTACACCGCCGACGGCTGGATGGTGCGCATCTACACCGAATCCGGCTTCCTCGACCCGAACAAGCCGATCCGCGACTACAGCGACACCGAACTCCACGACTTCCTGTACAAGGAGCCGACCAAGGTCAAGATCCAGTCGATCAACATGAGCTACGAGGGTCTGGTCTCCAAGATCCAGAAGTCGATGCTCTCCAAGGACCGCGAGGCGATGCAGCCGCACATTCGCGCCTTCGTCGACCGGGCGGTCACCTACACGGCGTGCCCGGACTGCGGCGGCACCCGCCTCAGCGAGGCCGCCCGCTCCTCCCGCATCGATGGCGTCAACATCGCGGATGCCTGCGCCATGCAGATCAGCGACCTCGCCGCGTGGGTGAACGGCCTCGATGAACCGTCGATGGCCCCACTGCTCTCCACGCTGCGGCGCACCCTCGACTCCTTCGTCGAGATCGGGCTCGGCTACCTCTCCCTCGATCGCCCCTCCGGCACGCTCTCCGGCGGTGAGGCGCAGCGCACCAAGCTCATCCGCCACCTCGGCTCGGCCCTCACCGACGTCACCTACGTCTTCGACGAGCCCACCATCGGGCTGCACCCGCACGACATCCAGCGGATGAACGAGCTGCTGCTGCGCCTCCGCGACAAGGGAAACACCGTGCTCGTCGTCGAGCACAAGCCGGAGATGATCGCCATCGCCGACCACGTCATCGACATCGGCCCCGGCGCGGGAACCGCCGGTGGAACGATCTGCTTCGAGGGAACGGTCGATGCGCTCCGCGCCAGCGGCACGCTCACCGGGCGCCACCTCGACGACCGGGTGTCGGTCAAGCCGGCCGTGCGCGCGCCGAACGGCCGGCTTGAGATCCGGGGGGCGACCTCGCACAATCTGAAGGATGTCGATGTCGACGTCCCGCTCGGAGTGCTCTGCGTCGTCACCGGCGTCGCGGGTTCCGGCAAGAGTTCGCTGATCCACGACTCCATTCCCTCCGGTGCCGGCGTGGTGTCGATCGACCAGGGCGCCATCCGCGGCTCCCGGCGCAGCAACCCGGCCACCTACACCGGGCTGCTCGAGCCGATCCGCAAGGCATTCGCCAAGGCCAACGGCGTCAAGCCGGCACTGTTCAGCGCCAACTCGGAGGGCGCATGCCCCAACTGCAACGGTGCCGGCGTCATCTACACCGACCTCGGCATGATGGCCGGCGTCGCCACGACCTGCGAGGTGTGCGAGGGCAAGCGCTTCGAGGCCTCCGTGCTGAACTACCACCTCGGCGGCCGCGACATCAGCGAGGTCCTGTCGATGTCGGTTGCGGAGGCAGAGGAGTTCTTCCGCACGGGAGACGCCCGCACGCCGGCCGCCCACGCGATCCTGCACCGCCTGGTCGACGTCGGACTCGGCTACCTCCGCCTCGGCCAGCCGCTGCCGACGCTCTCCGGCGGTGAGCGCCAGCGCCTCAAGCTGGCCACGCACATGGCCGAGAAGGGCGAGATCTACGTGCTCGACGAGCCCACGACCGGCCTGCACCTCGCCGACGTGCAGCACCTCCTCGGCCTGCTCGACCGGCTGGTCGACTCCGGCAAGTCGGTGATCGTCGTCGAACACCACCAGGCCGTGATGGCGCACGCCGACTGGATCATCGACCTCGGCCCTGGCGCCGGCCACGACGGCGGGCGCATCGTGTTCGAGGGCACGCCGGCCGAGCTCGTCGCGAGTCGTTCCACCCTGACCGGTGAACACCTCGCCGGGTACGTCGGCGCCGTCGGCTAGCACGGGCGTCAGTACGGCGGTGTAGTACTTCAGGCCCATGTGCGCGCTGCGCACATGGGCCTTCGTGGGGACGCGCAAGCGATCGGCACTCTCATAGCGTGAAAGCGCTCGAAGAATGCCGATCGAAGGAATCCCCGCCATGTCGCTGCTCACCCGCCTGAGCCTCGCCAACCGCGCCATTGTCGCGCTGCTCAGCCTGCTCATCGTCGCGATCGGCCTCTGGGCCACCGGGTCGATGAAACAGGAGCTGCTGCCCGCGATCGAACAGCCGGCCGCCGTCGTCGCGCTCGCCAAGCCCGGCGCGTCATCGGCCACGCTCGACCGCCAGCTCGTGGTGCCGCTCTCCGATGCCGTGTCGGCCATCCCCGGCGTCGACGAGGTGCGATCGAACACCTCGAGCGGTTCGGCCGAACTCAGCGTCATGTGGGGCTTCGGCGCCGACAGCGCCAAGATCCTCGCCGACATCAAGGCGGCGACGGCGAGCGCACTGGCTGCGGCGCCGGACGGCGTCGTCTCGAACGTCTTCGCGGGCAACACCAGCGACATCCCCGTCCTGGCTCTTGCCCTGACAAGCGATGCCGACCCGGATGCCCTCGCAGAGCGTGTCGACGCCGTGCTCCTGCCGGCCATCAACAACGTGCCGGGAGTGCGCGATGTGCAGCTTGCGGGGAAGACCCAGCAGCGCGTCCTCGTGACGGCCGATCCCACGGCCATGGCCGAGCACTCGATCGATCAGGCCGTCGTTGGCGCGCTGCTCCGCACGGCGGGCACGGTGGTGCCGGCAGGCACCAGCGTCGACGGGGAACAGTCCCTGGCGATCGAGGTCGGCCAGGAAAGCGCCACCATCGACGACATCGCGGCGATCCCCATCCCCACCCTGGACGGCCCCGTCCCGCTCTCCGCCGTTGCGGCCATCGAGCTGCTCCCCGTCGACCAGACCTCGCTCTCCCGCGCCGACGGCCGGCCATCGATCGGCCTGACCATCACGAAGGTGCCCGATGCGAATGCCGTGCAGGTCTCGCACGCCGTCTCGGCCGCCGTCGAAGCGACACTCACTCAGCTCGGCGCCGGCGCGGCCATGCACACGATCTTCGATCAGTCGACGATGGTGGAGCAGTCCATCCACGACCTCTCTGTCGAGGGAGGTCTCGGCCTGATCTTCGCCGTGCTCGTGATCCTGATCTTCCTGCTCTCGCCGCGGGCGACGATCATCACGGCGATCTCGATCCCGATGTCGCTGCTCATCGCCGTCATCGCCCTGCGAATGGGCGGGTTCACGCTCAACATCTTCACCCTGGCCGCCCTCACGGTCGCGGTTGGCCGGGTCGTCGACGACTCGATCGTCGTGATCGAGAACATCACCAGGCGTCGCGGATCCGGCGGTCTCACGGTCGATGGCGTGCGCGCTTCCGTCGCACAGGTGGCCGGCGCCGTGACGGCATCCACGCTGACCACCGTGGCCGTGTTCCTGCCCGTCGCCTTCGTCGGCGGAGTCTCGGGCGAGCTGTTCCGCCCCTTCGCCGTGACGGTCTCCGTCGCGCTGCTCGCCTCACTCGTCGTCTCGCTCACCATCGTGCCCGTGCTCGCCTACTGGTTCATGCGCAAGCCGTCGACGTCCGCCCGCCGGGCCGACGCCGCCGACGGGCAGGACGCGCAGACGGAGGAAGCGGAGCGCACAACCGCCATGCAGCGCGCCTATCTGCCCGCGCTCGCCCTCGCACTCCGCCGCCCCGTCACGATGGTGCTCGTCTCCGTCGTCGTGTTCGCAGGCACCCTGTTCGCCGCCGGATTCCTGAAGACCGACATGCTCGGCAGTTTCGCCGACGCCAGGGCCGTGCAGCTGCAGCAGAGCATGCCGATGACCTCGACCCTCGAGTCTGCGGATGCCGCGGCGGTCGTCATCGAGGAGGCCGTCGCCGGCGTCGCCGCGGTCGAGTCCTACCAGACCACCGTCGGCGCTCACGGCGCTCCCGTGCGCGTCGACATGGTGATCGCCGACGGCATCGACCCCGACGCCGCGCTTGCCGACATCCGCGAGGCCGTCGGCACGCTCCCCCGCAGCGAGGACGTCACGGTCTCCACCCAGGCCACCCAGACCACGAGCTCGACGATCGACGTGATCGTGATGGGCAGCGACGAGGCCGCGCTCGGTTCCGCGACCGACGCGATCGCCGCCGAGCTCGAGGCCCTCCCCGAGATCACCGAGGTGACGAGCAATCTCGCCGCGGAGCAGCCGGTACTCTCGGTCTCCGTCGATCAGACCGCCGCAGCCGCGCAGGGCTTCAGCGTTGTCGAGGTCGGGGCGGCGATCGCGGCGGCCGTCGAGGGCGAACGGCTCGGCTCGGTGACCGTCGACGGTGCGAGCCACGACCTCGTGCTCCGCTCGCGGACCACGAGCAGCGATCCGGCGGCGATTGCCGCCCTCCCGCTCCCCGTCACGGCGCTGCAGCAGCAGCGCGCCCAGAAGAGCGCGGTGGACGCCGTGACCGCCGAGCAGCAGCAGCTCGCCGACGACGCGAGGGCCGAGGCGAACCGTACCGCCGACAACCAGGTCTCCGAGCTCGTTGGCACGCGGGAGCAGTCGGCCCGGGACCTGTCCGGCCTGCGGCAACAGCTCGCCGCGCTGATCGCCAGCCCGCCGCCCGCAGACCCGAGCCCGGTGACGGGAGGCGTTCTGGGCGCGATCGAGCACCAGAAGCTCGTGGCTGAACTCGGTGCGGCCATCAGTGGAGCCGAGGCCGGGCTGGGCGCTCTGGACGAACAGATCGCCGCCGCCCGGGACGCGATCGCCGACGGGGCGGCACAGCAAGCCGAATCTGAACGGCTCGCCCAGGCCCAGCGCGACATTGAGAACGTCAGGGCGAGCGCCGTGAGCGTCGGTGATGTCGCGACCATCGCCGTCGTCAACGCTCCCGCCACGATCACCCGCATTGACGGTGTGCGTGCCGTCACCGTCTCCGCCACGCCCCAGGGTGGCGACCTCGGAGCCGCGGCCCTCGCCGTCGACACCGCCGTCGCGGCGCTCGAGCTGCCGGAGGGCGTGAGCCTGGACCAGGGCGGAGCGGCCGCAGAACAGACGGAATCCTTCGCCCAGCTCGGGCTGGCCATGCTCATCGCCATCGCCTTGGTCTACATCGTGCTCGTCGGCACGTTCCGTTCACTGGTGCAGCCGCTGCTGTTGCTCGTCTCGATCCCGCTCGCGGCGACCGGTGCGATTCTCGCGCTCCTCATCACGGGAACGCCGCTCGGGATTCCCGCGATGATCGGCATGCTCATGCTGATCGGCATCGTCGTGACGAACGCGATCGTTCTCATCGACCTCATCAACGAGTACCGGCGCCACGGTTCAGGAATCGACGAGGCGGTGACTCACGGTGCCCGCCTGCGCCTGCGCCCGATCATCATGACGGCGTGCGCCACGATCTTCGCCCTGCTGCCGATGGCCTTCGGGCTGACGGGCGGTGGAGCATTCATCTCGAAATCGCTCGCGATCGTCGTGATCGGCGGACTCCTGTCGTCGACGCTGCTCACGCTTCTGCTCGTTCCGGCGCTCTACGTGCTGCACGAGCGCCGCACCGAGCAGCGCGCG
The DNA here is from genome assembly GCA_964655795.1 of uncultured Leifsonia sp. Taxonomy (GTDB): domain Bacteria; phylum Actinomycetota; class Actinomycetes; order Actinomycetales; family Microbacteriaceae; genus Microterricola. The sequence goes on along the minus strand of CAZZNX010000065.1, from coordinate 10,933 downwards.
GCGAAGCGGGCCGCTCGCGCGAAGTCCGCGGTCGCGGATGACGCGGCGAGCGCCGCCGATCTCATCGACGCGGCGGTGGAAGAGGCCGGGCTTGACGATGATGCGGTGCCGGCGACGCATGGGAGACTGACATCGTGACCACGACCATGCCGCGCAGTCTCGGGGTGGCCGCTCGTTACGGGCAGCGCCACCCCCGGCTCGTCGACATCCTGGTCGCCGCCAGCTGGGTGCTGATGACGACGCCGACGCTGCTGCTCACCGCGTCCACGCCGACCGTCGGCTGGGTCGCCGGCGTCGCGTTCGGCAGCGTCGTGATCCTCGTCGCCGTCTGCCTCGTGCTGTTCCGCCGGAGCCGCCCGCTGTTCGCCTTCTGGATCACCTTCGTGATCACGCTGCCGCTGGCCCTCGTCGGACCCGACCTGCTGAACCTGGCTGCCGCGTACTGCGTCTTCGCCATTGCCGTGTATGACTCGGTGCGGAGGGCATGGCTGGCCGCATCGGCATCCGCGGCCGTGACGGTGCTGGTCAGCGTCACGTATCTGTTCATCGACCCGCCGCTCTCCATCCCCGGCATGGGCACCTCCCGCGTCGGCGATGTGATCGCGTACGCCGTCACCGGGCTGCTCGTCTTGTTGGTGGCGTTGCTCTGGGGTCAGAACACCGGCAACCGGCGCCGGTACATCGACGGGCTGCTTGAGCATGCCAGTCATCTGGAGCGGGAGCGGGACCAGCAGGCGCAGCTCGCCGCTCTCGCCGAACGGTCCCGCATCGCCCGAGATGTGCATGACATCGTCTCGCACTCCCTCTCGGTGATCGTGCGTCTGGCCGACGGGGCGAGCGCGGTGTTCGACAGCGAACCGCAGCGGGCCAAGGAGGCGATCGGGCAGCTCGGCGGCGTGGCCCGCTCCTCCCTCACCGAGATGCGGCGCGTCATCGGCGTGCTGGAGTCGACCCCCGGCGCGGCCTCCTCGCAGTCGGGCACCGGCTTCGACGACCTCCCCCGACTCGTCGAGGTCTACCGGGGCATCGGCCTGCCGGTCACGCTCACGCTCGACGGCGTCACGCCGCCGCAGTCGGGCGTGCAGGTCGCGGTGTTCCGCGTGGTGCAGGAGGCACTCACCAATGCGCTGCGGCACGCCTCCACACCCACGACGGTCACCGTTCTCGTCGAGACGGGCGACGACGTGCTGGTCACCGTGGTCAACGATGGTGCACCGCGACAGGCCGCACCGGAGGAGCACGTCGGACGCGGGCTGGTCGGCATGCACGAACGCGCGGCGCTGTACGGCGGCACGCTCAGCGCCGGACCCGATGGCCACGGCCGGTGGACCGTGGCACTCAGCCTTCCGGGGGCGGGCCGATGACCGGCATCCGGGTGTTGATCGCCGATGACCAGGCCCTCATCCGCACCGGGCTCGCGATGGTGTTGGGCGCGAGCCACGGCATCGAGGTCGTCGGCGAAGCCTCCGATGGCATCGAGGCTGTGGCGCTCGCTGCGGCGCTCAATCCCGACATCGTGCTCATGGACGTGCAGATGCCACGGATGGACGGCATCGAGGCGACCCGCGAGATCACCGCGCTCAGCGGAGAGGGCCGGGTCATCATCCTGACCACCTTCGACATCGATGCCTACGCGTTCGGCGGTCTGGAGGCCGGTGCGAGCGGCTTCCTGCTCAAGGACTCCACGAGCGACGACATCCTCGCCGCTGTGCGAGCCGTCGCGGCCGGGGATGCGGTGCTGGCGCCACGGGTGACCTCCGAACTGCTCCGGCGCTACGGCGAGCTCAAACAGGTGCCGGATGCCGCGACCGAGACGCGGCGGGAATCCGAGCGTCTCGCGGCGCTCGAACGCCTGCAGGCGCTCACCGACCGCGAGCGCGAGGTGTTCGATGCGCTCGTACCCGGCCTCTCGAATGCGGAGATCGCCCAGCAATTCTGGCTCTCGGACTCCACGGTGAAGACGCACGTCGGGCGCATCCTGCAGAAGCTCGGCATGCGCGATCGGGTGCAGGCCGTCGTCTTCGCCTTCCGCAGCGGCGTGATCTAGCCGCCCCACCGTTCGAACCACCCTGATCCAGAGGTGGTCGCCCCGCGCTGCCCCGGCGCCCGATCCGGGCACCATTGCGCTCCCCTGCGCGCTCACGCGGCGTGCCGACATCTGCCCTCCAGCACAGAAATGGACAGTCATGAAGAAGTTCCTCGGAGTCACGCTCAAGACGATCGGCGTGATCGTGGCCGTGATCGGGTTGGCTCTGGCCACCACGGCGGTCGTCAACGTCGCGGCAACGACCGCGGAAGCCGAGCGCATCGAGAGCTACGGCCAACGGGTTCCGGTCGACGGCAGAGAGATGAACGTGGTGATCAGCGGCGCCGGAGCGGAGACGATCGTGCTCCTGCCCGGTTTCGGCACGGCCGCGCCCGCCCTCGACTTCTCGCCGCTGATCACCGAGCTCGCCGCGGACTACCGCGTCGTCGCCGTCGAACCGTTCGGCTACGGCCTGAGCGATGGCACCGACAGGGCGCGCACCACCGAGAACATCGTGACCGAGGTGCACGAGGCGCTGCAGGCCCTGGACATCGACCGCTACGCGGTGATGGGCCACTCGATCGCCGGCATCTACGCGCTCGAGTACACCGAGCGCTACCGCGACGAGGTCACCGCGTTCGTCGGCATCGACAGCAGCGTGCCCGGCCAGCCGGGAATGGACGAGGAGCTGCCGATCGGCGCGATGCAGACGGCGAAGGCGCTCGGGCTCATGCGCGTGCTCAGCTCGATCAGCGATCCGTACGCAGGCCTCGACTTCGACGAGACGACGGCGGAGCAGATGTGGCTGCTCTCCTTCCAGAATTCCCTCTCCCCCACATACGTGAACGAGATGGAGCACATCGGCCCGAACTTCGCCGCGGCCGCCGAGACGACGTTTCCCCGCGACCTGCCGGTGCTGCTCTTCGCGCAGGCGGACAGCCCGGACATCGCGACGTGGGCCGAGCTGCACGAGGAGCAGGCGGCGAGCGTCGACCACGGCGAGGTGATCTTCCTCGACGGCGGTCACTACCTGCACCACACGCTCTCGCACGAGATCGCCGTGGACACGGAGCGGTTCCTCGCCGGCCTGAAGCAGGAGCCCACCGGGTAGGGGGCGAGTGGCAGACTGGGGCCGTGACCTCCATCACCGCCGTGCTCGGCGACATCACGCAGCAGCGGGTCGACGCGATCGTCAACGCCGCGAACACCGCCATGCGCGGGGGTGGCGGCGTCGATGGGGCGATCCATCGCACGGGTGGCCCGGCGATCCTGCGGGAGTGCATCGACCGGTTCCCCGACGGACTGGCGACGGGCGACGCCGGGTGGACGACGGCCGGCGAGCTGCCGGCACGGTGGGTGATCCACACGGTCGGGCCGAACTACACGGCAGGCCAGCGGGATCGCTCACTGCTGCAGAGTTGCTACCGCCGGGCACTGCGGATCGCCGACGAGCTCGGCGCCACGAGCGTCGCCTTCCCACTCATCAGCGCCGGCGTGTACGGCTGGCCCCGCGAGGACGCCATCGCCGTGGCCATTGAGACGATCGCCTCGGCGGACACCCGGGTCGCCGAGGCGCGGATCGTCGCGTTCGGCCGCGACGGCCACGACGCCGTGCTGCGGCGGCTGGAGCACCAGAGCGGGCAGCGGCCGGCCACCGGTTAGTCCGCTGAGGGGCGCTGCCGTTGCTGCTTGGTCGCGGAACGCTGCTGCTTCGCGTGCAGCCGGCGGCGATCGGAGCCACGGGTGCGCTTGGTGGCGCGCCGCGCTGCGGCATCCGGGGCGAGGGCGCTCGCGACGAGCTGCGCGAGCTTGCGCCGGGCGATCTCACGGTTGCGCAGCTGCGACCGCTGCTCCGACGCCGTGACGGTGAGCACACCGGCGACCAGCCGCCGCCCGAGACGGTCCACCAGCCGCTCGCGTTGCTGCTCGGACAGGGCCGAGGAGCCGCCGAGATCCCACGAGAGTTCGACTCGACTGTCGGAGGTGTTGACGTGTTGGCCGCCGGGCCCGGAGGAGCGTGAGAAACGCCACGCGAGCTCGGATGCCGGGATGCTGAGCGCGGGCGAAACGTCCAGATCCATGACTCAAGAGTCGCACGAGTGGGCGCCATCGGCATCCGTGGCGTAAAATACTCTGGTGTGCCGTTCGCGGAACGGCACCACTTGAGGTGTATCTACCATTCGCTCTCCGGCGAAAACGGCGGCACGAACCGTCGCGCGGCTCGGCCGCCCAGGAGGAGAGCCACCATGGCAGAACAGAACACCCAGCTCGAAGCGGATGCGCAGACCGAGCCGACGCGGCTGATCCACGCCGCGGGCATCTCGTACTTCCCGATCGCGTTCGTCGCCCGGCTGCCGTTCGCGATGATGGTGGTCGGCGTGCTGACGCTCGTCGTTGCGGCACGCGGTTCGATCTCGCTCGGCGGCATCACCTCCGCCGCTGTCGGCCTCGGAACGGCGCTCGTCGGGCCGCTGCTCGGCCTCGCCGTCGACCGTTTCGGCCAGCGCAGCGTCGTACTCGTCGCCGCCATCGGCAACAGCCTGGCGCTCCTCGCGTTCGCGTGGGCCGCCTTCGCGCCCGTCTCCGACCTCGTACTCCTGGGCGTCGCCTTCCTCGTCGGCGCCACGGCACCCCAGGTCTCGCCGCTCTCGCGCAGCCGCCTGGTCGGCATCATCCAGAACCGGTTGCCGCGCGGCATCCGGGCGAAGACGCTCAACGGCACGATGGCCTACGAATCGGCGGCCGATGAGGTCGTCTTCGTGTTCGGGCCCGTGATCGTCGGCCTGCTCGCGACGACGATGAACCCGGCGGCACCGATCATCGGCGCCGCGGTGCTGACCATGGTCTTCGTGACGGCGTTCGCCTTCCATAAGAGCGCGCGCGTCGCGGTCGACCACGCAACCGAGACGGTCGACCCGGCGCCACTGCGCGCACTCTTGCGCCCGCGGATGCTCGTCGTACTGCTCGGCGTGCTCGGCATGGGCCTCTTCTTCGGGTCGATGCTCACCTCCCTCACCGCCTTCATGGGCGAGGTCGCGCGTGCAGAGGAGGCCGGGTTGCTCTACGGGGTGCTCGGCATCGGCTCAGCGATCCTCGCGCTCAGCGTCGCCGCCTTCTCCCCGCGCTTCTCGCTCCGCGCCCGCTGGCTCGTCTTCGCCGGCGCCCTGGCCGCCGGGTCCGCCCTCGCGGCGTCCGCCACAACGATCCCCGTCATGCTCCTCGCCCTCGCTGTTGCCGGCATCGGTGTCGGGCCAACCCTCGTCACGGCATACGCGCTCGTCGCGGCGCGCACCCCGCACGGCCGTTCGGCCACGGCCATGACGATGGCGGGCTCGGCGATCATCGTCGGGCAGGCCATCTCCTCTGCGGTCGTCGGTCTCATCGCCGAGAACGCCGGCGCGCAGCTCGCGCTGTTCGCACCGCTCTGCGCCGCGCTCATCGTGCTCGGGGCAGGCGTGGCGAACTGGTTCATCACCGCGCGGGTGACGGATGCCGCGACCGCGGGCATCCCGACGGCCGCCGTCCCGACGACGCCGGCGCGCCCGCAGCTCGCCTCCGCCGAGCTCGGCTGAGCCCGGCGGAGCTCGGCTGAGCTCAGCGGGGCTCCCAGTGCGCCGGCATGGCGAGATCGGGCGGCAGGAGCGTCTCCCGGTCGCCGACGGCCGCGTTGAGTTGCGGCTGCGTGAGATAGAGCGCGCGTGAGAGATCCGCACCATCGAGCCGGGCATCGCGGAGGTCGGCGCCGAGCAGGTCCGCCCCGGCCAAGTCGCTGCCCCGCAGGTCCGCGGCGATGAGGTACGCGCCACGGAGGTCCGCCCCGCACAGCAGACGCCCGCGCAGATTCATGCCCATCAGCTGGGCGCCCGGGCACAGCGCTGACTCCAGCCGGTCATCGCCGGACGCCGTGTGGTAGGCCCGTACCTCGGCGCTGACCTCCATCAGCACGGCCCGGACTCTGGCGTGGACTGCCGCGACGTCCAGTGCCAGCAGGCCCGCCAGCCCACCATCGATACCCTCTTCGATGGCCGCCCGCAGCTGCTCGGCCTGTGTGGAGAGATCCGGGTCGAGGCTGCGCCGCTCGGCCTCGGCGAGGTGCCAGAGCGCCTCGTGGAGTTGGCGCGACACCGCGAAGGCCGCGAACATCTGTTGCTGCGTCTCCGGGTGCTCGCGCCAGCTCCGGCCGGCGAAGATCTGCTGCGCGACGTGCTGGCCCGCCCCGAAGCAGTCGAACACCGTGCAGCCGCGGAATCCGCGCGGCCGCAGGCGGTCGTGAATGCCGCACGAGAAGTCGGCGGCGAGATTGTGGCAGGGTGAGGCCGCCGGCTTGTCGACGGCGAAGTCTGCCGAGCGCGCGAATCCGAAGGCGGTGCAGCAGAGGGCGAAACAGTTGCCGCAGTCCGCGCGCAATGAGCGCCGGTCGCGGGCGGGCGACGACGCGTCGCGTGAATGGGTTGATGCAGTGTTCATGGGGTCTCCAGTGGTGAGGTCGATAGCGGTCCGGCGGCGGGGGAACTCCACGGGAGTCCCCTGCTCGGGCGCACTGAATCACCGCTCCTCGGATGCGGAGCGAACTGGAATCGCTAGAAGCGCTCTGGGTCACAGAGATGAATGAAGAATCACTGGCATCAGGCTAACCCACGAGTGCGCCAGATGGCGGATGGCCGAGGGCCTCCGGGTCGCATCGGCGCGGGCCGTTCAACCGGCCGAGCTGCCCCGTGCGATCAGCGCGAGCAGCTGTTCCGCCGCCGGCGACAGCGTCGCGCCGGAGCACCAGACCGCGCTGAGCGGGCGGATGACGCGCAGATCCGCGATCTTCACGCGAATGAGCTGCCCGGCACGCAACGCGTCGGCCACCGCGAGGATGCTGAGCGCGGCAGGATCGTCGCCGGCCGCCACCGTCGCGCGTACCGCCGCCGTGGTGGGGAGCACTGCTGCGGGTGCGACGAGCGTCAGAGCCTCCGGGTGCTCGCGCAGGGCTCGCTCGAGCGCTTCCCGAGTGCCGGATCCCTGCTCGCGCATCACGAGGGGCGTCGCGGCGAGCTCGCGGGCAGAGACTGTGCGGCGCCGGGCCCACCGGTGCCCGGGGCGCACGACGACGACGAGCTCGTCGGAGGCAACCGTGCGCGAAGAGAGACCAGCGGACGGTTCCGGTGTCTCCACAAAACCGATCTCGGCCATTCCGGCGCGGATCCGATCGGCGACAAGCGTGCTGTTCGCGGCCGTCAGCTCGACCTCGACCGTTGAGTCTGCCCGCAGCCGGTGCAGCCACGCCGGCATGAGATGCTCGGCGATCGTCAGGCTCGACGCGATCCGCAGCGGCGCCGTCGCACCC
>CAZZNX010000065.1:0-3565 GCA_964655795.1 uncultured Leifsonia sp. | reverse complement strand
GCCTCATCGAAGCGGTCCGCCGCGTCCACGACATCGCGTGCCCAGGCGGCGACGACCGTACCTGCTTCGGTCAGCCTCGACCCCCGTGGTGAGCGGATGACGAGCACCACCCCCAGCTGGGCCTCGAGAGTGCGCATCCGCGAGGAGACGGCCTGCTGTGTCGTTCCCACTCGCCGAGCCGCCTCGGACATGCTCTCCGTCTCGGCCACCGTCACGAGCATGCGCAGCGCTGCGTTCTCAACTCCGCCCATTCTGCCCCTCCTGTCACAAGTCAGCCTTGTCTCCCTACAACGATCATGCCCTACCGCCGCCGTATCACCGCAGCGAGAGTGGAGACATGACCACGACAGCACCGGCCCCGACCACGACAACCACCCGTGTCAAGCCGGATGCCGTGGCGAGCGCGCCGCGGCGCCGCCTGCTGCGCGAGCTGGATCACCCGGGCTTGATGTTCGCGAACATCACCCCGAACTGGTTCGCCTCTGTGATGGGCACCGGAATCGTCGCGATCGCCGCGGCCACCCTTCCAGTGCAGCCTCCCGGGCTTCGTCTCGGCGCGACCATCGTCTGGGCGCTGGCGTGTGTGCTCCTGCTCGGCCTCCTGATCGCGACCGGCATCCACTGGTTGCGCTTCCGATCGACGGCACGCTCACACCATGCGAATCCGGTGATGGCGCACTTCTACGGCGCCCCGCCGATGGCGATGCTCACCGTCGGGGCCGGCACACTCCTGCTCGGCACAGATGTCATCGGTCTCGACGCCGCGCTCGCGATCAATGCCGTGCTGTGGACGCTCGGCACGGTGCTCGGCCTCGCGAGCGCGATCGTCGTGCCCTATCTGATGTTCACCCGCCACCATGTGGACGACGACAGCGCGTTCGGCGGCTGGTTGATGCCCGTCGTGCCCCCGATGGTGTCGGCCGCGACGGGGAGCCTGCTGTTGCCGCACGTGCCGGCCGGCCAGCCCAGACTGACGTTGCTGTTGGCCTGCTACGCCATGTTCGGTCTCAGCCTCATCGCCTCCCTCATCGTGATCACGCTGATCTGGGCGCGCCTTGCCCGGCACAAGCTCGGCCCGGCCGTGATGGTGCCGACACTCTGGATCGTGCTCGGCCCGCTCGGCCAGTCGATCACGGCCGCGAATCTGCTCGGCGGCAATGCCCACCTGGTCGTTCCCCCGCCGTGGTCGACCGCTCTCGAGCTGTTCGGAGTGCTCGTCGGAGTGCCTGTGCTCGGTTTCGCGCTGCTCTGGGCGGCGCTGGCGCTGGCGCTGACCGTGCGCACCGCCCGCGCGCGGCTACCGTTCTCACTCACCTGGTGGTCATTCACCTTTCCGCTCGGCACCTGCGTCACCGGGGTCTCAGCCCTCGCGCTGCACACGGGCTCAGTCGCGTTGCAGGCTCTCGCGGTGCTGCTGTTTGTCGGCCTCGTCGCGGCCTGGCTGATCGTCGCGGCTCGCACCGCACACGGCAGCATCATTCGCGGCGCCCTGTTCGCTGCTCCCCCACCCGCCGGGTGAGGCGTCCGTCACTGCGCCGATCGTTCGCGGAGCATTCGGCTTTCCCCGTGCTACTCACCGTAGGCTGGTGGGAGACTCGATGAGCGGGAGGTTGATGTGACTCAGACGACGGTGACCGATACGACGGTGGCGGAGTTGCTGGCCGAGTTGGATGCCCTCGACGAGCCGCGCGCCCGGGAGGTGAACGCCAGACACGGTGACGACTTCGGGGTGAACCTCGGCAAACTGCGCGCGATCGCGAAGCGTCTGAAGACGCAGCAGGACCTCTCCCGCGAGCTGTGGCGCACCGAGGTCACGGCCGCCCGGCTGCTCTCGCTCCTGATCTGCCGCCCCAAGGACTTCGAGCGCGACGAGCTCGACGCCATGCTGCGGGATGCCCGCACGCCCAAGGTGCAGGACTGGCTCGTCAACTACGTCGTGAAGAAGCATCCGGATGCCGAGGCGCTCCGTCTCACGTGGTTCGCCGACCCTGACCCCATCGTCGCCAGCGCCGGCTGGGTGTTGACCACCGATCGCGTGGCGAAGACGCCGGATGGCCTGGACCTCCCCGGTCTGCTCGACATCATCGAGGCCGAGATGAAGGATGCCCCCGACCGCCTGCAGTGGGAGATGAACCACTGCCTGGCCCAGATCGGGATCTCAAACCCAGGGCTCCGGGCCCGCGCGCTCGACATCGGCGAGCGTTTGGAAGTGCTGAAGGACTACCCGACTCCCCCGAACTGCACCTCGCCGTTCGCGCCGATCTGGATCAATGAGATCGTTCGGCGCCAGAGTCTCGCCTGAGACGGAGCGAGGCAGATGACCCCGGACAGCACCGACGCGCCACCGGTTGATGACGGGCGTCGCGCCCGCCTGGTGCAGATGATCGGGTCCGACCCGCACCGCCTGCGGCGCCGAAGCCTGTCGCTCGGCGTGCCATTCAGCGATGCGGATGACGTCGCCCAGAACGCTCTGCTGCGCGCCTGGCGTTCCATCGAGCAGCTCGAATCGCCGGATCCCGGGCAGATGTGCTCCTGGCTCGATGCGATCGCGCGCAATGCCGCGACCGACCTCGCGCGGCAGAGCATCAGACGCCCGGCCGACGAGTTGGACGGTGAGACCGCCGACCCGGCGAATGTCGCCGCGGAGGCCGAACTCCGCCAGCTGCTGGACGGCGCGCTCGAGGCGATCAGGGCGCTGCCGGCGAGCTTGCGTGAACCGTTGTTGCTGAGCGTTGTGGACGGGCTCTCCGCCGCCGAGATCGCCGAACAGATCGATACCTCTGCGGCCGTTGTGCGTCAGCGGATCTCGCGTGCCCGCAAGTCGCTCGCGGCATGCAAGCACTCCGGGATGTCTGCCGACGCCTTCGCCTGACGCCGGGGCCCTGGCCTGGCGCGGCAGCGGTGCACGAGCGGTCGTTACTAGAAGGGTGCGTCGTCGTCATCCCACCAGACTGGTCTGGCCCGGGCGAGGGCGGTGGCGGTGAACCCGGTCGGGGTGGTGACGGTGATGCGGTCGGTGCCGTCGGGATCCTGAGTCTTGCTGAGCCTGATTTTGCTGAGGGTTTTCAGGCGGTGGTCGGGGGTGCAGAGCGGGATCAGGTTGTCGATGTTGCTAGGGCCGTGGTCGCGGACCCATTCCCGCACGTGGTCGATGTCGGCCATGGTGGAGGAGCGGTCGCAGCCGGGCCTCGCGCAGGTCCCGTATTTGATGGTCAGCCAGTGCCGTTGCGCTTTCGTTGGCCGGTATGTGCCGCGGTCCAGGTTCAGCACGGCACCTGTGATGGGGTCGGTTCCGGCCCGGTAGAACGCGGGGGCATCGTGGAAGAGCTTCGCGGCGGTGGCGGGGTCGATCGGGCCGTACCCGTGCAGGATCGCCGGCTGGCTGCCCGGCTCGTTCAGGCCGAGGAGGCTGAGGATCGGCACGAGCAGGATGGGCCGCACTTTCGCGGCGCTCGGGGTGCCGTCCCCGGCGAGCCAGGCGACGGCGAGGTCAGTGCGGATCTGCATCTGCGTGCGCCGCTGCGAGGCGGGGCCGGTTCCGGCTTCGGTGCGGTGGATGGTCCGG
>CAZZNX010000064.1:11010-19835 GCA_964655795.1 uncultured Leifsonia sp. | reverse complement strand
CGCAGGTTCAAATCCTGTCAGCCCGACCAAAAGGCCGTTCGCGAAATTCTTCGCAGAACTGCCCACAACGAATCGCTCCGGATGAGAATCCGGAGCGATTTCTTGTCTTCCGAGCCTTTTTGCGGTTGATGGGGTTTCGATTCGGCTTTTCAAGCACTCTCAAGGTCGGGATGAGTGCTCGCAAGCCCGCGCGGGAAATGCCGGCGGTACTGCCGGGACCATAAGCCACAGCTGCACGCGAACAACCAACTCACCGGGGCGCGATTTACTACTGTTGCCGTATGTCCACCAACGATCCTCTGCCCAACCACCCCGCTCCAGACAGCCCCTCAGGGAAACTGATTCTCTTGCGCCACGGGGAGACGGAGTGGTCGAAGGCGGGCAAACACACGGGGCTCACGGATGTTCCGCTCACGGCCCGAGGCGAGGAACTTGCCCGCGGCGCGGGGAGGTTAGTTGCCGGTTACGATTTCTCGCTCGTACTGACCTCGCCGTTGCAGCGTGCGCGTCGGACTGCTGCGCTCGCTGGCCTCACAGCCGAGGTTGATCCGTTCCTCGTTGAGTGGGACTACGGCGGGTACGAGGGGCGCACGACGCGCGACATCCGCAGCGAGCTTGGATACAACTGGAGCGCATTCACCCACGGCGTGATTCGTGGTGATACGCCTGGTGAGACCGTCGAGGAGGTCGCTGCCCGCGCATCGCGGGTGCTCACGCGTGTGCTGCCAGCGATGGCGGAGGGAGATGTCGCCCTTATCGCGCACGGCCATTTCCTGCGCATTCTGACTGCCGTGTTCTTGAGAATGGCCCCTCGATTCGGCGCTCAGATCACCCTGGATGCTGGATCGGTCTCCGTGCTCAGTTTCTACCGCGAGCAGCCGGCCATCTTGTCGTGGAACTACGGAGCCGAACTGCCGTTGGCGCCCTCAGAGTCGTAAGACGCAACCAAAGCTATGGTCTGATTCCTCAGCGCACGCGCTTGGCGGTGAACTGCATGCGCGGACGAGCGTAGAAGTCCTGAGCCTGCACGAGCTGCAGTTCTCGTTCACCTGATTGATGCGTCAACTCGATGAGGTCGAACACGCTGGACGCGGTCCGCTCCAGAGCTGCAGCGGCGTCACCTGTCGCGCGGTAGTGCGCCGAGAATAACGCCGCGGTGACGTCACCCGATCCGTTGGCTTTGAACGGCAGATGGGGAGTCTGAACGATCCACGCGCCCTCAGCATCCACCGCGAGCATCTCGATGGTGCCAGGCTCGCGGTCAGGGCGCTCCACACTCGTCACGAGAACTGTGCCCGGACCCATCGTCCGGGCGAGGTCGACGGAGTCGAGCGTCGAGTCCAGCGTCGTCGGCTCGGTTCCGGTGAGGAATCCCAACTCGAACTGGTTCGGAGTGATGATGTCGGCCACGGGGACCACGCGATCTCGCAGTAGCTCGGGGATCTCGGGCGCCACGAAGCACCCGGACTTCGCGTTGCCCATCACGGGGTCACACGCGTAGACGGCTGAGGGGTTCGCCGCTTTCACCCGCCGCACCGCATCCACGATCACGTCGCCGATTCCGGTTCCGCCTTGGTATCCCGAGAGCACGACGTCGATCTGGGCGAGCACACCACGTTCTTCGATACCGAGGACAACATCGTGCACATCCTCGGGTGCGATCAGGGATCCGCGCCACGCGCCGTAGCCCGTGTGGTTGGAGAAGTTCACCGTGTTGACCGGCAGTACCTCGACTCCGATGCGCTGCAGGGGGAACACGGCCGCCGAGTTGCCAACGTGGCCGTATGCGACGGCGGACTGAATCGAGAGAATCTTCACGGAATCAATCTTCCCGCTGTTGGACGGCCAGGGCCGCCGAGGACTCGCCGGTACGTGGCCAAATCCCTGCTATCGGCTCAAGGACGCCCCTATTTCGCGGTGAGAGTCTGGGCCATTCCCAGGGAGAGAGGTGCTGTCTCCCGAAACCCGTGACGCTCATAGAGGCGTCTACCTGGAAGGTCGGCCAGTAGATTCACATACGCGCCACTTGGAGCTTCGGACCTTATGGCGTTCATCAAAGCCGTCAGCACCCGGTCGCCGAGACCCCGGCGCTGGTGTTCCGGGAGTACTGCCATATCCACCACATGGAAGTACCAGCCGCCGTCGCCGATCACCCTGCCCATGGCAACGGTTGTTCCACTCGGGGCATGAACGATGTGTACGGCGTTCCAGCTGCCGGCCAATGCGGGCACCGCTTGATCCAAACGCCGCGGGGTGAGAGCGGCGGCTGACCTCAGGTGAACGTAGTCCTCAGCCGACGGTGCCGCGTTCACTAGTAGGTACTCGTCCGAGGTTTCCGTCGCGCTCATGATCCAACTCTATTTCTGCGGGATTGCGTGCACGGCGAGGCGGGAGGATTCTGGGAGGGCAAGACAAACCGATCCACGAAAGCCCTGGGCGCAGACAAGGGAACGGGCGGATGCTGGGACATGGGAACGTGGGGATGGAGAGGAATGAGGCGATGTCATTCGATACTCCGAACGGCAGTCGAGGAGCGCGCCAACCCGGGCGCAGCAGGATTGAGCGCTGGGGCAATAAGGGGCAGGTCAATCGCATCCGCCGGAACGGCAGCCCCGAGCGCGCGAAGGTCGTGGTGCTGGTCACCGTCGGCAGCAAGACGGGCGCCGAACGGGCAACCCCAGTACGGCGGTTCACCCGTCCAGACGGCAGCACACTCATCGTGGCGTCGGCCGGCGGTGCCGCGCGGAACCCATCGTGGTACTTCAACCTGGCCGCGCACCCCGACCAAGCCCGGATCGAGTTCGCCGGGCAGCGGATCGAGGTGACCGCCGAGCAACTCCATGGCCCGGAACGGGATGCGGCCTGGAAGGAGATCACCGCCACGGTCCACGGCTACGCCCGCTATGAGAAGACCACCGATCGCGTGATCCCTGTCATCCGGCTCACGCCGCGGGCGGAGACTCCGAGAGAGTAAGGCGAAATGTACGCGGCGCTGTCGGTCGCGACGATCCTGCCGAAGATCTACCCGTCGGACTGGTTCCGCAGGCGAAACCGCCGCACCGAGGCCCGCGGCATCTTTCCCGATGCGGAGACTGTTCGGTCAGAGTAGCTCGAGGCGGGCGACCCGCCCGTGCTCGCCCGAGGCCCAGAAGCTGCCGTCTGGCGCGACCTCAACGGCATCGAAGCCGTCGCCGAGTGCGTGCCAGCTTCCTCCGCCATCGGTGGTGTACTCGCTGCCGCCGGGGCCGACGACGACAATCGTATCCGGATCGATCGGGCTGAACGCCGCGGCGGAGCGGAATCCGCACGGCAACCCTCTCGACTCGGCTCGGGTCGGGATCGTCCACTCCTGGCCGCCCGTCGTTGTCAACGCCACGGCGGAGCAGGAGGCGCCCTGGTCGTTGTGGTTGCCCCCGACGGCGATTCCTCGCTCCGCGTCCGCAAACGCGAGACCGAAGATTCCGGTCATGACGCCGGACGGGAGCCCGGTCTCGTGCGATTGCCACGACGAGCCGCCGTCGGTCGAGCGCAGAACCCGTGCGTGCTCGGCGCCGCCCGTGCCGATCCAGACAGTGCCGTCTGCGGCAACGAGGCAACTGCCGCTCGCCGCGAACAGGCCGTCGCCGAGGAGTGCTGTCGGCGCAGAGGCGCCACCGGTGAGGATCCACGTTCGTCCGCCATCCGACGTTCGCACAATCGCGAATGCGCCATCAATGGGGTCACCGACGGCGAGCCCGGTGTCGGCGTCGAGGAAAGCGACGGTGTTGAGGAAGAGCTCGGGGTCGGTTGCCTGAAAGCTCACGTGCCAGCTGCTTCCGCCGTTGTCTGTGCGATAGACGCGGGCGCCCTCGCCCGGGCCGCACGCCATGGCGTGCGCGGTGAGATCGTCGAAACCGACGATGCTTCGAAACTGCAGTCCCGCGGTGTTGGGTGGAGACACATCGATCCAGCTGTCGCCTCCATCGGCGGTGCGGACGACGGTGCCGTCGCATCCGCCCAACCAAACCGTGTTCGAATCGACTACGCAGAGTCCGCGGTACCGGTCGGTTGTGCCCGTGTCGATGTGGAGCCAGGCAGAGTGCAGCGTCTCAGTCAGCGGGTGCTCCTTTCGCTCGGTGGGCCGTTCGCTTGCAACTGCGTCAGACCGGCGATGAAGCGCTCAAGCTCGAACTCGTCGACCCGTAGCGGTTGACTGCGTCCAATAGGTGTCGAGCCAGGCTCATGGTTCACCCTCCATCTTTCTTCTTGAATCGTGCCACAGCTCGCCCGCGTACCGAGCGTTGATGCTGCGCGGACAGTCACGCAAAGCCGACGTTCCGCCGGATCCGTTCCGTGACCGAGACGTTACACACACCTCTTGGACTAGTCGTTGTGCAATCAATCAAACTTGACTACTATTTTGAAAACCAAGCCATCAATGACGAAAGGCGAAAGATCTTGATCAATCCGAAAACGGGAGGGCGCCGCGCTGCGGCCCTTGTCAGTGTTCTCCTGGGAGCGACCGTGCTAGCCGGCTGCAGCGGTGCAGACGTTGGCTCCGCGCCCGACTACGACGAGGCTGTGATCAGCAAGGCGGCCTGTGATCGCAACGCTGAAGCCGGTCCCATCACCTACATCTCCGGCTACGGGTATTCCGCCAGTGCCGGCCAGTTGGACGTGTTCGTCGCCGACGAGCTCGGGTACTTCGATGACCTCTGCCTCGACGTGGAGATCAACGCTGCGGGCGGAAACGGTCAGCAGCTGGTGTCCTCCGGCAAGGGGCAGTTCACGGAACTCGGCTCCGCGGAGGACGTGATCATGGCCGCAGCGAACAGCAAGAACCTGACGGCCGTCGCCACCTACGGAACGACATCGCCGTTCTGCATCTTCGCGAACAAAGGCATCAAGAGCCTGAAAGACCTTGAGGGTGGGACGCTCGGGTACTTCATCAACCTGACGCCGACTGCGGGCGCGATGCTGGATGCCGCCGGCGCCGATGTCGACAAGATCGACCTGATCAAGATGACCAACTACGACCCGACCGTCGTGCTCCGTGGGCAGGTCGACGCTGTCGTCGGCTACGCGTCGAACCAGTGCGCGACCCTCGAGGCGATGGGGGAGGAGTTCTCCCAGTTCCTGCCGTCTGACCTGGGCGTGTCCGGCACGTACAACGTCATGGAGACCAATGCCCAGTTCTTGAAGGAGCACCCGGAGGCGGCATCCGCCTTCATGCGTGCCAGCCTCAAGGCACTCGAGCACTGCCTCGAAGACGAGGCCGACTGCGTGGACATCATCACCGCGCTCGCCGAGGAGGGCGGCCAGGGCAAGGCGTTCCCGCGGGAGCAGCAGGCACGTACCTGGGCGATCGAATCGCAGTGGGTGCGCGACAGCCAGGCGGGTCCTCCCGGCGTGCAGACCGTCGCGCAGTGGCAGGGTGCGGCCGACATCGTGAAGCAGTTCGGCACCGTCACGGAGATCCCTCCGGTCGAGGACATCATCGACATCGCCATCGTCGCAGACCTCTACGGCACGGACGGTGAGCTGATCTGGCCCGGAGACGCCAAGTGACCGCGCTCCTCGCCGAACGGGTGAAGGCGACCGGGCACGGCGTCGAGATCTCCCATCTCGTGAAGAAGTTCGGCCGGCCCGGGCAGGAGATGCTCGCTCTCGATGACGTCAGCCTGAGCGTGGCGCCGGGGGAGTTCGTCTCCGTCATCGGCCCAAGCGGGTGCGGAAAGTCGACGCTGCTGAAGGTGGTTGCCGGCCTCCTGGAGGCGGATGGCGGCGCTGTCACGATCGGGACGGACTCCGTTCGTGAGGCGACGAAGCGCAAGCTCATCGGGCTCGTGCCGCAGGCGCCCGCGCTCCTGCCATGGCGTTCGGTTCGCGACAACGTCAGGCTTCCCCTGGAGATCAATCCGGCCGCGAATGCCGGACGGGCGCTCCGCGACCCGGACGAACTGTTGTCGTCCTTCGGCCTCGGCCACGCCCTGGAGAAGTTTCCCAAGCAGCTCTCCGGAGGAATGCAGCAGCGGGTCGCGATCGCGCGAGCGTTCGCGTTCGACCCGGCGCTGCTGTTGATGGACGAGCCGTTCTCCGCGCTGGACGAGATCAACCGCGACCAGCAGCGCCTCGGGTTGCTCGATTTCTGGCAGACGCACCGCAAATCGGTCATGTTCGTCACGCACTCGGTGCCCGAGGCGATCGTGCTCTCGGACCGCATCGTGCTGATGGCCGCGCGCCCCGGGCGGATCGCCGAGATCATCGACGTCAACCTTCCCCGCCCGCGCACCGAAGACGCCTACGCGAGCGACGCCTTCCGCGAGCTCGAGGGCTATGTGCGCAGGCGTCTCTCCGAGGTCATGCAGGAGGTATCCAATGACTAGTCAGACTGAAGTCTCGGCAACCCGGGCAATCGCCACCCAGCAGGCGCGCAGCGCACGGCCTCAGCGACGCGTCGCCCGCTGGCTGAACCCGCGCGTGTGGGGGCCGACCGCGGTCGTGTTCGTGATCGTGGCGCTGCTCTGGCAGCTCGTCGCCGTCACCAACCCGTACGTCTTGCCCACCCTCGGCGACGTGGCCGCAAGCCTGCTTGAGGATCCGGCCATGTACTGGGAGAACTTCCTGATCACCCTGCAGGAGGTTGTGGTCGGCGCGGGAGCGGCGATTGTGCTCGGGTACATGCTCGCGGTGATCATGAGTGAGTTCGAGATCGTCGAGCGCGCCGTCATGCCGTTGATCATTCTCATCATGGTCACGCCGGTCATCGCCATCGCGCCGGCGCTCGTGGTGGCCTTTGGCTTCGGCATGATGCCGAAGTACATCGTGACCGGAATCGTGGTCTTCTTCCCGGTGCTGGTGAACTCGCTCGCCGGGCTCCGCAGCGTCGACCCGCGAGCGATGGACGTGTTCCGCACCCTGCACGCCACGCGGTGGGAGACCTTCCGCAATCTGCGGTTCCCCGGTTCGATGCCGTACTTCTTCGCCGGATTGCGCATCAGCCTGCCACTCGCCGTCGTCGGCGCGACCGTCGCGGAGTTTGTGGCCGCGGGCACGGCGGCCGGGCTCGGATCGCTGGTCACCACCTCTGCGGCGCAGGCCAACCTGCCGGTCACCTGGGCAGCAATCTTCATGCTCTGCCTGATGGGAATCCTGCTGATCGCTGTGCTGGCGATCGTGCGCAAGCGCGTCCTGTGGTGGAGCGACGGAGAAGTCACCGCGCGATAACGCGCGGCCAACAAGGTATTGCGGCCCTCGGGGAGAGGGCCAGAGAAAGGAAAACACCGTGAAGAAGCTTCACTTCGGCCTGTTCGAGAACGCACAGGCCAATGACACAGGCAGGGCGACCTGGCGCCACCCCGACAACGAACGCGTCAACTACGACACCCTCGAGTACTGGACGAAGATCGCCGAGATCTGCGAGAACGGCGGCCTGGACTTCCTGTTCCTCGCGGATGCCTGGGGCTGGGCCGAGGTTGACGGCGTCCGTCCGGACGTGGCCTCGATCGAAGGACTCGATCTGCCTCGCCTCGATCCGTTCATCGTCGCCTCCGCGATCCTGGCGCGGACGAACTCGCTCGGCGTGGTCATGACCGGCTCCACCCTGCTCGAGCAGCCGTATTCGTTCGCGCGGCGGATGGCAACCCTCGACCAGCTCTCGGGCGGCCGAATCGGTTGGAACATCGTCACGACGGGCACGGCGGACACCGCGGTCAAAGCCTTCGGTGTTCCCATGGTCGCGCACGACGAGCGATACGCGATGGCGGATGACTTCGCTGAGCTCGTGTACAAGCTCTGGGAGGGGGCCTGGGAACCGGACGCCCTCACGAAGGACAAGAACGGCAACTTCGCCGACCCGGCCAAGGTGCACGCCATCTCGCACGACGGCCCGTACTTCAAGAGCGAGGGGTACGGAAACTCCGCGTACTCGCCCCAGGGCACCCCCGTGCTGTTCCAGGCCGGGTCTTCCCCGGCCGGGCGGACCTTCGGCGGCCGCCACGGCGAGTGCATGTTCGTCGGCGGTGGCTCGGTCGAACAGCTCGCCGAGCACAGCCGTGCCATCCGTGCCGCCGCCGTCGACGCCGGTCGGACCGCGGACTCCGTGAAGGTGATGGCGGAGTTCCGCTGCGTCGTCGGCGAGACCAAGGAGGAAGCCCAGCGCCTCTACCAGCGGGTGCTTGACTCGCAGACCCCCGATGTGACGGTCGCCTCCTACGCCTGGTTCACCGGCCTGGACCTCTCGTCCTACGCCCCGCAGACCCCGATGACAGATCTGCACACCGAACTCTCGCAGTCGCAGGTGTCGCGCTTTGCCGGCAAGACCGTCGGCGATGTGCTGAAGGATTGGCACGAGCACGGCGCCGGTTCGAAGGCCTTCGTCGGCAGCCCGGAAGAGATCGCCGACCGGATCATCGAGCTTGCCGACGGCGCCGACCTCGACGGCTTCCTGCTCGCACCGGTGATCCAGCCGGGGTCGACGATCGACTTCGTCGAGCGCGTCCTGCCCATCCTGCGCGAGCGTGGAGTTGTCGGTGAGAGCAACGGCGGCTCACTGCGCGAGCGGCTCGTCGGCTCGGATCGCCCCACCCTGCCCGACAACCACCCGGCGGCACGCTACCGGGCAACGGTGGCCGTCGCGCAATGACGACAGCAACCGTCTGCGTCGTCGGCAGTATGAACGCGGACCGCTATCTCGGTCTCGCCCGGGTACCGCAACCGGGCGAGACCGTGCTCGGCTCGGGCCTCGGCCTGTACCCGGGCGGCAAGGGCCTCAACCAGGCGGTTGCTGCGGCGCGATGCGGAGCCGACGTGCGCTTCTGTGGAGCAGTCGGCTCCGATATTGAGGC
>CAZZNX010000064.1:0-11000 GCA_964655795.1 uncultured Leifsonia sp. | reverse complement strand
GGTTCCTGCGCGATGCGCTCGCCGTCGTCGAGATCAGTGGCGAATATGTCGCGACCGCGGAGGGTGCGAGCGGCGCCGCCTATGTGTTCTCGTTGCCGGGCGGTGAGAACAGCATCGTCGTGGCCCAGGGAGCGAACGCGCAGCTGGCCGCCTCGGATGTCGCTTCGGCGGTGCGCGGGGCGAGCGTCGTTCTGACTCAGCTCGAGATCAATCCGGACATCGCGGCGACCGCGCTCCGTGAGGCCCGAAAGTACAGTGCCATCACGGTGCTGAATGCGGCTCCCGCGCATCCCGCCACGTGGGAGATGCTCCCGGACGTTGACATCCTGATCGTCAACGAGACCGAGGCGGCGTCCCTGGGAGGGCTGGATGCGCTCCGCCCGCATGTGACGGTCGTGTACACGCGTGGTGCAGACGGTGTGACCGTCTATGAGCGTGGTGGGGGAGCGGTCGACGTGCCCGCGTTCGCGATCGAACCCCTCGATACGACGGGGGCCGGCGATGCCTTTTGTGGTGGCTTTGTGGCGGCGGTGGCCCGTGGTGCGAGCCTCGAGGCGGCGGCACGCGAGGGGGCGGCCGCCGGGGCCATCGTCGCCGAGCATCGCGGCGCGCAAACCCCCGCGCTCAGCCACGAGGCCGTGCGCCGGATGCTGGACCAGCGCGTCAGCGTGTAGGCAGGTTCTCCGCGTCTCTGGCGCCGGCATTCCCGCCGGCGCCAGCGTCGCCGGCGAAGCTGTACTCCCCGGACTTGACGCGCGAGACCAGCTGCTGTGCCCAGACCTGCTCCGCACGGAGCCGTGCCGAGGCCAGTTCGAAGACCTCGCGCACGTACTTCGGGGTCGTCTCCGAGCGCATCGTGTCCTCAATATGGAAGCTGTTGCTGGTGACGAGCGCATCGATCTTGCTGATTCGATGCGCCAGGCCGGCCACCACCTCTTCTCTGCTGAGGAAGAACATGAACGAGGTGAGCGCCAGGGCGGCCCTGGTATCGAAGGTCTCGACCTCCCAGAGCGTGTCCCGCAGCATCCTGAGCAATTCCACCTCGCCCGTTGCGGAGATGCTGTACCGGGTCCGCGCCGGGTAGCTGCCGTCGGATTCGGTGTCGACCTCGGTGATGTAGCCATCTCGAACGAGCGTCTTCAGGGCGTTGTAGATCGAACCAGGGCGCGTGTTCGCCCACTCGTCCGCATGCCACGTCGCAAGCTCGCGTCGCAGGAAGTAGCCATGAACGGGCTGGAACTGCTTGACCGCGCCGAGAACCATCAGCGTCGTATATGTGCGCATACCCCCATGCTATGGACTCGGCGGCACTATGCGCTGGTGAACCAGTTCGCGGCGTGTTAGTTTTCATCTAGACAAGTTTGACTAATCAAAGAAGGAGGATCGACGATGATCCGGAATGACTCGATTGACATCGCAATGGACGTGCGCCTGCGGCGCGCGTTCTCGACCTTCCCGACGGGCGTTGTGGCCGTGTGCGCGCTGGATTCCGATGGCGTGACGCCGCTCGGAATGGCTGTGAACTCCTTCACCTCGATCTCGCTCGAACCCGCACTGGTGGCAATCAGCGTCGCCAACACCTCGCGAACGTGGCCGGGGCTCTCGCGGTCGACATCGCTCGGCCTGAGTGTGCTCGGAAGCGGCCACGAGCAGGTGAGCCGCTCCCTGTCTGCGCGAGAGGGCGATCGCTTCGGGGACCTGTCCTGGTCGGCGGAGGAGAGCGGTGCGATCCACCTCAACGGCTCGGCGCTCTGGCTCAGCTGCCACCTCGAGCAGGTGGTCGAGGCCGGCGACCACTCGATCGTGATTCTGGCGATCGATGATCTGACGCACTTCGACGACGTTGAGCCGCTCGTCTTCCACCAGAGTCGCTACCGCTCAATCAGCGCATGACGGCGCACATCGCGTGGCTGTCGGGGGTCGTCATCCACGGAGACGGGCGCGGCAACGCTCTCGGCTTTCCGACGGCGAACCTCGACGTGCCAGCGAGTGGATGCGCAGACGGCGTGTACGCGGCGTGGGCGCGCATCGGAGATGAGCCGCGATGGCGGCAGGCGACCGCCAGCATCGGCGACAATCCCACCTTCGGCGATGTCACGGAGACCAGGGTCGAAGCTCACATCCACGACTACTCTGGCAACCTCTACGGGATGCGGATGGAACTCCAGCTCGTGGCCGTGATCCGGGGAATGACCGCGTTCGACGATGTCGAGACGCTGATCTCGCGGACGGCGGACGACTTGCTCGTCTCGGAGCGCCTGCTCGCAACGATTGCACCCCCTGTCCAGCTCACGTCGCGCACCCGACCCGTCCCAGCACAATCCGTTACTCTGCGAACTGAGGAGTGATCGACCCGTGACGAAACGTGTGGCACCCATGCTGGTCGCGACCGACCTGGACGGCACGCTGGTGCCCAACGCGAGCATGAGCGTGCCAGAGTTCACCGCAGGGGTCTTGCGGCGGTTGGATGACGCAGGAGTCCCGGTGGTCTTCGTGACCGGCCGGCCGCTGCGGTGGATGAGCCCGTTCTGGCCACACGTGGGCAAACACGGCCTCGCCATCGTCTCGAACGGCGCCATCACCTTCGATGCGCACGCTCGACGGGTGATCTCGATCGCGGGAATCGAGCCAGGGCCCGGGTTGGAGCTCAGCCGCTCCATCGCCACAGCGATCCCCGGCGCGTGCTTCGCCGTCGAGTGCGCTGATGGCATCCGCGTCGATCCGAACTATCCGGATCTCCGCGCGTCGACAGGTGGTGTGCGGCGAGGCGCGCTCTCCGCGATCTGGGATCAGCCGGCCGTAAAGCTGCTCGTTCGTCACCCTGAGACCGATCTGGACGACACCTTTCATACGCGGGTCTCGGCTGTTGTCGGTGATCGGGCGACGGTGACGTGGTCGATTCCCGGGCTCGCCGAGATCAGTGCGGCGGGAGTCACCAAGGCCTCGGCTCTGGCCCGGCTCTGTGAGCGTCTCGGCATCCTTCCACGTGACGTCATCGCCTTTGGTGACATGCCGAACGACGTCGCGATGCTCGGCTGGGCGGGCACGGCATACGCCGTGGCGAATGCGCATGAGAGCGTTCGCGCGATCGCCCACGACGTCGTGCTCTCGTGCGCGGAGGAGGGCGTCGCGCACACCCTCGACCGGCTGGTGCCCGAGCTCCACGCCTGATCGGCCACGGGGCGTCGCGCGGGCCGGCCGCGGGGTAGCTCTACCCCCCCCATTCGGGGGGTTATCGGCGCGCGCGCCGAGGAGTACGTTCGGGGGCGTCGGTGACCATCGGTCGCCTTGCGCTCGACGGCTTCGACACGAAACCCGAAAATACACCACAGAGAGGTGGAGCGTATGAAAAGAGCGATCATCGGATGCCTGATTGCATCCGGTCTTGTTCTGGGCGGTGCCGGAGCGGCATTCGCTGGCGAGACCAACGGAAACGGGGACCCCATCCCCGGCGCGCACAATGCCAGTTCGGCGTGTGCCTTCTCGGGTCAGGATCTGCCCGACTCCATCGAAGGCAATCCGCCCGGCTTTGACGACGACGCCGTCACAGGCGGGCATGTGCAGAGCTATGGCAAGTACGTGAGCCATGGGCTCAAGGGTGCTGTGCCGTCTCCCGGCGTGGCCTGTCGCGGCAACGCGGGATTCGAGGAATAGTCGACCCGCAGCTCGATCCGCCCACATCGCTCCTGATGAAAATCAGGAGCGATTCTCGTACCGGTTCCGGCGAGCAACCACGACGATGCGAGGCGCGGAATGGAACGAGGGCCGCAGGAATTCCTGCGGCCCTCTAACGTCCTTCTTCCGCGGCTTAGGCGGAGACGAAGAACAGTCGCTTGTTGGCGAACTCGCCGATGCCGATCGGACCCATCTCGCGACCGAAGCCGGACTGCTTCACACCGCCGAACGGCAGCTCTGCCGACTCCGCGGCGATCGTGTTCACGTGCGACATGCCGACCTCGAGCCGTGATGCAACGCGCGCCGCGCGAGCCTCATCGGTCGAGAAGACGGAACCGCCGAGGCCGAGAGCGCAGTCGTTCGCGAGCTCCAGCGCTTCCTCGTCGCTCGACACCTTGTACACGGTCGCAACGGGGCCGAAGATCTCCACGCCGTACGACTCCGAGTCGCGCGGCACGTCGGTCAGCACGGCCGGAGAGTAGTACGCGCCCGGTCCGTCGGACAGAACGCCGCCCGCGACGAGCGTCGCGCCCTCGGACACGGCCTTCTGCACCTGAGCGTGAACCGTCTCAGCCGCGGCGCGCGACGAGAGCGCGACGAATTCGCCCTCGGCGAGGTTGAACTGATCTCCCGGCACCAGGCCGGTGGCCAGCTTCTTCAGCTCAGCGACGAACTCGTCGTAGATGTCGTCCATGACGATCAGGCGCTTGTTCGAGTTGCACACCTGCCCGACGTTGTAGACGCGGAAGTCCCACGCCTGCTTGGCGACGGCAGCGACATCGTCAGAGTCGAGGACGACCATCGGGTCGATGCCGCCGAGTTCGAGCACAGCCTTCTTGAGGTTGGCGCCCGCCTGCGCACCGATGATCGCACCGGCACGCTCGGATCCGGTGAGCGAGATGCCCTGCACGCGCGGGTCCGCGATGATCGTGGCGATCTGATCGTGCGACGCGAACACGTTCTGGTACCCACCGACGGGCACGCCCGCCTCCTCCATGATCGCCTGGATGGCGAGAGCGGAGCCTGCACAGATGTCTGCGTGCTTGAGCAGGATCGTGTTGCCGAGTACGAGGTTCGGCGCTGCGAAGCGGGCGACCTGGTAGTACGGGAAGTTCCACGGCATCACGCCGAGCAGCGTGCCGACCGGGCGGTGCTCGATGTAGGCCTTGCCCGGGACGGTGCTCGGGATCTCGTAGTCGGTGATCAGGCTGGGCCCGTGCACCGCGTAGTAGTCGATGATGGATGTCGCGAACTCGACCTCGTCGATGGACTCAGCGAGCGACTTGCCCATCTCAAGCGCGATGAGGCGCGCAAGTTCGTCCTTGCGTTCCTCGAAGAGCTCGGCGACTCGTTTGACGACGGCAGCGCGCTCCTGCACGCTGCGCTCGCGCCACTCTCGGTACACGGCGTCGGCGCTGGACAGCGCCTCTTCGATCTGCGCATCGGTCGCGTTCTCGAACGTCTCGAGAACTTCGCCCGTGGCAGGATTCTGCACCCGGTACTTGGACATGCTTATCTTTCCTCCAGTTAGGGAATGGCGGCACGCTTGACAGGGGACGCACCGTGACTGTCATCGATCGCGGCCGCTTCTCTGCGGCTGCACATGCTGGGCGTGCCGTAGCTTGAGGTTAGCGTGGAGAATGCCCTCGGCCACGCAACCGCCGCCTGTTTCATTTCAGGTTTCTGCGGAGGCGATGGTTGTCCCGTTCACTGAGGATCTGTTGAGATTGCTTTCCTTGGCGTGCCAGCGAGCGTAACTTGAGCTATATCGCGTTTGTGGCGTTGGGGCCGCGGCGGAGACATCACGGAGGTGCAGCTCATGGATTTGACGCTCACGACGAGGTGCGGGAGGTGGCAAGCATGGACATCCTCTTCGGAGTGCTGATCTCACTCGTCGCCATCGTCGCCATCTCGATGGCCATCTTCTTCTTGATCGTGCGGATGCTGTATCGCCGCATCCGCCGCAGCCGCACGGTGAACGGGGCGGTCCTGAAGAGCCGCGCGCAGTGGAGCCGGGGTCCACGACGCCAGGTCTTCGCGCTGCAGGCGCAACTCGACGAGGCCATCGAGAGCGGACGGGCCGCGATAGAGCTCGCCGTTCGCAGCAATGGCCGTCGCGGGGACCTTCCACGCCTGTTCCGTCGCATCGAGGCGGAGGCGACCGTCCTGCGGGCGCAGTTGCACCTGATGGAGAGCGAGACGGATGCCGGCGCGCTGACCGATGCACTGCCGGCGGCGAGCTTGGCCGTCGACCAGATCTCCGACATGATCCGCGAACTGCGGGCATCCGTCGCCGACGGACTCGGTGACCCCACCGGGGTCGCACTCTCGTCCCTTCGGGCCGAGGTCGACCTGGAGGTGGCTGCCCTGCACGCGGGACTGGTGGAGTTGGCGCACCTGAACGGCGGCGACCGACGCGACCCCGCCGCAATCCGCTACAAGTCAAATGATCGCTTCCCGACCAGAGGAGTCCAGTCATGAGCGACAACACCGCACGGATCCGCACCATCTTCCGCACCAAGACCTCCAAGGCGCTCAATCGCATGGAGGACCCGCGCGACGCCCTCGACGACAGCTACGAACAGCAGGTGAAGCTGCTTCACCAGGTGCGCGACGCCGTCGCCGAGGTCGCAACGGCAAAGAAGCGCATCGAGCTGCAGGGCGAGGAGATGGGCGCGCGCTACGGGCGCCTGGGCGCTCAGGCCCGCGAGGCGATGGAGCAGGGGCGCGAGGATCTCGCTCGCGCCGCCTTGGAGCGCCGCGCCGCGCTCGAGAGCCAGGTGGGGAAGCTGCAGGCGCAGCACGATTCCCTGCAGCGGCAGATGTCGCAGCTTCAGGAGCGCGAGCGCCGCCTGGCCGAGCAGATCGCCGCCTTCCGCATCGAGAAGGAGACGATGAAGGCCACCTACAGCGCCTCCGAGGCGCAGGTGCGGGCGAACGAGGCCGTTGCGGGGATCGGCGCGAACATGAATGATGTCGGCGTCAGCCTCGATCGGGCGCGCGATCGCGTCGCCCAGATGCAGGCCAGGGCACAGGCCACCGACGAGCTGCTCTCCAGCGGAGCACTCCAGGATCTGACAGCGGCGCCGGATGCCGACATCGAACGCCAGCTGGCCGAGTTGGCATCGCGAGCCGACATCGAGCGCCAACTCAAGGCGATGAAGTCGGATGGCACCGCCGCCGGCACCTCGGGGGCGGCGCGTGACGGAGCCAGCGGCTGGCTCAGCATCGGGCAGGCGCCGCCGACACCGTAAGAGGATCGCGGACGCTGGTCTGGTCGTGGGGTGATCTCAGGGACTACGATCGTCGCGGACGACGGGTGAACTGGGCCTCATGGATCGTGGCGCGCTGCTTCCCGTCCGGGAGGAGCCCACGATGAGCCTTGCGCGAACACCGTCCGGCGGCCCGGCATCCCCCCGCCAGATGCTGCTGCTCGCGATCCCGGCGATCCTGTTGGGCGTCTTCGCAGCGCTATTGCTGTGGGCCTTGGAGCAGCTGGCCGACCTGCTCAGCGGCGTGCTCTGGGACACGCTCCCCGACGTGCTCGGTGTCGACCCGAATGGGTGGTGGATCGTGCTGATCCTCACCCTTACCGGGCTTGCGGTCGGCATCGGGCTCCGCTACCTCCCCGGCCACGGCGGGCCCGACTCTGCGACAACCGAACTGATCTCCCCGCCGCTCAGCCTGCGGGTGCTCCCCGGCCTGGCCGTTGTGACGGTGTTCAGCCTCGCGGGCGGCGTCAGTCTCGGCCCGGAGAACCCGATCATCGCGATCAACGTCGGCATCGCCGTCGCCCTGTTCGCGCGTTTCCTGCCGAACGTCTCCCCGCAGATCGCGGTTCTGATTGCCGGTGCCGCCACGGTCGGAGCGTTGTTCGGCACCCCCGTCGCCGCCGCCCTGCTCTTCACCGGGATCGTGGCGGCCGCGAAGGGAGGTGGATCGTTATGGGACCGGCTGTTCCTCCCGGTCGCTGCCGCCGGAAGCGGCGCGATCACGATGCGACTATTGGGCGCCCCGTCGATGGAGTTCGACCTGCCGGTCTACGGCAGCCCCCAGGCGATCGACCTGCTCACCGGCGCGCTCGTCGCCTGCGGCGCCGTCGGCATCAGCCTCGCCGCGCTCGCCGCATTCCCCATCATCTGGCGCGCATTGCATGCGCTGCGGAATCCGATCCTCATCGCGCTCGTCGGTGGTTTTCTCCTCGGTATCCTCGGCCTCATCGGCGGCCCGATCACGATGTTCAAGGGGCTGGAACAGATCGGTGAGCTGCTGCAGGACCCGGATGGCTACGACGGCACGCAACTCGCCGTGATAGCCGGGATCAAGATCCTGGCACTGCTGGTGGCCGCCAGTGCGCTCTTCCGTGGTGGTCGCATCTTCCCGGCTACCTTCATCGGAGTAGCCCTGGGCATGCTCGGGCACGTGCTGATCCCGAGCCTTCCGCTCGGACTCGCCGTGGCGTGCGGCATCCTGGGCGTTGTGCTCGTGATCGGTCGCGACGGCTGGCTCGCAATCTTCCTCGGGGTCGCGATCCCCGGCGATGTCACGCTGTTGCCGATGCTCTGCCTGATCATCCTCCCGGCCTGGCTCCTCGTCTCGCGGGCGCCGGAATTCCGCATCGTCCCGCCCGCAGCCGAGACCGCGGTCGCGTCGCCCTCGCTCGCCCCGGATGAGACGCCACGGTAGGGCGGGTGCGGCGTCCGTCGGAGACGGTGACGCCGGGGCTTCATCCACGGCTTCTCAGGTTTCCCTTGCCACCGCGATGCAACGGGGGACACACTGGACAGGTTGAAGTGCCCGACGCCTGGAACGCTCGGCTCCACGCATTCCGGTTCGTGCATTCCGTTGAAAAACAGGGGTAGGAGCAGGATCGATGACCGTTTCCCAGCCGAAGACCAAGGCAATCAAGCCCGGCGACACGCCGAATGCATTCACCGGCACAAGCGACCGCAACCAACTGAACCCGATCTTCGCCAGGGCGGGTGAGGCCACGGACTTCCCGATGGATCGGATGCCCGACCAGGAGTCGCTCGCCGAGACCGCGTACCAGATCGTTCACGACGAGGCGATGCTCGACGGCAACGCGCGTCTGAACCTGGCGACCTTCGTCGGCACCTGGATGGACCCGTATGCCGCGAAGCTGTACTCCGAGTCCGCCGACAAGAACATGATCGACAAGGACGAGTACCCGCAGACTGCGGCGATCGAGACTCGCTGTTGGATCATGATGGCGAGTCTGTGGAACGCTCCAGACCCCAAGAATGCGATCGGCACGTCGACGATTGGTTCCTCCGAGGCGTGCATGCTCGGCGGACTAGCGTTGAAGCGGCGCTGGCAGCTCGCCCGCAAGGCCGCGGGCAAGTCGACCGAGAAGCCGAACCTGGTGCTCTCCAGTGCCGTGCAGGTGTGCTGGGAGAAGTTCTGCAACTACTGGGACGTTGAGGCGCGTTATGTGCCAATCACTGACGAGCACAAGGTGCTCGACGGCTTCGAGCTCGAGAAGTACGTCGACGAGAACACGATCGGCGTCGTGGCCATCATGGGCGTCACGTACACGGGCATGTACGAGCCCGTCGCACAGATCGCCGCAGCACTCGACAAGATCCAGGCCGACACCGGGCTCGACGTGAAGATCCACGTCGACGGCGCGTCCGGCGGCATGATCGCCCCGTTCCTGCAGCCGGACCTGGAGTGGGATTTCCGCGTCGAGCGCGTCGTCTCGATCAGCACGTCCGCCCACAAGTACGGTCTCGTCTATCCGGGCCTCGGCTGGGTCGTGTGGCGCACCGTCGACGACCTGCCGAGCGAGCTCGTCTTCGACGTCACCTACCTCGGCGGCCACATGCCGACCTTCGCCCTCAACTTCTCTCGCCCGGGCGCACAGGTGCTCCTGCAGTACTACCTGTTCCTCCGGCTGGGGTGGGACGGGTACTACAAGGTGCAGAAGACATCGCAGGACGTCGCGGTGTTCCTCTCCGGCGAGATCGCCAAGATGCCGGCGTTCGAGCTGTGGAACGACGGCACCGACATCCCGGTGTTCGCCTGGCAGCTGAAGCCGGGTCACACCGAGAATTGGAATCTCTACCACCTCTCCGAACGGCTGCGCCTCAAGGGCTGGCTCGTTCCCGCCTACCCGATGCCGGACAACCTCTCGAACATCACCGTGCAGCGCATCGTCGTGCGCAATGGACTCAGCCGCAATCTCGCCGAGTCGCTGATCGAGGACATCAAGGAGGCCGTCGACTACCTCGACCTCCTCGAGTCGCCCATGCCGACCGAGGGCCAGAAGTCCTCGTTCACGCACTAAAGAGGGGGACGCCGTGACATCCATCGATGACAAGGCAGCGACCTCGGCATCCGCTCCGAAACGAGCTGACGGGACCGTCGCACCGACCCCGGAACACGTGAAGCCGCACCCGTTCGGCGCGGTGCCGCACAAGCCGGCGATCGGTGCGCCGGGCACCACGGCGAGCAAGTTCATGAGCCTCACGCAGCTCGCGATCCTCACCGTTGTCGCCGTGGCGTCGCTCCGCAGCCTGCCGGCCATGGCCGGGTTCGGGCTCGGCGCCATCACCCTGTTCATCATCCCCGCGATCTTCTTCCTCGTGCCGACGGCACTCGTCGCGGCCGAGCTCGCCACCGGGTGGAAGGGCGGCGTCTTCACCTGGGTGCGCGAGGCCTTCGGGGAGCGGTGGGGGTTCCAGGCGATCTGGCTGCAGTGGGTGCAGAACGTTGTCTGGTACCCGACACAGATCGCATTCATCGCCGCATCGCTCGCCTTCGTGTTCCTCGACCCGAGCCTGGCGAACTCGGGGCTGTACACGGCGGTCATCATCCTGGTGCTGTACTGGTTCTCGACCTTGATCACGCTGAAGGGCGGCAACCTGTTTGCCAAGGTGGGGTCGTGGAGCGGTCTCGCCGGCACGATCTTCCCCGGCCTGCTGCTGATCGTCTTCGGCATCTTCTGGGTCGCGAGCGGTCAGCCGAGCCAGATTCCACTCACTGCTGCGTCGGTGATCCCGCCATTCACCGGGCTGGCCTCGATCGTGCTCATCGTGTCCAATGTGCTTGCGTACGCGGGCATGGAGGTCAACGCGGTGCACGCCAACGACCTGAAGAACCCGGGGAAGCAGTATCCGAAGACGATCCTCATCGCGTCGATCTTGATTCTCGGCATCTTCATCGTGCCGACGATCGCGATCGGACTCGTCGTCCCCTCCGATCAACTCGGACTCACCACCGGCATCAACCTCGCGTTCAAGGCCTACTTTGACGCGTTCGGTGTGTCGTGGCTGACGCCGGTGCTCTCGCTGCTGATCGCGCTC
>CAZZNX010000063.1:0-20051 GCA_964655795.1 uncultured Leifsonia sp. | reverse complement strand
CAGATCCGCCTTCTGCTGGCGGCCCACCAGGCGCAGTGCCGAGTGGAAGCAGGCGGCGTAGCCGGCTGCGAAGAGCTGTTCTGGGTTGGTGCCGGCGCCCGAGCCGCCCATCTCCTTGGGGATGGCGAGGTCGAGGTGGAAGGAGTTGTCGCTCGTGGCGACCTTTCCGTCGCGCCCGGCGCCCGTTGACAGGGCTTCGGCGGTGTAGAGGACGTTCATCTGTGCCTTTCGTGTGCGGTTCAGTGCGTGCCCGGGCGCGCGCTCACGGCGTGCATCGTCTCGGTGAGGCGTTGCAGCGTGTCGATGAGTGCGGCCGCGGAGAGTTCGTTCGGCAGGCCGGTGCCGGCGGCGATCCGAGCGGGGATGTGGGACAGCTCGGCGCGGAGCTCACGGCCGCGTTCGCCGACGGTCACCGTGACGACGCGCTCGTCGGGGGCCTGCCGCTCGCGGCGGACCAGCCCGCCCTGCTCCATCCGCTTGAGCAGAGGCGACAGCGTTCCCGAGTCCAGCTGCAGGTGATCGCCAAGCGAGGACACCGTCTGGTCGCCCTCGAGCCACAGCGTCACGAGCACGAGGTACTGCGGGTAAGTGAGACCCCAGGGCTCGAGCAGCGAGCGATACGCCTGGGTTGTCGCCCGGGTAGCGGCATAGAGGGAGAAACACACCATCTCATCTGTCACGGCCATGACTTCATGGTCGCACACAATTCAATTGTGCACAATTTAACCGGCTCGACATCGTCGGCCCCAGATAAGGAGAAAGCGCGATTGCACGGCCGGTTCGGGCCGAAACATCCTTACAATCGCGCTATCTCCTTACAGGCGGATGACGGCGCGCCGGGTGCGGCTAACCGCGGTTGGGCGTCCACCCGATTGCGGGCGCGACGTGATCGGCGATCGTCTGCAGCAGGCGCGCGTTGTACTCGACGCCGAGCTGGTTCGGAACGGTGAGCAGCACGGTGTCGGCGGCCTGCACGGCGGCATCCGCGGCGAGTTCGGCCGCGATCACATCGGGTTCGCCCGTGTAGCTCTTACCGAAGCGGGCGATGCCGCCGTCGATGTAGCCGACCTGATCCTGGTTCTCGCTGGAGCGGGCGCCGAAGTAGGCGCGGTCCTCATCGGTCGTGATGGGGATGACGCTGCGGCTGATCGAGACGCGGGGCGTGCGTTCCCAGCCCTGCTCGGCCCAGGCCGCCCGGTACATTGCGATCTGCTCGGCCTGCAACTGGTCGAATGGCACGCCGGTGTCCTCGGTCAGCAGCGTGGAGCTCATCAGGTTCATGCCCTGCTCTGCCGCCCACTGCCCGGTCGCCCGGCTTCCTGCACCCCACCAGATGCGGTCGGCGAGCCCGGGGGACTGCGGCTCGATCGCGAGCGGCTCGTAGCTGCCGGTCATCTGCGGATTCGGCTCGGCGACGCCGGCGCCGCTGATGGCGGCCCGGAACAGCTCGGTCTTGGCGCGGGCGAGGTCGGCATCCGTCACCCCCTCCGGCGGAACGTAGCCGAAGGTGCGGGCGCCGTTCATGGCCGGCTCGGGTGATCCCCGGCTGACGCCGAGCTGCAGTCGGCCGCCGCTGATGAGGTCGGCCGCGGCCGCCTCCTCTGCCATGTAGAGGGCGTTCTCGTACCGCATGTCGATCACGCCGGTGCCGATCTCGATGCGTGAGGTGCGCGCGCCGATCGCCGAGAGCAACGGGAACGGCGAAGCCAGCTGCTTGGCGAAGTGATGCACCCGGAAGTAGGCGCCGTCGATGCCGATCTCCTCGGCCGCCTCGGCGAGCTCGATGGATTGCAGCAGCACGTCGCTGGCGTTGCGCGTGCGCGAGCCGGGAATGGCCTGGTAGTGCCCGAAGGATAGGAATCCGATGCGTTTCACTCCGAGTGCAGCGCTCCGGGCGCCGTGCTTATTCCTGCCCCTAGACTGCCGAGCATGCGATTCGGAACTTTCATCCCCCAGGGCTGGCGCCACGACCTCGTCGACATCGATCCCAGTGAACACTGGGACACCATGCGGGCTCTGGCCCAGTCGGCGGATGCCGGCCCGTGGGAGTCCATCTGGGTCTACGACCACTTCCACACGGTTCCCGCCCCCACCGACCAGGCCACCCACGAGGCGTGGACGCTGATGAGCGCCTTCGCCGCGGTGACCGAGCGCGTGCGCATCGGCCAGATGTGCACCTGCATGAGCTACCGCAACCCCGTCTACCTGGCCAAGGTCGCGGCGACCGTCGACCTGATCAGCGGCGGGCGCACCGAGATGGGCATCGGCGGCGGCTGGTACGAGCACGAGTGGCGCGCCTACGGCTACGGTTTCCCCGGCATCGGCGAACGCCTCGGCCGCCTCCGCGAGGGCGTCGACATCATGAAGCAGGCGTGGACCACAGGCGAGGCCACGCTCGACGGCGAGTACTACCAGGTGAGCGGCGCGATCGTGCGGCCCACGCCGCCGCAGCAGGGCGGCATCCCGATCTGGGTGGCCGGCGGCGGCGAGAAGGTCACTCTGAAGATCGCCGCCCAGTATGCCGACTACACGAACTTCACCGGAACGCTCGCGGAGTTCGACCACAAGAGCGCCGTGTTGCGTGGGCACTGCGAGGCGATCGGCCGCGATTTCGACAGCATCACCCGCTCCTCCAACTTCAACACAATCGTCGCCGACACCGAGGCGGAGGTCGCCGAGCGCATCAACGCCGTCGAGGCGCGCATGGCCAGGCGCGTCGGGGTGGATGTCGCCGCCGCCTACGTCCATGAGAACTACCGCTCGGGCTCCGTCGCCGTCGGCACACCGGAGCAGGTGATCGAGCGTCTGCAGGAGCGCAAGAAGCACGGTCTCGGCTACGCCAACCACTACTTCCCCGAGGCCGCGTACGACCGCGCGACGCAGCAGCTGTTCGAGCAGGCGGTGATCCCGGCGCTCGCCGACTGAGCCACAGACGGCGATCTGTAGACTGTATACGCAAGCGACGAGGGCGCCCTTACCGGGGCGCCTCTGCGCGTTAAAGCGGGCCACAGCCACGGCACCATCCGCTCAGCCACACCACGGCACAACGCGCTCAGCCACGCTTGCATGCACTCAAGGAGAATCACAGTCATGAAGTCGACCCGCATGGTCACCACCGCAGCACTCGCCCTGGGTGCCGCTCTCGCTTTCACCGGATGCGCCGCAGAGGCCGCCACCGACACCGCAGCGCCCGCGACCACCGTCGAGGCCTGCACCGAGGTGCGCAACGTCACCAACGGTGCGCTCAACACCCTCGCCGGCGACATCACCGCCGACCCCGCCAGCGTGAGCGCGTACTTCGGCGAGCTGACCGACCGCGTCAACGCGCTCGTCGGCACGGTCGAGAACGAGGGCGCCGACAAGGCATTCGGTGACTTCTCCGCAGCGTTGGGTGAGGCAGGCGCCTACGTCGCCACCGTTCCCGTCGCAACCGAGGCGCCCGCAGAAGAGGCCGAGGCCGACCCCGCCCTCGTTGCCGCCGTCACCGGCGTTCAGGACGCAGCCGTCGAGGCCGCAGCGAACTGCTCCGCCGAGTAACGCAGCTCCCCGTTCCAACCCGGATGCCGGGGCGACGCTTGTCGCCCCGGCATCCGTCGTCTCCGGCGAACGTGGCAGTGTGCCGGGAATGGTCGGCGGCCACCGGGATTGCCCGTACCCTCAGCAACACAGGGTCACCGTGGCTCTCGACGGAGGCACGACCATGGCAGAGAAAACTCAACGAAAAGACACTGCCAAAAAGGCAGAACGGTCACTCAAAGAGAAGCGTGCCGACAAGCGCGCGAAGAGTGGCGCGGCATCGCGCGAAAGCGATGCAGTCACGAACGTCAAGAAGCGCTAGTTCCGCCGGCATCCGTCGACCGATTGATCCTGGTCGCCGACGGATGCCGTCACCCCCGGTATCGGCTAGCCTGTGGCGATGGGGCACCCCACGCTCTTCGAACCGGGCGACCCGCTGGTGCAGCGGGTGCGCGCGCTCTGCCTGGAGCTGCCGGAGGCGGTCGAGGTCGAAGCCTGGGGGAGGCCGACCTTTCGAGCACGCAAGCCGATCTTCGTGCACACCGGCTCATCGATGGACAGGCCGTACTCGATCGTCTTCAAGACGGATCCCGATGAGCACCCCGCCCTGGAGCAGGACGCCCGCTTCTTCCACGCGCCCTACTACGACGCCGCCCGATGGCTCGCAATCGACTTCGATGGGCCGGGTGTCGACTGGCGATTTCTCGCCGAATTGATCGAGACGTCGTACCGCCAGGTGGCCACGACACGCCAGCTGAACCTGCTCGAGTTGGCGCGACCGCGAGGGCTGGGCTATAGTAACTGAGTTGCTTCTGAGCGCCTAGCTCGCCCAGATTGCTGACATGCGCCCGTAGCTCAACGGATAGAGCATCTGACTACGGATCAGAAGGTTAGGGGTTCGAATCCCTTCGGGCGCACAGAGTACAAGGCCTCATCTTCGGATGGGGCCTTTTCTGTTCCCCCGGGTCTGGGCCGCCGCGGCCGTACCCGGCAGCGCTCAGGCGAGCGCGACGATGAGGGTCAACACGGCCAAGGCCAGACAGCACGGCGTCATCGTCAGCCGTTCTGCGCGACTGCGCGAGATTCCGTTCATGCCGATGCCGATCACGAAGTAGCCGAAGAGCACCCACGTCCCCACCGCGCTCACCGTGTCTGGCAGCACCGCGATGATGGAGGCGCGGTCGAGCAGCACGACGGCGAAGAGGGCGTAGAGCGCAATCGACACGGCGCTTCCGATGCGCAGCGCGGTGGGCAGGCGGGTGTGCGCCCCGCCCCACGCGAACCGGCCGATCGGTGCCCCGGCCGCGAGCATGCCCTGGAAGACGGCGAGGGCGCCAAGGATCGCGGTTGCCGCGACCGCTGCGATGATGGGCATGCCTCGACCGTAATGTATCTGGCAGATATACTCAAGGGATGGCGCCCAAGCGATCACAAACCGAACTCGCCGTTCTCGGTGCACTGTCAATCGCGCCGATGTCTGGCTACCGTGTGCGCGCGGAGATCCTCTCGACGGTCGGCCACTTCTGGGCCGAGAGCTTCGGGCAGATCTACCCGACACTTGCCCGCCTGGAGGCCGCCGGTCTGGTGTCTCGCGACGGCAATGGCCTCTACCTGCTCACCGACCCCGGCCGGCTGCGCCTCACTGAGCTGCTCCGAGAAGCGCCGGAGAGCGCCCCGCCCCGCAACGGTGTGCTGCTTCGGCTCTTCTTCGGCAGGGAACTCGGCGTCGATGGATGCCTCGAGCTGCTCGATCGCATGGAGCACGAGGTGGCGCTGAAGATGCGCACATTCGCAGAGATCCGGGCCGAACTCGACCCGAGTGACCCCGATGAGCGCTTCGCCCTGATCACGGTGAGCGCCGGGGAGCACAACGGCCGCGCCACCCTGGACTGGATCGCCGAGAGTCGCATCGCCCTAGCCGCGGAGCCTCCCGTGCCACCCGCGGCCGATATGAGATCTCAATCGGCGGCAAGATAGAACAATGGCCGCCATCCACAGCACTCGCGAACACGCCGGAACCACCGCCCTGCGGGCCGCCCGCGACCAACTCCTCGCCCTCCGCGCCGATGGCGGGCGGGCACGCGCCGAGTTCAGCTGGCCAACGGGAGGCGCCGACTTCAACTGGGCGCAGCACTGGTTCGACGTGCTCGCCGATGGCAACGACGAGGCCGCACTCTGGATCGTCGAAGAAGACGGCCGCGAGGCCAGCTACAGCTTCGCCGAGATGCGCGAACGCTCCAACCGCCTCGCCAACTGGCTCCGGGCTGAGGGCGTGCGCCCCGGCGACGCCGTCATGCTCATGCTCGGCAACCGGGTCGAGCTGTGGGATTCGATGCTCGCCGTGCTCAAGCTCGGCGCCGTCATCCTGCCGAGCTCTGTCGTGCTCGGCCCAACCGAGCTGGCCGACCGGGTGGAGCGCGCCGCGGTGCGG
This sequence comes from uncultured Leifsonia sp., assembly GCA_964655795.1. Taxonomy (GTDB): domain Bacteria; phylum Actinomycetota; class Actinomycetes; order Actinomycetales; family Microbacteriaceae; genus Microterricola. The sequence goes on along the minus strand of CAZZNX010000063.1, from coordinate 14,104 downwards.
TTCGTCATCGCCGATCCGACGGATGCCGCCAAGTTCGCCGAGGTGCCGGGCGAGTACCGCGGCATCTGCGTCGGTGCAGGGGGAGAGGCCGGCGCGGCCGCACCCGCCGGCTGGCTCGACATGGCCGACGCGGCCTCGGCGCCGGCATCCGCGATCGAGAACACGGTCGGCAGCCACGACCCGGCGCTGATCTACTTCACCTCGGGAACGACGAGCCTGCCCAAGATGGTCGTGCACAGCCACCTCTCGTATCCGGTCGGGCACCTCAGTACGATGTACTGGATCGGCGTGCAGCCTGGCGATGTGCACATGGCGATCAGCTCCGCCGGCTGGGGCAAGCACGCCTGGAGCAGCTTCTTCGCCCCGTGGATCGCCGGTGCGACGGTGTTCGTCTACAACTACTCGCGCTTCGACGCCGCCGCCCTCGTCGCGCAGCTCGACCGGGCGGGCGTTGCCACCTTCTGTGCGCCGCCCACCGTCTGGCGCATGCTGATCCAGAGTGAGGTGCGGCAGAAGCCGCGGGGGCTCCGCGAGTTGCTCTCGGCCGGCGAGCCGCTGAACCCCGAGGTGATCGCCCGCATCCGCGAGTGGTGGGGGCTCGAGATCCGCGACGGCTACGGCCAGACCGAGACGACGGCGCTCATCGGCAACACTCCGGGCGCCCCGCTGGTCCCCGGCGCGATGGGTCACCCGCTGCCAGGAGTGAGCATCGCCATCGTCGACCCGATCACCGGTGCTCCGTCGACGACCGGCGAGGGCGAGATCTGCCTCGACCTCAGCACGCAACCGCTGAACCTCATGACGGGTTACCTCGGTGATGACGCCCGCACCCGCGAGTCGATGCGCGGCGGCTACTTCCACACCGGCGACGTTGCCAGCCGGGCCGACGACGGCACGCTGACCTTCGTCGGCCGCACCGACGACATCTTCAAGTCCAGCGACTACAAGGTCTCGCCCTTCGAGGTCGAGAGCATCCTGATCGAGCACCCGGCCGTTGCCGAGGCCGCGGTCGTCGGGGCGCCGGATGCCACCAGGCTCAACATCACGAAGGCCTACATCGCGCTCGCCGCCGACGCTTCGCCCGACGAGGCGACGGCCCTCGCGGTGCTCGCGCACGCCCGTGCGTCCCTGCCGCCGTACATGCGGGTGCGACGCATCGAATTCTTCGAGCTGCCCAAGACGGCGTCGGGCAAGATCCGCCGCGTCGAGCTGCGACAGCGCGAGGTGGATGCCGCGGATGCCGGCGAGCGCTCGCCGGGGGAGTGGCGCGAAGAGGACTTCCCCGGCCTCAAGCGCGGCTGACGCCACCCCGCTGGTTGAGTCGCCCCGCTTAGTGAGCGCCCCGCTGGTTCAGCGCCCCGCTGGTTCAGCGCCCCGCTGGTTGAGCCTGTCGAAACCGCGCCGGCTGATTTCGACAGGCTCAATCAACGGGTATGGGTGGCTCAATCGGCGTGCGTTCCGTACGGACCCCGCTGATCGAGTAGCGAGGAACGAGCGTATCGAGATCAAGGTCGCCGGGATCTCGATACGGCCGCGGGCGGCCTACTCGATCAGCGTGCCTGGCGGCTCGGGCGCTGCGGGGCGGCTCGATTGGCCATCGCTGGGGCGGGCAAGATCCATGCGTTTGGATGCTTTATCCAGCAAAAGATGAGGTTTCGTACATTTTCGTGGTTCAGGCTTGGTGCTTTGCGCCGCCCGGCGCTGCCGCCAAACGAAAAGACTTCTCTCCAGTTATGCAGCCAGATTCGCTCTCGACATCGCCAACCGCCAACCCCACCAGCGCCGCCCAGGCCGAATCCGTGGAGCTCTCCCGCCACCGGCTGACCAGACGTCGTCGCTCGCGTCGCAGGCTGCTCATGGCCGGTGGCGTGCTCGCGATCGGTGCGATCGCAGGCTCCGGATTCGCCATCAGCGGGGTCGCCACCCACACCGCGGCTCTGCAGGAGACGGCCGCGCTGAATGCCAGCGCCGCCGACCGCAGCGACAGGGCCGGGGTCTATTCCGGAATTGCCAAGGCACACGCCACGAGCTCGGCCAAGGCGACGATCGATGCCGCTGCGGTCACGCTGGCCAGCGCAGAGGGCAAGGTTGACGCGGCGCCGCTGGCGGCATCCGTCGCATCGCTCGAAGGCTTCGAGCTGCTCCCGCTCGACGACGTGACCACCCTCACGAAGCAGACTCAGTCGGAGATCGGCGCCGTGCAGGCCGCGGTGTCCGAGCACGAGCAAGCCATTGCCGCCGCTGCCGCCGCCGCGGCCGAGCTGGCCGCGAACAACACTCCTGAGGGCGCCCGCGCGGTCGCACGCACCATGGCCGCAGAGAAGTATGGCTGGGGCGCTGACCAGTTCGCCGCCCTCGAGAAGCTCTGGCAGAAGGAGTCCGGCTGGTCGTACACCGCCTACAACGCCTCCAGCGGCGCCACCGGAATCCCGCAGTCGCTGCCCGGCAGCAAGATGGCAACGGCCGGCGCCGATTGGGAGACCAACGCCGCCACCCAGATCGCCTGGGGCCTCGACTACATCGCCCGCGGATACGGCAGCCCCTCCGCCGCGTGGGCCCACTCGCAGTCGATGAACTGGTACTGATCCGCACAGCGGGCCGACGCGATCGGCCCTGAAGAACAGCCCTCGGAATTCATTCCGGGGGCTGTTTTTGCACTCGGGGCAAGATCGTGCATAATTGCACTTTGTGAATGAGAGTGCAAAGACAGCGGATGCCCCGGCCCCCGGCCCGCGTGAGCGCCGCATGGAACGCACCCGACGCGAGCTCACGAACCACGCACGCCGACTCACGGTTGAACGCGGGATGAACGGCTTCACCGTTGAGGAACTCTGCGAGGTCGTCGGCGTCTCTCGGCGCACCTTCTTCAACTACTTCGCCGCCAAGGAAGATGCCGTTCTCGGCCACCGCGACGACGGCATCCCCATCGAGCACCTCACCGTCTTCATCAACGCCCGGCCGGCCGGCTGTGTCGGGCTCTCGCCGAGCCTGATCGACGATCTGGTCGCCATGGTGATCGTCACCCTCGAAGAGCTCGCCGCCGACGGCCAGGGCCTGACGACGCCGGAGGCGGTGATCGCCCGCGAGCCGCAGCTGCTGGGCAAGTTCCTCAGGGAGAGCGCAGAGATGGAGCGGCTGCTCGCCGGAGTCATCTGCGCGCGCGAAGGACTGCCAGAGGGCGACCCGATCGCCGAGATGGCCGTCGGTGTCGTCGGCGTCATGGTGCGCCGCGCGGCCGGTCTCTACTTCCGCCCAGAGAACACGGCAACCTTCGCCAGCCACCTGCTGAGCACTGTGGATGCCACCAAGAAGCTCTTCGCCGCCACGCTCGGCGCGTAGCGCGAACGCACACACGAACCCCCAACGAAAGAAGCGCATGACCGCCGTAGTGAAAGAGCAGCCCCTCCTGCTCACCCAACGACGAATCTGGATCATCTTCTCGGCGCTCATCGCCGGCATGATGCTCTCCAGCCTCGACCAGACCATCGTCTCCACCGCGATGCCGACCATCGTCGGGCAGCTCGGAGGCGTCGAGCACCAGGCCTGGATCACCACGTCCTACCTGCTCGCCACCACCATCGTGATGCCGATCTACGGCAAGTTCGGCGACGTTCTCGGCCGTCGCAATCTGTTCCTGATCGCAATCGCCCTGTTCACCCTGGCCTCGGTCGGCGCGGCCTTCTCAGACAGTTTCTGGATGTTCGTCGCGTTCCGCGCCATGCAGGGACTCGGCGGCGGTGGCCTCATGATCCTCTCCCAGGCGATCATCGCCGACATCGTGCCCGCCTCCGAGCGCGGCAAGTACCTCGGCCCGCTCGGCGCCATCTTCGGTCTCTCGGCGATCGCCGGACCGCTGCTCGGCGGCTTCTTCGTCGACCACCTCACGTGGCAGTGGGCGTTCTACATCAACATCCCCATCGGCATCGCGGCGTTCGCCATCGCGTGGTTCGCGTTGACGATTCCCAACAAGAAGGCCACCAAGCGCATCGACATCGCCGGTGTCGTCGCGCTGTCGATCGCCACCACCCTGCTCATCTTCTTCACCGACTTCGGTGGCAGGTCTGACTACGGCTGGGATGCACCGGAAACCTGGATGCTCGGTGCCGGGTTCCTGGCCGCGGTCGCTGCATTCATCTGGATCGAGACGCGCGCAGAGGACCCGGTCATCCCGCTCGGCCTGTTCCGCAACCCGATCTTCATCAATGCAACGGCCATCGGCTTCACGCTCGGCCTCGGCATGTTCGCGGCAATCGCCTTCGTTCCGACCTTCCTGCAGATGTCCTCCGGCACCTCTGCTGCGGCATCCGGTCTGCTCATGCTGCCAATGATGGCCGGAATGATGGGGACCTCGATCTGGTCGGGTATCGCCATCACGAAGTCGGGCAAGTACAAGATGTACCCGATCGTCGGCACCCTGGTGACGGCGCTGGCGATGACGGCAATGACCACGCTCACCGCGGCCACGCCGATCTGGCTGATCTGCATCTTCCTGTTCGTCTTCGGCGCCGGCCTCGGACTGATCATGCAGGTCGTCGTGCTCGTCGTGCAGAACGCCGTCGACCCCGAGATCGTCGGAACCGCGACGAGCACAAACAACTACTTCCGCGAGGTGGGTGCGTCGCTCGGCGTCGCGATCTTCGGAGCGCTCTTCACGACGCGCCTCTCCGAGAATCTCACGGCCATCTTCACCGAGGCCGGCGCCGCGGATGTCGGCAAGGCCACGGCAACGCTCGACCCGCAGACGCTCTCGGAACTGCCCGAGTCCGTGCGCGACTCGATCGTGAACGCCTACGCCGATTCGCTGGCGCCCGTGTTCTGGTACCTGATCCCGTTCATCCTGATCGCGTTCGTCTTCGCGCTGTTCCTCAAGCAGATCCCGCTCTCCGATCAGGCCGGAATGGTGGCCCGCGGTGAGGCGATCTCCGGGGATGAGGCCGAAGCACTCGAGGCTGCGCAGCGTACTGGCGGTGCTGTTGAGCGCGACGCCGCCGATCTCGCCACTGCTGATCTCGTTGGGGCGAGCACCGGCTCGGTGCCGACCCACGACGCCTCTGGCGGGCCGTCGGATCGCGGTGACGCCCCGCGGGAGTAACTCCCTCGGAACGGAACAGACCGGGGTCGGCGCAGATGCGCCGGCCCCGGTCTTTCGTGTCTAGTGGCCCTTGCGGGCCTTGATGAATCCGGTGTCGGATTTCTCCTCGCGCTTCGCTGCCCTCTTGTCCTTCAGCGAGAGTTGCGGGGCCTTCTTTGCGTTGTTGCCCTTGGGGGATTTCCCGGCCATGAACATCACTCCTTCTCATCGTGCGGTGAGCTTCCGAAGACCATAGCCCATTCCTCACCGGAAAGCATCTCGTACCTGATCAGGAAAAAAAGATCGAAGCTTGCTAGGGTGGGCGGTTACGGTTCACGAGAGAGGAGTTCGTTGTGGACGCATTTTTGAAGCAAGTAGAGTCGCTCACCGCCGAGGAGATCGCGCTGATCGCATCAGCACAGGCCGCGGCGCAGCGCACCGCTCGCGGCCCGGCCTACCGCCAGGGCCGGGAGCACGTCGCCCGACTCGACGAGGGTGGTGCCGTTGCGGCCCGCATCGAAGAGAGCTTCCTCGCCGCCGTGCGTGAGTCCGGGTTCACCGGGGAGAAGGTGCGCGCCCAGTCGGCCGTGCGCTGGGCGGGTCTCGCGGCGGCCTTCCGCGCCGAACTCAGCACCGAGGAACGCGATGCGCTCGATTCCGCGTGGCGTGCGGGCATGGCCGAGGCGCAGGCAACGCTCGTCGGCAGCCGCTGAATCGGTGCTACCCGAATGGGCGGCGTCGGGTTTATCATCGCAGTGTGCGTTGATCCACCCAGATCGCGCACGCAGTTGACCTGACGCGCCGCCTTCGGCGGCGTGCCGAGCCACTGTCGCCGACCCGAAAGGCAACAGGCTATGGAGCCCGAACTCCACACGTCAGCACGCGCGTTGACCGCGCGCGCCTGCCGCGCGCAGCATTTCTCAGTTCCGTCTGACGTTCGACGGCATGGACTGCCCGCAGCCTCTCGCCCCTGGGCCGGGCACCGTTCACCCTCGGTGATGCGGTGTGTTCGCGCTCGGCAGGCAATGTTCGGGTCGCCTGTTTGAGAGGCATCCTGCGAGGGACGCCGCGATGGGGCGGGGGGTAGGGCCTCCGTCCCATTGTCCTGCCGGCCGGTGGTGCGCAGTCGCGCCCATCGACCGGTTCAGGCGCTGGTGCCGTTGCCCCGCAGTTTGTCGCAGAGTGCGGCCAGTTGGGCCATCTCGCTCGCATCGAGCACGCCGCCGACGCGGCGGGCGATCGAGTCCATGTGTGAAACGGCGACCTCGCGGAACAGCGCGTAGCCGGCATCCGTGAGCACGATCACGGCCCCGCGGCCGTCATCGGGGTCGTGCTCCTTCTCAAGCAGCCCGCGGGCACACATGCGGTCGACCAGTCGGCTGACGCTCGGCTGGGTGAGCAGCATGTGCCGGGTGAGTTCGCGCAGGCGCGAGCGTCGTTCCGGCTGCCTGCTCAGGCTGAACATCACGTCGTACTCATTCAGTGAGATCTCGCGCGAGGGAAACTCAGCCGCCAGGGTGCGCATCACGCTCACCTGGGCACGGAAAAGTGATTCCCACGCGGCGACCGCCTCTGTTCTCTGGCTCATTGCGCCTCCCGAGCCTAAGAATAGGCATTCGGGGCCGTTAACGTGACTGAGGGCCGGTCGTTGAGGCTAACGACCGACCCTCTCCCTTTGCACCAAGAGTGTCCTGCAATCACATTCTGCGCCAGCTGCCACAGCAAACAACTGGCGCTCTTTGAATATATAACGAAGCGGTAACGAACGCTAGTTATCTGATCGTTATTTTCCTGCGAGTTTCCTCAGGGCGGAAATCATCCGCTTGTGCCGCACAATTCGGCCCGTCAGCTCCGTGCGGCTCCCGTGCTGCGGGCGCGCAGGTGAATGCGTTCACCCTGTTTGCCGAACATGCTGAGGATCTCGACCGGGCCGGTTCCCGTCGACCCGAACCAATGCGGATTCTGGGTGTCGAACTCGGCGGCCTCACCCGGACCGAGAACGATATCGTGCTCGCCGAGCACGAGTCGGAGCGAGCCGTGGAGCACGTAGAGCCACTCGTAACCGCTGTGCGTCTTGAGATCGACCACCCGTTCCGACGCGGGGATCGCGACCTTGTAGGCCTGCGGCTCGCCCTGGTGCTGCGAGAGCGGGGTGAGCACCCTGCCGTCGGAGCGCGTCGACGTCCGCTGTACCCGCGGGTCCTCGATCCGCGGTGCCGTCACGATCTGGTCGAGCGGGACGGTCAGCGCCGCTGCAATCGGCAGCAGCAGCTCCAGGCTCGGCTTCCGCTGTCCGGATTCGAGGCGGGACAGTGTGCTCTTCGAGATCCCGGTCGCGGCCGCGAGCTCGTCCAGGGTCAAGTTCTTCTTCTGCCGGATGCGGCGAAGCCGCGGGGCGATCTGTTCCAGCTCGGCTGTGACTCGGAGGGTCGCGCTCATGCCCCCATCGAAGCAGTCTGTTCCTGTTTTGGCAACAAGAATCCCCAAATCGGCACCGGCGGTGGCACGGTGGTCATGGAGGTGGTGACCATGACGACGACAACACACCACGATGTGATCATTCTCGGGGCGGGAGCCGCGGGCCTGAGCGCTGGGCTCGTGCTCGCACGTGCCCAGTCTCGGGTGCTGCTCATTGATTCCGGCGCGCCTCGTAACGCCGCGGCGCGCGAGATGCACGGTTTCCTCTCGCGCGACGGCATGCCGCCGGCCGAGTTCGCGGAACTGGGTCGCCGTGAGGTGGCCGCTGCCGGGGCAACCCTGCTCGCGGCCTCGGCGGCGGCGATCGCGGGCGACGCCGAGCACGGGTTCACCGTGACGATGACCGATGGCTCTGCCGCCACTGCGCGGGCGGTGCTTGTCGCGACCGGGCTGCGCGATGAGATCCCGGGGATCGCCGGTGTGCGGGAGCGCTGGGGCACGCTCGTGCACCACTGCCCGTACTGCCACGGCTACGAGGTGCGCGGGCAGGCGCTCGTCGTGATCGGCGGAGCGGCCAGGGCCATGTCCATCAAGCAGGCCGGCCTGCTGCGGCGCTACAGCGACCGCGTGACCTTCGTCAGCAACGGCATCGAGCTGTCGGATGCCGAGCGCACCCGCCTCGAGTCCTTCGGCGTGCAGCTCGTTGCCGGCACCGTCGCCGCCTGCCTCGGCCGGCCCGGCACGCTCGACGGGGTCGCCCTCGACGACGGACGCACCATCGGCTGCGATGCCGTGTTCGTCGCACCGGTGCCCCGCGCCCACGACGAACTGCTGCGCTCACTCGGTTGCGCAGAGGACGAAACGACAGGGCTCGTCACCGTGGACGCGGCGGGGCAGAGCAGCGTCCCCGGCGTCTGGGCCGCGGGGAATGTCGTCACGCCTGGGGCCCAGGTGATCACCGCGGCGGGCGCCGGCAGCACGGCCGCCATCGCCATCAACGGTTGGCTGCTCGAGAAGGATCTCGACCTGGCATCCGCCGCTCGGCTCTAGCCGACCTCACTCGACACAGACAACGAAAGGCACACACAATGGCTCAGACCATCTCACAGCCGGCTCCGGCCGGCACCAATCGCCCACCGTCGGTTCACGCGCGGGCGCTCATCACCTGGCTGGCGATCTTCCCGCTCGTAACGGTCGGCTTCTACGTGATCGAGCCGTTCGCGGGCGAGTGGAACCCCATCGCCCGCGCGTTTGTGCTTTCAATCGTCGTTGTGCCGCTCGCCGTGTACCTGGTCGTTCCGCAGCTGATGCGCGCGTACCAGGCCATCCGGCGAAGCCGCAGCAGCTGAGGAGCCCGCCCGGGGCCTAGAAGAAGTCGGGGCTCGGGGTCGATGCCTGACGGATCGACACGTCGGCGTGACGATCGAAGCGGTAGCCGACGCCGCGCACGGTGCGCACGATGTCCTCGTAGCCGCCGAGCTTGGAGCGCAGGCGACGCACGTGCACGTCGATGGTGCGCTCGTTGGGCACCTCGTCCTCGTCGGCGTTCCAGAGCGAGCTGATGAGCTCCGCGCGGTCGATCGTGCGGCCCTCGCGCAGCACGAGGTACTGCAGCAGCTCGAACTCCTTGTAGGTGAGCGCTGCGGCGTCGCCGTCGAGAAGCACGCGCTTGCGGCTGATGTCGACGATCACGCCGGCGGGGTGACGGTCGGCATCGGTCTCGTCGAGCTGGCGGTGCTTCGCGAGAGCCGCCGGGTCCTGCAGTGCGAGGCGCACGACGTCGACGTCGCGGCCGCCGGCGCCGGCCGGGGCCAGGGCGACGGCTGCGTAGGTCTGGGCGCTCGGGGCGATCTCGCCGGTGAGTTCCTTGATGGCTTCGACGATGCGGTGCAGGCTCGTGCCTGCCGCAGCGGCCTTGGCCTCGTCAAGTCCGACGTAGAGCACGAAGCCGCGGGCCTCTGTGCCCTCGGGAACGGCGCGGATGCGGGGAGCGGCGCTCGGGGCGGGAGCCAGGCTCAGCGCGGGGCGGGTGGTCTGGGCGGGGGCGGGGGCGAGCTGTGCGATCGACATGAGAGGGGTCCTTTGGATGATGTGAGGCTGGGGAACCCCGAGCGGTACGCTCTCGCCGCCGGCCTCAGAGCGAGGGTCGGTCAGCGGTCGACGGATGACGCCGAGCTGGAGGTTCGATGAATGTGCAGCGATGCTGCTGGCGTTCTGACAATCAGATGTCAGCGCCGGAGAGAAGCTGTCCGTGTGCGGGGCTTCGGGAGGTCGTCTGCCTGGCTCTCGGCCCGGTCAGTGCGATCTCGGCAATGGTTCGCGGATCAGCGGCACATTCGACAACACATGGCTGCACCACCGGGCATCATCATCCCGGTAGTCCTCTGGGCCTCGCGGGAGGTCAGGGGGTGAGCGTTCGTTGTCATGTGGTGTAGTCAAGCGAGTGTTACGACGGGTGTCAATTCAGTGACGCAAAAAGACGCAATTCGTCATGCACAGCGTGCGCTGGGGCAGTGCGCGGGCGGCACGATCCATCACGGATGGCCGATTGATCAAAGGATCCTCGACAAATACGGATTTGATCGGATTTCTTTTAAACAAAGCGGAGGCGGCGCGTCGCTGGTCGAAGAAGCTTCGGGTTTGGTGGACATGAAAACGGGCAGCGCACCGGAGTGCGCTGCCCGCCAGACGGCTCAGAACGCGGCTCAGACCGTTCCGTAGAGGCGGTCGCCGGCGTCGCCGAGGCCGGGAACGATGTAGCCGTGCTCGTTGAGGCGCTCGTCGAGTGCGCCGAGCACGATGGTGACCTCGCGGCCGGCCATGGCCTTCTCGACGGCCTCCAGTCCCTCGGGCGTGCCCAGGATGCAGATGGCGGTGATGTCCTTGGCGCCGCGCGCGAAGAGGAACTCGATGGCGGCGGCGAGTGAACCGCCCGTGGCCAGCATCGGGTCAAGCACGAAGCACTGACGGTCGGAGAGATCCTCCGGCAGGCGCTCGGCGTACGTCGTCGGCTCCAGGGTCTCTTCGTCGCGTGCCATGCCGAGGAAGCCGACCTCAGCGGTCGGAACGAGCTTGACCATGCCCTCGAGCATGCCGAGCCCTGCGCGCAGGATCGGAACGATCAGTGGCTTCGGGTCGCCGATCCGCACGCCCTCGGTCTCGGCGACCGGGGTCTGGATGGTGACGGGCTCCACGCGCACATTGCGGGTGCCCTCGTACGCCAGGAGGGTCATGAGCTCTTCGGTGAGCGAGCGGAACACCGGCGATGGGGTGTTCTTATCGCGCAGCACCGTCAGCTTGTGCGTGATGAGCGGGTGGTCTGCAACGTGGACTCGCATAGGCTCAATCCTAGTTCGGCCATGCCCTCCTGTGAGGCGCAATCCGTCGTTCCGGAGGAGATCATGAGTCAACGCACCGAGCACAGCGAGTGGATGCAGCGCGCCATCGCCGAGGCGGAGGCGGCGCTGGCCACGGGAGACGTGCCCGTCGGGGCCGTGTTGATCGATGAGACGGGCGCCGTGATCGCCACGGGGCACAACGAACGCGAGCTGTTGAGCGACCCGACGGCGCATGCCGAGATCGTGGCGATCCGCTCGGCTACGGCGGCGCGCGGGGACTGGCGACTCGAGGGGTGCACCCTCGTCGTCACCCTGGAGCCGTGCGTGATGTGTGCAGGCGCGATCCTCGCGGCGCGGGTCCCCGTCGTCGTGTTCGGCGCCTGGGACGACAAGGCGGGGGCCTCTGGCTCGGTCTACGACGTGCTGCGCGACCGTCGGCTGCACCACCGCGTCGAGGTCTTCGCCGGCGTGGAGGAGGCCGCCTGCGCCGCCCTGCTCACCGACTTCTTCGCGGATCCAGCCCGGCGCCCCTAGCGGCGGCCCCCACGTCGGTCGAGTAGCGAGGAACGAGCGTATCGAGACCTCGCTCGGGATCTCGATACGGCCGTAGACGGCCTACTCGATCAACGGGGACAGGCGAGGCCGGCGCCCCTGGCCGGGGAGGCCGTCGAGGTACTCGCCGAAGAGTTTGCGCGAGGCCAGCTGCATGGCGGCGTTGTGGCGTGCGTTGTCGGCGCGGAGTGCCTCGGCGTCGATGCCCTCAGCGATCAGCTCGCCAGCGCTGGCATCCACCCACTGCTCGTGCATCTCGGCCGTGACCTCGGGATGGAACTGCACGGCCAACGCCCAGTTGTCGATGCCGAACGCCTCGTTGCTGTACGCGCTCGACCCGGCGAGGCGCGTGACGCCGGCCGGCAGCTCGAAGGTGTCGCTGTGCCACTGCATCACGGGCACGCCCACGATGTGGCGGAGCGGCGATTCAGCGCCCTCCGCCGTCGGCTCGACGCTGCGGTAGCCGATCTCGTTGCTCTCGCCCTTGTAGACGCGGCCACCGAGTGATTCCGCCATCAGCTGGGCACCGAGACAGACGCCGAAGACCGGGCGCTCGGCATCGATGCGCGCACGGATGAGGGCGATCTCGCCGACGAGGTACGGGTGCTCCTCGCTCTCGTAGACGCCCATGTCGCCGCCGAGCACGACGAGCAGATCGGCCGCGGCGGGATCGATCGCGTCGAAGTCCGCGCCGGGGGTGTCGACGACCACAACCGAGTAGCCGTGTTCGGCCAGCACGGGCAGCAGATTGCCCAGGTGGATCGTCTCGTCGTGGCGCAACACCAGGGCGGTGCGGCCGGCGTTCTCACTCATGGCTACTCGAGACCCTTGATCACGAAGGTGTCGGTCGGCGGGTTCGGGCCGTTGAACTTCGAGTAGACGTCCGGCTCGAGGTAGATGACCCTGGCAATCGGCACGGCAACGCGGATGCGGGCCTCGATCGCATCGATGGCGGTGGCGACATCGGCGAAGCGCTTCTCGGCGGAGAACGCGATCTTGGCGCCGACCATGAGCTCGTCCGGGCCGAGGTAGAGGGTCTTCATGTGGATGATGCCCTCGTGCTCTGTGCCAGCGAGGATGGCGTCTTCGATGGCGACGGCATCGGCCGGGTTCGCGCCCTCGCCGACCAGCAGGCTCTTGGTCTCGATGCCGAGCACGATCGCGACGGCGATGAGGAGGAGGCCGATGAACAGCGTTCCCACGGCGTCGTAGACACCGTTGCCGGTGATGGCCGTCAGACCGACACCGATGAGGGCGAACACCAGACCGACGAGGGCGGCAACGTCTTCCAGCAGCACAACGGGCAGCTCTGGCGCCTTGGCGTGGCGCACGAAGGCCACCCAGCTCTGCTTGCCGCGCACGTGGTTGCTCTCCCTGACGGCGGTGCGCAGCGAGAACGACTCGAGCACGATCGCAATGAGCAGCACGACGATGGGCAGCCACCACCAGGCCGGGTCGAGCGGGTGCGGGTCCTGCAGCTTGCTGAAGCCCTCATAGAGCGAGAACATGCCACCGACCGAGAACAGGATGATCGAGACGACGAAGGCGTAGACGTAGCGTTCGCGGCCGAAGCCGAACGGGTGCTCGGCGTTCGCCTTGCGCTTGGCCTTGCGGCCACCGAGCAGCAGGAGCAGCTGGTTGCCCGCATCCGCGACCGAGTGCACACCCTCGGCAAGCATTGAGGACGAACCCGACAGGGCCGCCGCAATGAATTTGGTGATCGCAATTCCCGTATTAGCGAGGAAGGCCGCGATGATCGCCTTGTTTCCACCCGATGCACTCATGGAGCAATCCTAGGATGGTGGCGTGACTACAACACACCTGCCTGCAATCGCGTTTCTTGGTGCCGGATCGATGGCCGGTGCCGTCCTCGCGGGGCTGCTGAAGCCCGAGGTCGTCGTCGAGGGTGGCATTCGCACCACCAACCGCAGCGCGGCCAAGGCGGCCGAGAACGCCCAGCTGCAGGGCGTCACGGCCTTCGCGACCGAGAACGACCCAGAGGCGAACCGCGCAGCTGTGCGCGGTGCGGCGATCGTCGTCGTCGCCGTCAAGCCGGCCATGGTGCCCGATCTGCTCGCCGAGATCGCGGATGCGCTGGAGCCTGGCACCCTCGTCATCAGTGTGGCGGCCGGCGTCACGATCGCCACCTTCGAGTCGCTGCTGCCGCCCACCGTGGCCGTGATCCGCTCGATGCCGAACACGCCGGCCGTCGTCGGCCGGGCCGTCACCGGGCTCTCCGCTGGCACCCGCTCGAGCGAGGAGCAGCTGGCGCTCGCCGTAGCCCTGTTCGAGACCGTCGGCTCCGTGCTCGTGATTCCCGAGGAGCAGATCGATGCCCTCAGCACGATCTCCGGCTCAGGCCCCGCATACGTCTTCTACCTGATCGAGCAGCTCACGGCCACGGCGGTCGCCAAGGGTTTCACGCCGGAGCAGGCCGCGCTGATGGTGAACGACACCTTCCTCGGTGCGAGCGAGCTGCTCGCGGCATCCGGCGAGAACCCGGCCGAGCTGCGCCGTCGGGTGACCAGCCCCAAGGGCACGACAGAGCGCGCCATCGCAGTGCTGGAGGGTGCCGGTCTCACTGCGCTCTTCGACGAGGCGACGGATGCCGCGCTCGCCCGCGCCCGCGAGCTCGCCGCCGGCTAGAGCGCTGCGAAGCGCTCGAGATCTGCCTCGGTGCCGGACGCGATGATGAGGTCGTGGTTGGAGACCACGGTGTCCGCCG
>CAZZNX010000062.1:0-20332 GCA_964655795.1 uncultured Leifsonia sp. | reverse complement strand
CGCAACCGCGGGGCCATCGAGGTGAGCCGCGGTCGGCTCGGCGGATCGCGAGTCACCGCGACCGGGCTCCAGCTCACGGTCGGAACATTGCTGCGCGATCTCGACCCGCGCGCCGACGTCGTCGACTGCGTGTCCGCGCATGGCGTCGCCTGCCCGCTGCTCTCGCAGTGCGCCCTGCGCTCGGCACTGCGCCGGGCGCGCGAGGCGTTCTACGCGGAACTCGACGGCCTGCGCGTCGAGGACCTGAGCGGCGGCGCAACGACCACGATGCTCCCGTTCCCCGTCCTGCGGTAGCCCGCGCTCCGCTCGCGCAGCCCGCCGGCCGATCGCGAGTCGATCGCGAAATAGCGCGCGACCGGCTGCTTTTCCCGCGATTTGCATCTGACTTCTACACGGCGTAGAACTTAAGCGTCAATCTTGCATCGCAGATGCAAGATAAGAATCAGCATCGTCATCTAGGAGCCCCACCATGCTTTCCGAGAAGTCCCGCCCGGTCATCGAAGCCACGCTTCCCCTCATCGGTGAGCGCATTCCGCACATCACCCCGACGTTCTACTCGCGGATGTTCGCGGCACGACCGGAGCTTCTCGACGGCCTGTTCTCCCGCGCGAACCAGAACAACGGCACCCAGCAGCAGGCTCTCGCGGGGTCGATCGCCGCCTTCGCCACGCACCTCGTGAACAACCCGGGCACGCTTCCCGAGGCCGTTCTCGCGCGCATCGCCAACAAGCACACCTCGCTCGGCATCACCGAGGATCAGTACGGCATCGTGTACGAGCACCTCTTCGCGGCCATCGTCGACGACCTGGGCGAGGCCGTCACGGCCGAGGTCGCGGAGGCGTGGACCGAGGTCTACTGGCTGATGGCCGACGCGCTGATCAAGATCGAGAAGGGCCTCTACGCGCAGCAGGCCAACGACAAGATCTGGACCCCCTGGACGCTCGTTGCCAAGGAGGCGGCCGGGCTCGGCTCGCTCACCTTCCGCTTCACGCCGGCCGACGACACCGCCGTCACCGTCGCGAAGCCCGGCCAGTTCGTGTCGGTGCGCGTGCCGCTCGCCGACGGCGTGCGCCAGTGCCGTCAGTACACGCTGAGCGATTCCGTGACGTCGACCACCGAGCGCGTCATCACGACCAAGTTCGACGAGGGCGGCGAGGTCTCGCCGTTCATGCACGAGAGCCTCGCCGTCGGCGACGTGATCGAACTCTCCAACCCCTACGGCGATCTCACCATCGACACAACGGGCGCGCCCATCATCCTGGCAACCGCGGGCATCGGCTGTACCCCCAGCGCATCCGCCCTGGCCACCCTCGCGGCCGCCGGATCCGAGCGCCGGGTGCTTGTGCTGCACGCCGAAGCGAGCGAAGAGGCGTGGGCGTTGAAGGAGCAGATGCGCGAATCCATCGCGTCCCTGCCGAACGCCGAACTGAAGCTCTGGCTCGAAGACATCACTGCCAGGGCCGACGCCACCGAGGCGAGCGAGGGCTACATGTCGCTCGATGGCCTGGAGCTGCCGACCGACGCGCGGCTCTACCTCTGCGGTCCGCTCCCCTTCATGCGTTCGCTCCGTTCGCAGGCGATCGATGCCGGCATCCCGGCCAGGAACATCCACTACGAGGTGTTCGGGCCCGACCTCTGGCTTGCCGCCTGAGCGCACCCCAGCCGCGGCGTAAGCGTCGACTGCCGCACGAAAGCCCCGGCCATCAGGCCGGGGCTTTTCGCTACAAACAGTGGATCGGGTGATCCGAAGAAGCGCGAACCGCTACGAGGCGAGAACCTCGTCGAGCACGGTGGAAGCCTTCTCCTCGTCGGTCTTCTCCGCGAGCGCGAGCTCGGAGATCAGAATCTGACGGGCCTTGGCCAGCATCCGCTTCTCGCCGGCCGAGAGGCCGCGGTCCTGGTCACGACGCCACAGGTCGCGGACGACCTCTGACACCTTGATGACATCGCCGGATGCCAACTTCTCCAGGTTCGCCTTGTAACGACGCGACCAGTTGGTGGGCTCTTCGGTGAACGGCGCGCGGAGCACCTCGAACACGCGGTCGAGCCCTTCCCGGCCGATGACGTCGCGCACACCGACGAGATCGACGTTCTCAGCGGGAACCTCAATGGTCAAGTCACCCTGGGTGACATTGAGCTTGAGGTAGAGCTTCTCTTCACCCTTGATGACACGGGTCTTGATTTCGATGATCGTTGCAGCACCGTGGTGCGGGTAAACGACGGTTTCGCCAACCTCAAAAAGCATGAATTGATATCCCTTCAGCAACCTCTATGATACCACAGCCGCAATAGTGGTAAGGTTCGCCTTGCTGCCGGAGGCCGCCCGCTCCTATAGGCTAAACTCGTAGCGAATTTCGCACGCGTTCCCCAGATCACCCGCTGCAACTGCTGGTGAGGGAGCGCAACTTTTTTGGAGGTCTTGTGAAGGCGCGTATCGCGGCATCCGTTCTCTTGGCTGCTGGCCTTCTGGTCGGCACCGCCGGTTGCAATCTGGTGGCCCCGCAGGCCACGACGAAGCACTATGACGCCAGCGACGGCGTGAGCACCAACCTCGGCGGTGTCGATGTGCGCAACGCCGTCGTCATCAGCGACGACGGCGAGCTCGGCAACCTGGTCGTCACCTTCGTGAACACCACGGACGAGAGCGCCCGCGTCACCGTGCAGTACGAGTCCGACGGTGAGGACGCAACAGAGACCGTCACGCTCAAGGCCAACTCCAGCACGCAGTTCGGCCAGCCGGACGGCGAGACGATCACGCTCGTCGACATGGGCACGGAAGCCGGCGCACTCCTGCCCGTCTACTTCCAGTCCGGCGACACGGACGGCCGCGAGCTGCTCGTTCCCGTGCTCACCACCGAGCTGCCGGAGTACTCCACTCTCGCGCCGGAGGCACCGCGCAACTAACGCGCCGCACAGCGACAACGTACAGAAGAGGCGCACCCGCGGGTGCGCCTCTTCTTGCGTGCAGCGCTTGCCTGGCCGGCGGCTCAGGCCTCGAAGCGGTAGCCGAGACCGCGCACGGTCAACAGCATCGCCGGCTCAGAGGGCACGGGCTCGATGCGCGAGCGAATGCGCTTGATGTGCACGTCGAGGGTCTTCGTGTCGCCGAAGTAGTCCGTTCCCCACACCCGGTCGATCAGCTGGCCACGCGTGAGCACGCGGCCGGCGTTGCGCATCAGCAACTCGAGCAGCTCGAATTCCTTGAGCGGCATGGGAATGAGATCGCCATTCACGCTCACGGTGTGCCGCTCGATGTCCATGCGCACGGCGCCGGCCTCGATCACGCTGTCGTCCTCGGCATCCGTGTCGACGTGACGGCGCAGCACGGCGCGCACGCGGGCCAGCAGCTCGCGGGTCGAGTACGGCTTGGTCATGTAGTCGTCTGCACCCAGCTCGAGCCCCACGACGATGTCAACCTCGGAGTCCTTGGCCGTCAGCATGATGATCGGAACACTCGAGCGCTGGCGGATCTCGCGGCAGACCTCTGTGCCCGGGATGCCGGGCAGCATCAGGTCGAGCAGCAGCAAGTCGGCGCCCGTGCGGTCGAACTCGCGCAGCGCGCTCGGGCCGTCGGCGGCCACGGTCACGTCGTAGCCCTCCCGCTCGAGCAGGAAGCTCAGGGGCTCGCTGAGCGCAGGCTCGTCTTCGATCAACAGGATTCGTGTCACGCGGGGTCTCCCAGGGTTTCGGATGCTTGGTCTGCCTTCAACTCGGGAAGGCGGATGGTGAAGGATGAACCGAGGCCTGGCTGTGACCAGACACGGATGTCGCCGCCGTGGTTCTGCACGGCGTGCTTGACGATGCTGAGCCCAAGCCCTGTGCCACCCGTGTTGCGGGCGCGGGCCTGGTCGACGCGGAAGAAGCGCTCGAAGACGCGGTCCTGGTCCTCCTCCGGAATGCCGACGCCCTGATCGGTGACGACGATCTCGACGACGCCGTCGGCGTGCTTCACACCGACGCCGACGCGTGAGCCGGGCGGCGAATAGTTGACGGCGTTGGCGACGAGGTTGTTGACCGCCATCACGAGCAGCGACTCGTCGCCGTAGACCTGCGCGCCGGACTTCTTGCCGAGCGCGATCTCGATGCCGTTGCCCTCCGCGATCACCCGGTTCTGGTCGATCGCGGCCGCGACGATGGCGTCGATGTCGACCGGCCTCGCCTCGGCGACGGCATCCTGGGCCTGCAGCCGGGAGAGTTCGATGATCTCCTGCGTGAGGCGGGCCAGGCGGGCAGATTCGCTGGTGAGCCTGTCGGCGAAACGGCGCACCTGTGCCGGCTCGTCGGCCGCGGCATCCAGCGCCTCGGCGAGCAGGCCGACCGAGGCGATCGGTGTCTTGAGCTCGTGGCTGACGTTGGCCACGAAGTCACGGCGCACATCGTCGAGGCGGTGGGATTCGGTGCGGTCGTCGGCCAGCAGCAGCACGAAACGCGTGCCGAGCCTGGCCACCCGCACGCTCAGATACATGCTCGCGTCACCGAACGGCCCGCGTTTCAGCACGAGCTCGCGGCTGATCGGTTCGCCGTCCCTGCGCACCTCGTCGACGAGCTCCAGCAGCTCCGGGTGCACGAGCGCGCCGTTCCACACCAACCCCATGGCCAATGCGCCGGGCGACACCTTCATGACGTTGTGCGAGGGGTCGAGCACGACCCCGGCCGATTCGAGCGCCTCGAGCACCTGATCGATGCCGTCGGGGATGCGGGGGCTGACGACGCCGGCCGCCGAGGCGCCCCGACGCTCGGCAAGGTGAAGCATCGTGACAAAGCCCGCGCCCACTGCGAGGCCGAGTGCCAGAGCGAGCAGCACCAACCAGGTGGAGTCCATGCCCACTAGAGTAGTGAACCCAATGGGGCGTACCGCTCCGTTAGGCAGCAGATGGCCCCTCCTTTGCCCAGTGTTCAGTCTTACGGCACCGTTTGTTAACCTGGCGGAGTCATCATCTAGCCGGGGGCCACTCGGGTCTCGGATGCCGGGCGCTCCCGTCGGCAGGAAGGATCAGATTAGCCGTGCGTGAAGTATTTCAGCAGGAGCTCCGCGAGGTGCAGGATCGACTCGTCGAGCTCAGCGGCCTCGTCGCCGTCTCCATCGACAAGGCGACAAGGGCGTTCAACGAGTCCGACGTCACCCTGGCCGAGGAGGTGATCGCCGACGACGACAAGATCGACGGACTCACCGTCGCCCTCGACGAGCTCGCCATCATGATTTTGGCCAGGCAGCAGCCCGTGGCCCGCGACCTCCGCATCGTCGTGAGCGCGCTGCGCATCAGCGCGTCACTTGAGCGCATGGGTGACATGTCGACCCACATCGCCCAGCTCGCCCGTTACCGTTTCCCGGACAAGGTCGTGCCGAAGTCGCTGCGGGGAACCTTCGCGGAGATGGGCCGCCTCGACGTCGAGATCGCGCAGAAGCTCACCGAGCTGCTGCGCTCGCAGGACGTCAAGATGGCCGAGACGATCCGCAACGACGACGACGAGATCGACGCGCTGCACCTCAAGGTCTTCGACAAGGTTCTCGGCGAGACCTGGAAGGGCGAGGCCGCCGACACCGTCGACGCCACGCTGGCCAGCCGCTACCACGAGCGTTTCGCCGACCACGCCGTCTCCATCGCCAAGAAGGTGCTCTACCTGGCGACCGGCGACTGGGACCCGGACGCCTCCAGTATCTGACGCTTAACGAACAAGACTCCGGATGCCGCGGCATCCGGAGTCTTGTTCGTTAAGGCCGAGTGTTACTTCTTGCCCTGGGCGGCCACCGCAGCCGCACCCGCTGCTGCGGCCTCGGGGTCGAGGTACTCGCCAGGGCCGAGCGGCATGAGGTCTTCGCCGAGCTTGTAGACCAGCGGGATGCCGGTGGGGATGTTCAGCTCGGCGATGTCGTCGTCGCTGATGCCGTCGAGGTGCTTGACCAGAGCGCGCAGCGAGTTGCCGTGAGCGGTGACGAGAACCGTCTTGCCCGTGCGGAGGTCAGCGGAGATGTCGTCTTCCCAGTACGGCAGCATGCGCACGATGACGTCCTTGAGGCACTCCGTGCGGGGCAGCTCGTCGTCGGCGAGGTTCGCGTAGCGGGGGTCGCCGACCTGGGAGTACTCGGCGTCGTCGGCCAGCACGGGCGGCGGCACGTCGAACGAGCGACGCCACAGCTGGAACTGCTCCGGACCGTACTTCTCGAGCGTCTCGGCCTTGTCGAGACCCTGCAGGGCGCCGTAGTGGCGCTCGTTGAGGCGCCAGCTGCGCTTGACGTCGATCCAGGCACGGTCGGCCTTGTCCAGGGCGATGTTCGCGGTCTGGATGGCGCGGGTGAGCACCGAGGTGTGCAGGATGTCGGGCAGCAGGCCGGCTTCCGCGAGGAGCTCGCCGGCGCGGGCCGCTTCGGCCTCGCCCTGCTCGCTCAGACGGACGTCAACCCAGCCGGTGAAGAGGTTGGCCTGGTTCCAGGTGCTGTTGCCGTGGCGCAGCAGGATGAGTGTGTAAGGCGCAGTCATGCGATCCATTCTACGGATGACGGAGAAAACGCAGGACGAGCGTTACGCCGTGCTCCCCCACGGCCGCGTCGCCGCTCTGCTCCTGCGTTCTGCGTGGCAGTGGCAGAATTGGGGGATGCCAGTCGGAACGATCACACGCGGCACGACGAACACGAATCGTCTGCGCCGCATCGACCGCTGGACCCAGACGCTGCCCGTGCTGCGCCGGAGCGCAGACCCGCTCGTCGTCGACCTCGGCTACGGCGCGAGCGCCGTGACCAGCCTCGAACTGCACCAGCGTCTGGCCAAGACCCGCGCTGATGTCGAGGTGCTCGGACTCGAGATCGACCCGGCACGGGTGCGCGGCGCGAGCGAACAGCTGGTGGCCGTGCGTGCCGGGCAGACCGGCTTTGCCCCGGATGCCGCGGTGCGCTTCGCCCTCGGCGGCTTCGAGGTGCCGCTTCCCGACGGGCGCCGAGCCGCCGTCATCCGCGCCCTCAATGTGTTGCGCCAGTACGACGAGGCCGACGTGCTGCCGGCCTGGCGCATGCTCGTGACGCGCCTGCAGCCGAACGGTGTGCTCATCGACGGCACCTGTGATGAGATCGGTCGGATCGCCGCGTGGGCGGCGGTCGGCGCCGATGGCCCGGAGACGTTCTCGATCGCGCTGCGCCTCGACGGCCTCGACAAGCCCTCGATCGTGGCCGAGCGTCTTCCGAAGGCGCTGATCCACCGCAACGTCGACGGCGAGAAGGTGCACGAGCTGCTCGCGCTGCTCGACCGGCACTGGCAGTACAACGCGGCGCTGGCCGCCTACGGCCCTGTGCAGCGCTGGCTGGCGACGGTCGAGGGCCTCCGCTCGGAGGGCTGGCCCGTGCAGGGCGGCCGCACCCGCTGGCGGCTCGGCGAGCTCACGGTTCCGTGGACATCCGTGGAGCCGAACGGTTTCAGCTGGCTCTAGTGGTGGCCCGGAAGCCTCCGCTGGTTGAGTAGGCCGTCCACGGCCGTATCGAAACCGAGGCCCGTGCGAAAGCCGGAGCCCGCGAGGTCTCGATACGCTCGTTCCTCGCTACTCGACCGGCACGCTGCGGCTAGTGCGTGCGGGCGCCGAGCCGTGGCAGCCGCGGGATGTTCGCCTCGGCTCATCCGTCGGCACGATCGCCTCTTGGGCGGCCGCGACCTTCTCGCCGTGCGCGTGCACCTCGAGCTGCACGCTGACGGGGACCGCGCGCTTGACCACGGCGAGCGCGATCGGGCCGAGCTCGTGGTGGATCGCGGCACTCGTGATCTGGCCGACCACCTTCCACTCGGCCTCGGTCTCCGGCCGCACCTTCTCGGCCAGCACCTCGTCGCCGTGCACGGGCAGGATCGTGTCTGAGCCGTCCAGGTGCAGCATCACCAGCCGGCGGGGCGGGTGACCGAGGTTGTGCACCTTGGCCACCGTCTCCTGCCCGCGGTAGCAGCCCTTGTTCAGGTGCACGGCGCTCCGCAGCCAGTCCAGCTCGTGCGGGATCGTCTTCTCGTCGCCCTCGAGGGCCAGGCGCGGGCGCCAGGCGGCGATGCGCAGTGCCTCCAGCGCGAGCATTCCGGCGACGGCAGGCTCGCCGCTGCGCACCCGATCGGCCAGGCCGGCGAGTTCGGCCCGCGGCACGAGCACCTCGTGCCAGTGCCAGGCGGATGCCGGATGCCCCTCGGCCGCCGCGTACTGCCAGCCACCGGCGACGACCGCGCTCCACGGGTCGGTCCAGGCGAGCGGAATGTCGTTCGGCGCGGCGATGGGCAGCGCGAGTGCGGCGAGCGCCGCGGCATCCGGAGCCATCGCCCCCACCGTCGCGTAATTCTCGGACTCGTCGGTGACCTCGACGCGGAGCATGAACCTCATCCGATCGAGCCATGTCTTCAGCCCCGGCAGCTCCTGCGCCTCCAGCAGCAGCCACATTGTGACGCCGTCGTCGAAGACGCGCACGTCGTACTCGACCCGGCCTGTGGCGTCGAGCACGAGCGTCTCGCTCGATTCGCCCGGCTCCAGCCGGTCGAGGGCCTGCGAGGTCATGCTGTTCAGCCAGCTGCGCCGGTCAGGACCGGTGATGGCCAGCACGCCGCGGTGTGAGAGGTCGACGATCGCCTGGCCTGCTGCGAGCTTGCGCTGCTCGATCATCGGGTTGCCGTAGTGGGCGGCGACACCGGCGTCGAGGCCATCGGCCGGCACGGCCGCCGGGAGCCCGAGGAACGGGGAAGTGGGGATGGCTGCGTCGGTCACGATGCTCGATTCAGATGGCGCGACGCGCAGCGTCGCGAAAGGCGGCAGCCAGTCCCAAGGCAACCTTAAGGACCGCAACCGATGCTGGTGCGGTTTCGACAGATTCGCTTGGCGAGTCCATGGGCCTAGTCGACCTTGGCGAGACGCCCGGAGGCGTGGGTGCGCAGTGGCTGGCCGAGGGCGGCGATGTCCCAGGCCCAGAGCAGGTGGTTGTCGACGAGACCGTAGAGCCTGGTCGCCGCCGCGTAGTGCTTGGCGGTCTGTGTGCGCAGCACGGCATCCGTCACGAGATCGATGCGCGGGCCCTTGACCTGGCCGAGGTAGAGCTCGCTGACGCCGTCGGGGTGCACGATCGCAACCTCGATGTCGAAGCCGCCGTCTGCGTTGCGCAGCGTCTCAACGGCGTCGGCGTCGTTGTACCGCGGGGCGCCCGTTCCCGGGAGCATGCCGGGACCGGCGTCGGCCTCGCCGAGCGGCCGCCCGAGGCGCCAGTATCCGGTCTCGGTCACGAGCGGGGTCGGCTCGCCGCCCTCTTCCGTCGGGTACAGCCAGCTGTACGAGCTGTAGCTCAAGTACGGCAGGCCGTCGTGGCTGAAGCTGACCCGCTGCCCGAATTCGCGGGTGACGGTGGTCACCTCGGCCGCTTCACCCGAACCGGCAGGCGGGTCGATGGCGTAGTCGAGAACGCCGGATCCCTCCCAGACGCCGAGCAACCAGGAGAGGGGGACGAGTTCGGAGGGAAGGCCGAGCGGGATCTCGATCATGCGGCGTTACCGCTGGCCCCGCCACAGCTTGTAGACGACGACGCCAGAGATCCAGACGATGGCCAGGCTGGCCAGAGCGAGCAGGCCGATGAAGGTGAGTTCGAGAGCAAGGTCTGACATGCCTCGATTCTACCCATGCCGATCGGCTCCGCCAGATCAGCGGTGCAGCAGTTGCACTCCGTTGGCGGATGCCACGATCGCGAAGATGATGGTGGCGATCGCCAGAATCACGGCACTGCCGACGACGCTGGCCGTCACCCGGCTGACGAATCCCTCTTTGCGTCGCGTCGCCAGTTGCACGGCGAGCGCGGCGATCGTGCTCACGGCGAGCGTGAGGCTGATGCCGCCCAGCGCGAGCTCTGGAGCGGGGATGACGGCGGTGAGCACCGCGCCGAGCAGCGCGATGAACCAGATCGGCAGAATGCTCTGCCACGCACGACGGACGCCGTTTCGCCCGTCCCACGCCGGATCCGTGGGGGTGTCATACTGCAGCGCGTCGGCCATGCTCCTATTGTGCCCCGTGCAGACTCGCCCCGCGAGCAGGATATGCTGAGCGACACGATAAAGCTGGAGGATGCGCGTGGCGCAGTTGTTGATCCTGACGTCGGCAGTGAACAATGACGTACTACCCGCGCTCGCCCTGCTCTCACACCGGGTGCGCTCTCTGCCGCCGCAGTTGGACCAGCTCCTTGCAGCGCCCGAAGCAGATCTGATCCTCGTCGATGCGCGCGTCAACCTCGTCCAGGCGAAGAGCCTCTGCTCGATGCTGCGCACGACCGGACTCGCCGTGCCGATCATTCTCGTCCTCACCGAGGGCGGCCTCACAGCGGTCAGCCCCGAGTGGGGCGTCGACGATGTCGTGCTCGACTCGGCCGGCCCTGCGGAGATCGATGCGCGCATCCGTCTGGCATCGGTCCGCGCCGTACCCGTCGTCTCGTCGACGATCAAGACCTCGGGCGTCGTCATCGACGAGGCCAGCTACTCCGCCAAGGTGCGCGGCAAGCCGCTCGACCTCACCTACAAGGAGTTCGAGCTGCTGCGCTTCCTGGCCGGCAACCCGAGCCGCGTCTTCACCCGCGAGCAGCTGCTCAGCGAGGTGTGGGGCTACGACTATTTCGGAGGCACCCGCACCGTCGACGTGCACGTTCGGCGCCTCCGCGCAAAACTCGGCGACCTCGAGTCGGTCATCGGAACGGTCCGCAACGTCGGCTACCGCTTCAATGTGAGCGAAGACGAGCAGAACACCGCCTGATCCTGCTCGCGGCACCCCGCGTTTGCCTTTCGGCAACCGCGCACACACAACGGGGTGCCATGATGTTGGGATGGATGTCGACAACTTGCTGGACACCGGCCTCGGTCGCGACTTTGACGACGACTTCGAGCCCTTTGACACTGCGGGCGCCGCCGATCTGCCGGAGGAGCGCTTCCTCGACCGCGAGCTGAGCTGGCTGGCGTTCAACCAGCGCGTGCTCGAGCTTGCCGAGGACCCGACCGTTCCGGTTCTTGAACGCACCAACTTCCTCGCCATCTTCGCCAGCAACCTCGACGAGTTCTTCATGGTGCGCGTCGCAGGTCTGAAGCGCCGCATCCTCACGGGTCTGGCACTCCCCACCAACGTCGGCCGCGCCCCGCAGGACGTGCTCGATGACATCTCGCGGCGCGCGCACGAGCTGCAGGAACGCCACGCCGCCGTCTACCAGGAGCTGGTCAGCCCCGCGCTGCGCGGGGCCGGTATCGACATCGTGCGCTGGGAGGCGCTGGATGCCGCAGAGCAGGAGCGCCTGGGCGACTATTTCTCGCGCCAGATCTTCCCCGTGCTGATGCCGCTCGCCGTCGACCCCGCACACCCGTTCCCCTACATCTCCGGGCTCTCGCTCAACCTCTCCGTTCGCGTGCGCAACACCCGCACGGGCCGGCAGGAGTTCGCGCGCCTCAAGGTGCCGCAGATGCTGCCCCGCTTCCTCGAGATCAGCGCGTACGAGCCGGGCCGCCAGCGCTTCATCACGCTCGAGGACCTGATCGCCAACCACCTCAGCGATCTCTTCCCCGGCATGGAGATCGTCGC
The DNA here is from genome assembly GCA_964655795.1 of uncultured Leifsonia sp. Lineage (GTDB taxonomy): Bacteria > Actinomycetota > Actinomycetes > Actinomycetales > Microbacteriaceae > Microterricola. Next base: position 8,785 of record CAZZNX010000062.1, on the reverse strand, counting down.
CCACCACGTGTTCCGCGTCACGCGCAACGAAGACGTCGTCGTCGACGAGGACGAGACGGAGAACCTGATCCAGGCGCTCGAGAAGGAGTTGCTGCGGCGCCGCTTCGGCCCGCCGATCCGCCTCGAAGTCACCGACGACATGGATGACGTGACGCTCGGGCTGCTCGTGCGCGAGCTCGCGGTCACCGATCAGGAGGTCTACCGACTGCCGTCCCCGCTGGACCTCGGTGGTCTGTTCGACCTCGGACGCATCGACCGCCCCGATCTGCGCTACCCCAAGCATGTGCCGTCGACGAGCATGCAGCTGCAGCCGATCGAGCCGAACTCCGCACCGGACGTCTTCGCCTCCATCTCGCGCGGCGACATCCTCGTGCACCACCCCTACGAATCGTTCGCCACCAGTGTGCAGGCGTTCATCGAGCAGGCGGCCGCCGACCCCGATGTGCTCGCCATCAAGCAGACGCTCTACCGCACCTCCGGTGACAGCCCGATCGTCGAGGCCCTCATCGACGCGGCCGAATCCGGCAAGCAGGTGCTCGCGCTCGTCGAGATCATGGCGCGCTTCGACGAGCAGGCGAACATCAGCTGGGCGCGCAAGCTCGAGAAGGCCGGCGTGCACGTGGTCTACGGCCTCGTCGGACTGAAGACGCACTGCAAGCTGGCGCTCGTCATCCGCCAGGAGAAGGGCGAGCTCCGCCACTACAGCCACATCGGCACGGGAAACTACAACCCGAAGACCAGCCGGATCTACGAGGACCTCGGCCTGTTCACCGCCGACGACCAGGTCGGCAAGGACCTCACCAGGCTCTTCAACGAGTTGAGCGGCTACGCCATCGAGAAGAAGTTCAAGCGGCTGCTCGTCGCCCCGCTGCACCTGCGCAAGGGGCTGCTCAAGCGGATCACGGACGAGACGGCGAACGCCCTGGCCGGGCGGCCGTCCGGCATCCGCATCAAGGTGAACTCGATGGTCGATGAGGCGATCATCGATGCGCTCTACCAGGCGAGCAACGCCGGTGTGCCGATCGAGGTCTGGGTGCGCGGCATCTGCAGCCTGAAGCCCGGCGTCGAGGGGATGAGCGAGAACATCAGGGTGCGCTCGATTCTCGGTCGCTACCTCGAGCACTCGCGCATCTTCAGCTTCCTGAACGACGGCGACCCGCAGGTCTACATCGGCAGCGCCGACATGATGCACCGCAACCTCGACCGCAGGGTCGAGGCCCTGGTGCGCCTGGTCGATCCCGACCACCTGGCCCAGATCGGCGGCCTCTTCGACCGCGCATTCGACCCGCGCACCAGCGCGTGGTCGCTCGGAGCCGACGGCGAATGGACCAGGCACCACCTCGACGATGCTGGGCATCCGCTCGATGACATGCAAAATAGGCTGATGCAGCAAATCATGCAGAGGAAACGCCCAGGGGGCCGTCGTTGACAACAGCAATCTATGCGGCGGGCGCCGTGTGCTGGCGCATCGTCGACGGCAAGATGATGGTGCTGGTGATCCACCGCACCGTCCACGGTGATGTCACCATCCCCAAGGGCAAGGTCGACCCGGGCGAATCGCTGCCGCAGACTGCGGCGCGCGAGATCCTCGAGGAGACCGGCCTGGCCGTCTCCCTCGGTGTGCCCGTCGGCATCGCGAACTACCCGCTCGGCAACGGCCGAGAGAAGATCGTGCACTACTGGTCCGCCGAGGTCAGCGAGGAGGCGATCCGCCGCTCGACCTTCGTGCCGAACGGCGAGGTGGCCGCCCTCGAGTGGGTCACCGTCAAGCGGGCACGGAGCTATCTCAGCTACCCGACCGATGTCGAGATCCTCGATCAGTTCGCTGCCCTCGTCGACGCCGGCGTCACCTCGACCTTTGCCATCATCGCCCTCCGCCACAGCAAGGCGATGGCGCCATCGGCGTGGAACGGCCCGGACGCCACCCGCCCGTTGACCGCCCGCGGAGTGCAACAGGCCGCCAGCGTCGTTCCGACGATCGCCGCGTGGAGCCCGCGTCGGATCATCTCGAGCACCGCGACCCGCTGCGTCACGACGGTGACGCCGCTCGCGGTCGCCCTCGGCCAGGAGATCCGCCGCAGCGATCTGATCAGCCAGGACGCCTGGGAGGACGGCACGAGCGATGTGCGCTCCGTCGTCGGCAAGCGTGTGCGCGCCCGCAAGACGGCTGTGATCTGCAGCCACGGACCGGTGCTGCCCGACATCCTGCGCGAGATCGCTCTGGCGACGGGCACGACGCAGGGCTCCTACCTCTCGGATGCCGCAGCGCTTGAGACCGGCGCATTCTCGATCGTGCACCTCTCGCTGACGAACCCGAGCTCCGGCATCATCGCGATCGAGACGCACTCACCCCGCGTCTAGCGGGTCATCATGGGATTCGCCATCACCGTGCGTCCGGCGCTCTCGAGCGACGCCGACGGGATCGCACAGGTGCACCTGCAGGCCTGGCGCGAGGCCTACGTGCACCTTCTGCCGGCCGAGACTCTCGCCGGGCTCGATCCGCTGGTTGATGTGCCTCCGCTGGTTGAGCCTGTCGAAACCGCACCAGCAACGTTTCCGGCCCCATAGGATGCCTCATTTGGGGCTGCCGCCTTTCGTGGCGCTGCGCGCCACGCCGGCCGCGACCCCGACGCGCCCCGGGCACGGGAGCTCGAGGGCATCTACGTTCTTGCCAGCCATCACGGCAGCGGTGCGGGGCAGGGCCTGCTCGACGCGAGCATCGGCGGCGCGCCTGCTTTCCTCTGGGTGGCCCAGGACAACCCGCGCGCGCTCGCCTTCTACCGACGCAACGGCTTCACATCGGACGGTGTCGCCGCGAGCAAGCCGTTGGCCGGCATGCCGGTCGCTGTGCTGCGCCTGGTCCGCTAGCCGCGCACGCGCTCCGCTGGTCTCGGCTGGTTGAGCTTGTCGAAACCGTGCGAGCACCGCATGCGGTTGCCGAGATTGCCTGAGTGAGGGCTGCCGCCTTTCGCGACGCTGCGCGTCGCGCGGGGCGGCTGCGAATCGGCTGGGAAGCATTCCGCGCGGGCGCAAATGTCGACATCCGTTTACCTTGCGTTAACCGCACCGGGGGAGGCTCGTTAACCGAGGAGCTTAGCTTCGTCATCGGGCCAGCACCGGCCTGTGTCAAGCATTCAAGCCCCTGAAAGGGATACTCGTGAACATCAAGCGATTCGGCCGCCCCGCGGTCGTTGCAGTTGCAGCAGCCATTGCACTGACCTCGTGTGCCGCGAACGAGGGCGCAACCAGCCCCGCCGCCGAGCCGAGCGAAGAGACGTCGACCCTTGCGGGCACGCTCAACGCCGCAGGCGCATCGTCGCAGGGCGCCGCTCAGGAAGCCTGGGTCGCCTCGTTCCAGACGACCAACCCGGACGTCACGATCAACTACGACCCCTCGGGTTCCGGTGCCGGTCGTGAGACCTTCATCGCCGGCGGTGCAGCATTCGCCGGCTCCGACTCCTACCTCAAGGACGAGGAGCTCGCCGGCGAGTTCGCCATGTGCGCTCCCGGCACGAGCGCCGTCGACCTGCCGGTCTACATCTCCCCCATCGCCGTGATCTTCAACATTGAGGGTGTCGACGAGCTGAACCTCGACGCCGACACGCTCGCCAAGATCTTCACGGGCGACATCACCGTCTGGAACGACCCGGCCATCGCCGCGCTGAACGCCGACGCGAAACTGCCCGCCACGAACATCACGGCTGTGCACCGTTCGGATGACTCGGGCACGACCAAGAACTTCGCCGACTACCTCAACCAGGTCGCTCCGAGCGTCTGGACCGAGAAGCCGGCCGACACCTTCCCGTTCCAGACCGGTGAGGGCGCCCAGGGCACCTCGGGTGTCGTTGACGCCGTGACCAACGGTGTCGGCACCATCGGTTACGCCGACGCATCGCGCGCCGGTGACCTCGGTGTCGCCAAGATCAAGGTCGGCGACGAGTTCGTCGGTTACACCGCGGAGGCAGCTGCCGCCGTCGTCGACGGTTCGCCCCTCGTCGAGGGTCGTGCAGCCAACGACCTCGCCATCGAGCTCGACCGCAAGACCACCGACCCCACCCACTACCCGCTGGTTCTCGTGAGCTACGCGATCGTCTGCACCGAGTACGCCGATGCAGAGCAGGGTGAGCTCGTCAAGAACTACGTCGGCTTCATGGCCAGCGAAGAGGGCCAGACGGAGGCAGCGGCATCCGCCGGTGCAGCTCCGCTCTCCTCCGAACTGCAGGCCAAGGTTGCCGAGGTCGTCGCGTCGATCAAGTAACACGATGTCGTGCCCGGCCGATCCAGCGCAGAGCTGAATCGGCCGGGCACAGCCCGCGTTCCACAGGCAACACCAGCACCACCAGCAGTACCAGCAGGACCAGCACCACGAACACCGCCCGCTCCCACACACGAACCCGAGGGATCCAGCCAGCATGACGACAGCAGTCGCCCCGCCGATCAAGGCCAAACAACGCCCAGGCGACCGCATCTTCTCGTCTGCGACCGTTCTGGCCGGCAGCCTGATCCTCGTCGTGCTCGCCGCCGTCGCGATCTTCCTCGTCGCCCAGTCGCTTCCGGCCTTCGTCGCCGAATCCACCGACTTCAAGGGTGACGCGGACAACTTCTGGGCCTACGTCGCCCCGCTCGCCTTCGGTACCGTCTGGGCCGCCTTCCTCGCCCTGCTGATGGCCGTTCCCCTCGCGATCGGCATCGCGCTCTTCATCTCGCACTATGCGCCCCGCAAGCTCGCCCAGAGCCTCGGCTACGTGATCGACCTGTTGGCCGCCGTTCCCTCTGTGGTCTTCGGACTCTGGGGCATCAGCGTTCTCGCCCCGGCCGTGCAGCCGTTCTATTCCAGCCTCGTCGAGTGGTTCGGCTGGTTCCCGCTCTTCGCCGGGCCGGTCTCCGGCACCGGCCGCACCATCCTCACCGTCGCGATCGTTCTCGCGGTCATGATCCTGCCGATCATCACCGCGCTCTGCCGCGAGGTCTTCCTGCAGACCCCGCGCCTGCACGAGGAGGCCGCGCTGGCCCTCGGCGCCACCCGCTGGGAGATGATCAAGATGGCTGTGCTGCCCTTCGGCCGCCCCGGCATCATCTCTGCCTCCATGCTCGGCCTCGGCCGCGCCCTCGGTGAGACCATGGCCGTCGCCATGGTGCTCTCGCCGTTCTCCATCATCAGCTTCGCCCTGCTGCAGTCGCAGAACCCCTCGACGATCGCCGCCAACATCGCGCTCAACTTCCCCGAGGCACACGGTGTCGGCGTGAACATCCTGATCGCGACCGGCCTGATCCTGTTCCTGATCACCCTGGGCGTCAACATGGTGGCCCGCTTCATCATCAACCGCCGCAAGGCCTTCTCTGGAGCGAACTGATGAGCCTCACCACGACCCGCCCGCCGTCGACAACCGGGATGCCGATCAGCAACTCGCTGACCGCCGGCAAACTCCCCCGCTCCGCGAACCTGTGGCTCTTCTTCGGCAGCCTCGCGGTGAGCGCCGCCGTCTTCGGTGTGCTGTTCGCCGGCGGCATCACCGAGAACTACAACATCGCCGGCGCTGTGTTCTTCGGCGTGGTGCTCTACTGCCTGACGATCTGGTCGGTCTCCCGGGCCGTCGAGGGCGCCCGCAAGGCCAAGGACCGCCTCGTCACCGCGCTCGTCTCGCTCGCGTTCACGATCGCCCTGCTCCCGCTGATCTCGGTCGCATTCACCACGATCACCAACGGCCTGCCCCGCTTCGACATTGAGTTCTTCACCAATTCGATGCGCAACGTCGTCGGCGAGGGCGGCGGCGCGCTGCACGCCCTCGTCGGAACGCTGCTCGTCACCGGGGCCGCGACGCTGATCTCTGTGCCGATCGGCCTCCTCACGGCCATCTACCTGGTCGAGTACGGCCGCGGCAGCCTGGCCCGCGGCATCACCTTCTTCGTCGACGTGATGACCGGCATCCCCTCGATCGTTGCCGGCCTCTTCGCCTACGCCCTGTTCGCGCTGCTCTTCAACGACCCGGGCATCCGCTTCGGCTTCGGTGGCGCGGTCGCGCTCAGCGTGCTGATGATCCCCGTCGTCGTGCGCTCCAGCGAGGAGATGCTCAAGCTGGTTCCGAACGAGCTGCGCGAGGCCGCATTCGCCCTCGGCGTTCCGAAGTGGCTCACCGTGCTCAAGGTTGTGCTTCCGACATCCATCGCCGGCATCATCACCGGTGTGATGATCTCGATCGCCCGCGTCATCGGTGAGACCGCCCCGCTGCTCATCATCGCGGGCTTCACCGCGAGCATGAACTACGACCTGTTCAGCGAGCGCATGATGACGCTGCCCGTGTACGTGTACACCCAGTACGCCAACCAGGGTGCCGACGCCCAGGCCTACATCGACCGCGCATGGGCCGGAGCGCTGACGCTGATCCTCATCGTCGCGCTGCTCAACGTCGCCGCCCGCCTCATCGCCAAGATCTTCGCGCCCAAGATCGCGCGCTAACCTCCAACGACACCCGCTCACCAGCACCCAAGGAATCAATGTCCAAGCGCATCGAAGTCAACGACCTCAACGTCTACTACAGCAAGTTCCTCGCCGTCGAAGACGTGACGCTCACCATCGAACCACGCACCGTCACGGCCTTCATCGGGCCGTCCGGCTGCGGCAAGTCCACGTTCCTGCGCACGCTCAACCGCATGCACGAGGTCATCCCCGGCGCCCGCGTCGAGGGTGAGGTGCTGATCGACGGCAACAACCTCTACGGTCCGGGCGTCGACCCCGTTCTCGTGCGCCGCCAGGTCGGCATGGTGTTCCAGCGGCCGAACCCGTTCCCGACGATGTCGATCGGCGACAACGTGCTGGCCGGCGTGAAGCTCAACAACACCCGCATGAGCAAGAGCGACGCCGACGACCTGATCGAGAAGTCGCTGCGCGGCGCCAACCTCTGGAACGAGGTGAAGGACCGCCTGGCCCTCCCCGGCTCCGGACTCTCCGGCGGTCAGCAGCAGCGTCTCTGCATCGCCCGCGCGATCGCTGTCGAGCCCGACGTACTGCTGATGGACGAGCCGTGCTCCGCCCTCGACCCGATCTCGACGCTCGCCATCGAGGACCTCATCGAGGAACTCAAGCAGGACTACACGATCGTGATCGTGACCCACAACATGCAGCAGGCCTCGCGCGTCTCCGACCGCACCGCCTTCTTCAACATCGCGGGCACCGGCAAGCCGGGCAAGCTCATCGAGTACAACGACACCACGTCGATCTTCTCGAACCCGAGCGTGCAGGCGACCGAGGACTACGTCTCCGGCCGCTTCGGGTAAACAGAGCAACGTGTTGTGCGAGGAGCGGATGCCGGCGGCATCCGCTCCTTTCGCGTCTGCGGTCAGCGGACTGCGGTCAGCGGTCAGCGGCCCGCCTGCATCCGCGCCGCGCCCGCTCAGTCCCGCGGCGAGAGCAGATACTCGGTGAACAGCCGGGTCAGGGGTGCGTCAACGGGAATCTGACGGCCGTCGAGCTCGGTGACCGCCACGGCGAGTCGAACGCTCGAGACGAGCCAGACGGCATCGGCGCTGCGCAGCTCCTCGACGCTGATGTCGCGGTAGCTCACGCTGTGGCCGTGCCGTTCGAGGTACTCGAACAGACTCGTCTGCGTCGTGCCGTGCAGGATGGCGCCGCTCGGTGCCGGCGTGGAGAAGACGCCGTTGTGGCGGAGGATGACCGAGGACGTCGGTCCCTCCATCACGTAGCCGTCGCTCGTGACGAAGATCGTGTCGTCGGCACCGCGGCGGTACGCTTCGCGCAGGGCGGCCATGTTCACGGCGTAGCTGAGGGTCTTGGCGCCGAGCAGCAGCCACGGTGCCCTCTCGGCGACGCCGCGGTCGTAGCCGCGGTCCAGGGTGATCACGCGCACGCCGCTCTCGCGCACCGCGCTGAAGTCGGTGGCGGCACTGGCGTGCAGCCACGCGGTCGGGCTCGGGCCGTTCTCGACGCCGCGGCTGAGCACCAGCTTGATCGCCAGCTCTCCCTGCTGCGGGAGCTGGGCGACGGCGGCCGAGATCGCGGCCGACCACTGAGCGAGATTCGGCAGCGGCAGGTCGCAGATCTGGGCGGAACGGGCGAGCCTGGCCAGGTGCGGCTGCACCTCCTGGGCATGTCCGTCGACGACGGAGAGCGTCTCGAAGACGCCGTCACCCCGCTGCGTGCTGAGCTCGCTCACCCGCAGTGCGGGCTCGGAGGAATCGACCTCTGTGAAGGTCTCGGCGAACCACGAGCCGTCGTCGGGAGCGTCGGCGGCCAGCGGGCTGATCAGGAGTGTGTACGGCAGCGGCATGTCTCGATGCTACGCCCGCACGGCCCTCAGCTGGCGATCGCGACGATCGGGTCGCTCGTCGGAGCATCGGATCCGCCGCTCGGTTCGACGGTCACACCGACCGTGTCACCCGCGCTCATCTCGCCCTCGAGCACATGCCACGTCGTGCCCTTGCTGCTCGCCTCGAACGTGCCGGCCGAGACCGGGCCTTCGGCACCGATGTACCAGAGCTGGTAGGTCTGCCCCTCCGGCAGCGGGGCGAGCCCGTCCGCGAGCAGCGCCGACTGCCCGAGCTCCCCCGACCAGACGAGTGTCGCGGTACCGCCGCCGGCGACCTCCGCGACCGCCCGCTGTGAGTCGGGTGCCGCGGCGATGGCCGCGAGCTGCTCCGCCTGGGTCTGCGTTCCCGGCGGGGTGGAGTCGCTGAGCGTTCCGATGGCGAGGCCGCCGAAAAAGAGGGCGGATGCCGCGGCCACCGCGAGCAGTGCGCCGACGGGCCGCCGCCACCGGGCGGCCGCGCG
>CAZZNX010000061.1:0-21606 GCA_964655795.1 uncultured Leifsonia sp. | reverse complement strand
CGCGGCCGCGGCGTGCGCGGCGTCCTCGCTGGCCCGGCGGATGAAGCCGCCGCCCACCGAGTAGTAGGTCTCCTGGTACAGCTCGTGCTCTGCGCCGCTCTCGTCGCGGCCCCAGGCGTGCAGCGTCATCGCGTTCGGGTGCCCGGGCAGGCGGGTGAACGGGGCGAAGCTGATGTCGTCCCTGGCGATGTCGACGGGGTGGATGCCGGCCAGCAGCACGCTTCCGTGCCCGACGGCCGACTTCGGCAGCGTGCTCCAGGCGCCGCGCACCGCGGCGGGGTCGCAGTCCTCCGGGCGCATCCCGCTGAGGCCGGCGACGATGGCATCCGGTGTGCCGTGCCCGATGCCGGTGGCACCGAGCGAGCCGAAGAGCATGCAACTCAGCCGGGTGACGCGCGAGAGCATCGCGGGTTCCAGACGGTCGGCGAAGTCACGGGCGGCCCGCATGGGGCCCACCGTATGGGAACTGGAAGGGCCGATTCCGATCGAAAAGAGATCGAGGGCTGAGACGAACGCTGTCACCCCTCTATCGTAGGCAACAGAGCGTGCAGAAATGCGGCATGACGTCGCAGAATCGTGCGCAGCTCCGCGCGTTCTCGCAGCTTCGCCGCGTAAGCTTGATCTCCGTGATTCAGCCCGAACCCCGCCAACTGCCCCGACCTGCCTTCGTCATCCGCGAAGCAACCCCCGAGGAGTTCGCAACCATCGGCGATGTGACGGTTGCCGCATTCGCCTCCGGCCCGTACGGGCACCTGCCGACCTCGGCCGAACGCGCCCGCCTGCTGCGCGACGCGGAGGGCCGGGCGGCATCCGGAACCCTGCTCGTCGCCGTGGCGAGCGGAACGGGCGCGCACGCAGAGGGCACCGTGATCGGCACCGCCAGCCTGCTGCGCGCCGAGACCGAGCATTCCCGCCTGGCAACGGGGGAGGAGTTCGAGCTGCGCCTGCTCGGCGTGCTGCCTGAGGCCAGGGGCCTGGGCCTCGGCGAGGCACTCACCCGGGTCGCGCTCGAGTGCGCCGTGGAACAGGGTGCGAGCGCCCTCGTGCTCGACACCGGCGAGCTGAACCTGCCGGCCCAGCGCCTCTACGAACGGCTCGGTTTCGAGCTCATTGCGGATGTCGCGCAGACGGCCGATGTGCCGCTCGTGGCCTACCGCTACCCGCTACAGCGCCCGGACGGCGAGGTGCTGGTGCGGTTGATGCGCGACGAGGAGATGGACGCCGTCGCGGAGCTCTCCGAGCGCGCGTACGCCCACGACTACAGCCTCAGCGATTCCTACCGCGCCTCCATCGTCGACGTCGCCGGCCGTGCGGGCGAGCACCAGGTCTGGGTCGCCAGCGACACCGAGACCGGTGCGCTCCTCGGCACGGTCTCGACGCCGCGGGCCGGCGCCGTGATGACCGAGCTGCCGCAGGTCGGCGAGATGGACTTCCGGCTGCTCGCCGTGCACCCGGATGCCCGCCGCCGCGGCATCGGTGAGCTGCTCAGCCGCCACGTGCTGCTGCTCGGCCGGCTGCGCGGCGTTCCGCGCGTCGTCATGAACTCGGGCCCGGAGATGACGGGTGCGCACAAGCTCTACGAACGGCTCGGATTCGAGCGGCTGCTCGACCGGGAGCCGCTGCTGACCATGCCGGACGGCCGCGAGCTGAAGCTGCTCAGCTTCGGCTACTCGATCTAGCTCGCTCGCACCCTGGTCCCGTCCCGTCCGCCGAGACTGCAAGTTCGGGTGATAAGAGGGCTCTTATCACCCGAACTTGCAGTCTCGGCGAAGGGGAGAGTGGGCCGGCGGCTCAGCGGATCGTCTTGCGGGCGGTGATCTGGCCGGTGTCGAAGCCGAGCAGGTGCAGGCCGCCGTTGAAGCGGGCGTGCTCGATCTTGATGCAGCGGTCCATCACAACGGTGAGCCCCTTCGACTCGCCGTACTCCGCGGCATCCTGGTTCCAGATGCCGAGCTGCACCCAGATGGTCGGGGCGCCGACGGCGACGACCTCGTCGATGACGCTCGGGATGTCGCTGCCACGGCGGAACACGTCGACGATGTCCGGTACCTCTGGCAGGCTCGCCAGATCCGGGTAGGCCTTCTGGCCGAGGATCGTGTCGGCGTTCGGGTTGACGAAGTACACCCGGTAGTCGCTGGACTGCTGCAGGTAGGTGCCGACGAAGTAGCTGGAGCGGGCCGGGTTCGGCGACGCACCGACGATCGCGATCGACTTCGCGTCGCGCAGGATCCGCAGGCGCGCCTTGGCGTCCGGGCCGACCCAGGTGCGCTGCGATCGGAGCAGCTTGGCGAGCGGGGAGTCCGCGGGCAGATCGCAGCTCAGCCCGTTCGCGAGCTGCGTCGTGACGACAGCGTCTGCGGGGGTGGTTTCGACAGGCTCAACCAGCGGGGCCTGCTCAACCAGCGGGGGCTGCGGTGCGGCATCCGTTGTGCTCATGGTCATGCTCCCGTCGCGGCCGCGAGGGCCTGGTCGAGGTCGTAGATGATGTCATCGACATCTTCGATGCCGACGCTGATGCGCACAACACCCGGCAGCACTCCGGCGTCGATCAGCTGCTGCTCGGTGAGCTGGGCGTGTGTCGTCGACGCGGGGTGGATGACGAGGGTCTTGGCATCGCCGATGTTGGCGAGGTGGCTGGCCAGGTTCAGCGATTCGATGAACGTCTGGCCGGCGGCGCGGCCGCCCTTCACGACGAAGCTGAACACCGAGCCTGGCCCCTTCGGCAGGTACTTCTGTGCGCGCTCGTGGTGCGGGTGGTTCGGCAGTCCGGCCCAGAGCACGCTCTCGATGCGGTCGTCGGCCTCGAGCCACTCGGCGACTACGCGTGCGTTGTCGACGTGCGCCTGGATGCGGTACGGCAGCGTCTCGACGCCCTGCGCGAGCAGGAAGGCGCTGTGCGGGGCGAGGCTCGGGCCGATGTCGCGCAGCTGTTCGGCACGGAGGCGGGTGAGGAAGGCGTACTCGCCGAAGTTGCCCGACCACTGCAGGCCACCGTAGCTCGGAACCGGCTCACCGAAGAGCGGGAACTTGTCGCTGTGCCAGTGGAAGCGGCCGCTCTCCACGACGACGCCGCCGAGGGTGGTGCCGTGCCCGCCGAGGAACTTCGTCGCCGAGTGGATCGCGATGTCTGCGCCCCACTCGAACGGGCGGTTGAGGTAGGGGGTGGCGATCGTCGAGTCGATGATCAGCGGGATGCCGTGCGCTCGCGCGACATCCGAGAGGCCCTCGATGTCGGCGATCTCGCCGGAGGGGTTCGCGATCGTCTCGGCGAAGATCAGCTTGGTCTTGTCGGTGATGGCCGCGGCGTAGTCGGCCGGGTCGGAGCTGCGGACGAAGGTCGTCTCCACGCCGAAGCGGCGCAGCGTCACGTCGAGCTGCGTGATCGAGCCGCCGTAGAGGTTCGCGCTGGCCACGATGTGGTCGCCGGCACCGGCCAGGCTGGCGAAGGTGATGTACTGCGCGCTCAGGCCGCTAGCCGTCGCGACGGCGCCGAGGCCGCCCTCGAGGCTGGCGACGCGCTCCTCGAAGCTGGCGACCGTCGGGTTCGCCAGTCGGGAGTAGATGTTGCCGTACTTCTGCAGCGCGAAGCGGGCCGCGGCATCCGCCGTGTCGTCGAAGACGAACGCACTCGTCTGGTAGATCGGAAGCGCGCGCGCCCCGGTCACCGGGTCAGGGATGTTGCCCGCGTGAATGGCGCGGGTCTTGAAGCCGTACTCACGATCTGCCATGCCCACACGCTAGCCCGTGCGCCCAGGCGCGTGGCGCGTGCCCGTAACGCAGCGCAACAGCGCCGCGGCACCGTTGCCGGCGCCGGATGGCGTGCTCGGCCGAGGTCGGCGCGGCCGTGCTCGATGCGGCCGGGGATCAGACGCGTTCGAGCAGCTCGGCCGTGCTCAGCACGGTGGCGAACTCGCCGCCGTGCAGGTTGACCGCCGTCGCGCGGGCGAGTTCGTCGGCGCTCATGCGCACGCCGCCGGGGCCCTCGAGGTCGAAGGTGTGCGTCGCATCCATCGGCACGAACACCTCGAAGCCGAGATTGCCGCCCATCCGCGCGGTCGTCTCGACGCACATGTTCGTCTGGATGCCGCAGACCACGATCTGCTCGATGTCGAGTGCGCTGAGCCACTCGGCGAGGTCCGGCTCACCGAAGAAGGCCGAGTTGACCTGCTTGGTCACGAACAGCTGGTGCGGTGCGGAGGCGACGAAGTCGAGCAGCGCATTGCCCGGATTGTCCGGGTTGAGCGGGGAGACCTCGCCGACGGAGTCGTGTCGCACCAGAACGACGGGGCGCTCCGATCCGGCCCACGCGTCGAGGAGCGCTGCGACGTTGGCCTCGCAGTCCGGGTTGTTGCGCTGGCCCCACCCCGGGTCGGCGAAACCCTGTTGCATGTCGATGACGAGGAGGGCGGCGTTGGCGTCGAGAGGCATGCACCCATGATGGCGGGTGCCGGCGGCATCCGGAAGACGACACCCGAAAAGGTAGGCTGCACATCATGATTCTGGAACACGCGCTCCTGCCCGTCACGCCAGGGCGTGAGGCGGAGTTCGAGCGGGCATTCGCCGAGGCGCGCACGCTGATCGCGGCGATGCCCGGCTTCCGCGGGCTGCGACTCTCCCGTTCGATCGAGACCCCGAACGAGTACCTGCTGCTGGTGGAGTGGACGAGCGTCGAGGCGCACGACCCCGGCTTCCGCGGCTCGCCGGAATATCTGCGCTGGCGGGAACTGCTGCACCACTTCTACGAGCCGTTCCCCGTCGTCGAGCACTTCGCGCAGGTCTGCGTCGTCGCGGATCCGCTCCCCAACTAGGCCCAGTCGGCCGCGCCCACACCTGCCCGCGTCGTGCACAGGAGCTGCACAGAGCACTCGGCTAGGCTGAAGTCAGCTTCCGAGATGGGGGCCCGGACGAGGGATCAGTACCCGGAATGCGACAAGACTGGCCACGGGAGTGAACAGTCATGGCATGGATCATCCTCATTGCGTCCGGCGTGCTCGAAGCCGTCTGGGCGACAGCGCTCGGTAAGTCCGAGGGCTTCACGAAGCTCTGGCCGTCGGTGACCTTCGGCGTCGCCCTCGTCGTCAGCATGGGCGGGCTGGCCTACGCGATGCGTGACATCCCCGTCGGCACCGCCTACGCGGTCTGGGTCGGGATCGGCGCATCGCTCACCGTGCTCTACGCCATGATCTTCGGCGGCGAGCCGGCGTCGCTGATCAAGATCCTGCTCATCCTCGGCCTCGTCGGCTGTGTCATCGGGCTCAAGCTCGTCGACGGCAGCCACTAGGCCCCAAGCACCAGCCAGCCAGGTCGCGGTGCGTTCAGTGTGCGGTCGTCACCCCGAGCAGGTCGTGGGTGATGATCGCCGCGACGCGCGCTCCGGCACCGGCGGCAACGATGAGCTGTTGTGGTCCGGGCGCGGCGACGTCGCCGGCCGCGTAGATGCCCGGCACGGAGGTTCGGCCGTCGCGATCCGTTGACAGGTGCCCGCGGTCGTCGGTGGCGAGTCCGACACCGTCGAGGAACTCGACGACGGGATGCCACAACGGGCGCACGAAGCCACCGGTCACCGGCACCCGCTCGCCATCGGCCATGCGCACGGCGGAGATGGCGCCGCGCTCACCCTCCAGGTCGTCTATCGCCCGCCGGTCCAGTCGGATGCCGTGGGCGGCCAGCACCGCCTCGTCTGCGACGCTCAGCGGCGCGACACCGTTGGTGAAGACCGTCAGCGCGCTCGTCCACTGCGCCACCAGCAGTGCCCGCTCGAGCAGGTCGTCGGTCTCACCGATGAGCGCGAGCGGCTGGTCGCGCTGTTCGTAGCCATCGCAGGCGGCACAGCTGAACAGGCTCATCCCGTAGTACGCGCGGATCGACGGCAGCGCAGGCAAGGTCTCGCGCAGACCGGTGGCGACCACGATCGACTGGCTCCGCACCACCCGCGCGGCGGATGGCGTCGCGCCGGTGATCTCGATCACGAAGCGCTGGGCGCGTTCGACGGAGTCCTCAGCGGAGCCCTCGGCGGAGTCCTCCGCGTCTGGCGCATCCGCCTGCGACACGGCACGCACCGCCGCACGCTGCAGCACCTCGACGTTCGGGTAGAGCGCGAGTTCCTCGCGCGCGAGGCGGCGCAGCTCGTGTGGCGGCAGCCCGTCGCGCGTGATGAAGCCGTGCGAGATCATCGTCGCCGCATTGCGCGGTCGGTTGCTGTCGATGACGAGCACGCGTTTCCGTGCGCGTGCGAGGTTGAGCGCGGCGGAGAGGCCGGCCGGCCCCGCACCGATCACGACGCAGTCGTAGTGTTCGTGCCCGCTATTCATGGCCGCCGCCCTGCGGGGGCAGTGCCGCGACGAGCGGGTGGTCGAAGCTGTACGGCCCCACCTTCGCGGCGCCGCCCGGCGAACCGATCTCGTCGAAGAACGCCACGTTGGCTGTGTAGTACTCGCCCCACTGTTCTGGCAGGTCGTCCTCGTAGTAGACGGCCTCAACCGGGCACACCGGTTCGCAGGCGCCGCAGTCCACACACTCATCCGGGTGGATGTAGAGCGACCGTTCGCCCTCGTAGATGCAGTCGACCGGGCATTCGTCGATGCAGGCCCTGTCCTTCACATCGACACAGGGCAGGGCGATGACGTACGTCATGAGGCGACGAAGATCTCGGCGCGTGCGACCTCGACCTGCTCGTCGCGCGCGACGACCTTCACTCGTTCCCGGGTGACGGGCGAGGTATCGGTCTCGCCGAGCATCCGCTCATGCGCATCGAGGGCGAGCCAGCCAGCCCAGGTCGTGAACCGGACGCCGCGGCCCGCGAGCAGCTCGAGGATGGCCTCGGTGTCCGGTGCGGCAGGCTCGGCAAGCCGCTCGAGGTCGGCGATGATCGTGCCGACGGTTTCGAGGGCGTCGCCCTTGGTGTGGCCGATCAGGCCCACCGGTCCGCGCTTGATCCAGCCGGTCGTGTACAACCCGGGAAGCGGCGTTCCCGCGGCGTCCAACACCCGCCCGCCGTCGTTGGGAATGACGCCTCGCGCGTCATCGAACGGCAGCCCCGGCAGCGCGCTGCCGCGGTAGCCCACCGCGCGATAGACGGCCTGAAGCGGGAAATCGCGAATCTCGCCTGTGCTGCGCACGCCGCCATCGCCGGTCGGCTCGGTGCGTTCGAAGCGCATCCCCTCGACTCGGCCATCGCCGTACAGCTCCGCGGGGGCGTGCCAGAAGTGCAGGTGCAGGCGCCGCGATGCGCCGGTCTGCTCCTTGTCCAGCCAGCCCCGCAGTGTGCGCGTCATGACCTTGAGCTGGTTGTTCTTGGCGACACCCTCCTCGCCGTGTTCGTCGGGCTGGAAGTCCTCCTCGTAGACGATCACATCCACGTCGGGGACCTCGGCGAGCTCACGCAGTTCGATCGGCGTGAACTTCACCTGGGCGGGGCCGCGGCGGCCGAAGACGTGCACATCCGTCACCGGCGACCCGGCGAGCCCCGCATACACGGTTCCGGGGATGTCGGTCGGCAGCAGGTCGTCGGCATGCTTGGCGAGCATTCGCGCCACGTCGAGGGCGACGTTGCCGTTGCCGATCACGGCGATGTCTGTCGCGTCGAGCGGCCACTCGCGCGGGGCATCCGGGTGCCCGTCGAACCAGGAGACGAAGTCGGCCGCGCCGAAGGAGCCCGGCAGCTCCGATCCGGGGATGGCGAGCTCGGCGTCACGGATGGCACCGGTGGCGAAGATCACCGCGTGGTAGTGGGCGCGCAGCTCGTCCAGGTCGAGGTCGACGCCGTAGTTCACATTGCCGATGAAGCGGATGGCGCCGGAATCGAGCATCTCGTGCAGCGAGTTCACGATGCCCTTGATGCGGGGGTGGTCCGGTGCGACGCCGTAGCGGATCAGCCCGTACGGGGCCGGCAGTGAATCGAAGAGGTCGATGCTCGGCTCGCCGCCGGCATCACGCACGGCCGCGGCCAGAATGTTGCCGGCGTAGATGCCGGCAGGGCCGGCGCCGATGATCGCGACGCGGAGGGGGGACGCGGGAAGCGACCGGGTCATGGGTTGGCCTTTCGAGGTGTGCTGGATGCAGGTGGGGTGTTCTGGCGGCGCGGGGAGCAGAGGCTCGCCCCCGCGTGGCGGATGGTCATCGGATGCCGCCGGGGCGGAGGCCCCTGCGGCGGAGGAGGCGTCGTTCGATCGGGGCGAACAAGACGAGTTCGACCAGGATGCCGATGGCGAGGATCACCAGGATCGTGGCGAGCACGGCCGACAGATCGGCGAGCTCGCGGCTCTGCTGCAGCATCGAACCGACGCCGAAGCCGATCGTGCCGCCCATGGTGATGATCTCTGCGGCCATCAGCGAACGCCAGGAGAAGGCCCACCCCTGCTTGAGACCGGCGAAGTATCCGGGCATGGCGGCCGGGAGCACGATCAAGGTGGCGAGCTGGCCCCGGTTTGCCCCCAGCACCGTACCGACGCGGCGAAGCTGCGGCGGAACCTGGTCGACTCCGGCGACGAGACCGTTCGCGATCGACGGGATCGCTCCCATCAGGATCACGAAGTAGACGGTGGCGTCGCTGAGCCCGAACCAGAGGATCGCGGCGGGCACCCAGGCGACGGAGGGGAGAACCTGGAGGCCGGAGAGCAGCGGGCCGAGGGCGCGTCGAAGAAGTCGCCACTCCGCGAGCAGCAGACCGAGCGGCGTGCCGATTGCGACCGCGATCAGAAAGCCGATCCCGCCGCGTTCGAGGCTGGTGAGCACGGCGAGCTGCAGCCGGCCATCCGCCCAGAGCTCGGCCATGGATGCGGCGACGTCCATCGGTCCGGGGGCAAGGTCGGGGCGCGGCTGGGCGATGACGACGTAGAACTGCCAGGCGAGGGTCAGCGCGACAAGCAGCAGCACGGGCGGCAGAACGCTGTCGAGGAAGCGCCGCCACGCGCTCTTCTCGGTGATCGCGACGCTCTGCAAGGCATCGAGGCCGGATTCGAGTGTGCGCAGTTCCGAGGCGGCTCGATCGTCGGCGCTGTCCGCGGTGGTCACGGCAGCGTCTGTGTTCCGCGTTTCAGCGGTGAGGGTGTCAGGCAGCATTGCGACGGATCTCCTGTCTCAGCTGATCCGTGATCTCGGCGGAGAGACGCGAGACCTCGGGCGATTCGATGCGGCGGTGCGTGTCGCCGGTGAGTCTCCACTCATTCGCGATCCGGCCGGGCCGCGACGACATGAGCAGCACACGCTGGCCGAGTCTCACCGCCTCGCGCACGTTGTGGGTGACGAAGACGATCGTCCGCCCGGTCTCCCGCCATACCCGCTCGAGTTCTTCGTGCAGCAGGTCGCGCGTGATGGCGTCGAGCGCGGCGAACGGTTCGTCCATCAGGAGCACCTGGCGGTCCTGGGCGAGTGAACGCGCGAGAGCGACCCGTTGGCGCATGCCACCGGAGAGTTCGTGCGGACGCTTCTCTGCGGCATCCGCAAGGTTGACGACGTCCAGCAGCTCACGCGCCTCGCTGCGCCGTCTGGCGCGTGGCACACCCCGCAGCCTGAGCGCGAGCTCGACGTTGCGGCTTGCCGTCAGCCAGGGGAGGAGCGCCGATTCCTGGAACATCACTGCGGCGTTGCCGCTGGCGACGGTCAGGGTGCCTGCGCTCGGACGCTCCAGACCGGCGATGATGTTGAGCAGGGTGGATTTGCCGCAGCCGGATGCGCCGAGGAGACAGACGAATTCGCCCGGCTCGATGCTGAGCGTCACGTTGTCGAGCACGAGTGGCCCCGTCGGCGTGAAACGCTTGCTGATGGCGTCGATCTGGATTGCGCTCTGGCCGGCCATCGCTACTCGGTCCCCAGCTCGCCGGCCGTGACCGGTGCGGCGCCCGTTTCGGACAGCACGGCGTTCAGAGCTGCGAGGTCGAACAGCCCGTTGATCTCTCCGTCCTTGGCGGTGCCCGCCTCCACACCCGCGTCCAGGAGCAGGGGGAATGTTGCAGCGAGCGGGTCTGTCGTGAAGCCGACGTATTCGAGTGCGCGCCCGATCACGGCGTCTGGCAGGGCCTTCCCGGTGTCGGCGGCAAGCTTGGCGTTGATCACCGCTCCAGCCTCCGTCGCATTCTCGTTCAACCAGGCGACCGACTGGGCATGCCCGGCCAGGAGCTCCTGCACAGCATCGGGGTGCTCGGCGAGGAAACCGGCGCGCACGGCGAGAACCGTTGTGGGGAAAGCGCCGTCCTCCCAGAGCGACGCCTCGTCGACGAGCACCTGGGCGCCGGCTTCGAGCACGAGGCGCGACACCCACGGTTCGGGGAGCCACGCGCCGTCGACCTGACCGCTCTGGAAGAGTGCGAGCGTCTGGGCGTTTTCGGTCGGAGTGATGGCAACGTCACCGCCACCGGTCGTGCTGGTCTCGTAACCCTGCGCAGCCAGCCACGTGCGCAATGCGACGTCCTGAGTGTTGCCGAGCTGCGGCGTGGCAAGTGTCGTGCCGGCGAGGTCGGCCGGGCTGTCGATCCCATTCCGTACGACGAGTGCCGCGCCCCCGCTCGCCGCGCCTGCGACGATGCGCAGCGACTGGCCGCCGCTCGCGACGAAACTGTTCACGGCCGGATTGGGCCCGATGTACGCGGCGTCGATCGCGCCGGCGCTGAGGGCTTCGATCGTCGCGGGCCCTGCGCTGAAGATCTGGGTCGTCAGCTTCGTGTCGCCGAGCTCATCCTCGAAGAAGCCCTTCTCGAGGCCAACGAGTGCCGGAGCATGGGTGACATTGTCGAAGTAGCCGAGACGGAGTTCGGCGGCCGGGCCGGCCGCAGGCACATCGCCGGCGGGTGCTGCGCAGCCGCTCAGCATCGCCGCGAGCAGCCCGATCGACGCGATGCTGACGGTGGCGCTGAGTTTTCCGCGGTTCATGCTGCACTCTCCGTGTTGTCGGAGATGACGATTCCGGCGGCGAGCGTCGCACCGTCTTGGGGGTGGATCACGAGGAAGGCTCCTGCCCGGCGGTTCACCGCGTACTCCTCGACCGGCAGGGCCGACGCGAGCCGGATGCCGGCATGACCGATGTCGTTGATGTCGAGGCCGGATGCGGCTTCGATCGCGAGGGTGTCGAGGTTTCGGCGCCCCGTGACGGTCGTGAGGATGGCCTGCACGGTGGAGGTGCCGAACTTGACGAGCACCCGCGCTCCGGGACGAAGCGGGCGGGGGTCGAGCCAGAACAGCGCGACGGAGAGGTCCTTCTTCAGCTCTGGCACGCGGTCGGAGGCGGTGATGACCGCGCCGCGCGCGACGTCGATGTCGTCGCGCAGGCGCAGCGCGACCGACTGCGGGGCGACGGCCGTGTCCAGCTCGACCCCCGCGAAGTCGATTCCGGTGACGACGGTGGTTCCGCCGCCGGGAACGACGGTCACGGAATCGCCGACGCTCACGGATCCGGAGGCGACCTGCCCGGCATACGCACGGTAGTCGCGGTAGGAATCGGCGTCCTCCGGGGCGACGGCGACGGCGCCCTGTGGGCGGATGACCAGCTGCACCGGTAGGCGGAAGGCCTCGAGGGCGCTCTCTGCTTCGTCGATGAGCGGCAGCGTCTCGAGAAGCTCGAGCAGGCTGGGGCCGTCGTACCACGGGGTGTTGCTCGAGCGCTCGACGACATTGTCGCCGGCGAGGGCAGAGACCGGGATGACGTGCACCGCATCGATGCCGAGTTCGCCGGTCACGGCGCGCACACCGGCCGCGACCCGGTCGAATGCCGCTTCGTCGTAGTCCAGGAGGTCGATCTTGTTCACGGCGACGATGATGTGCGGCACGCGCAGCAGCTGCACGACCGAGAGGTGACGGCGGGTCTGCTCCAGCACGCCGTTGCGGGCGTCGATGAGCACGACGACGGCGTCGGCCGTTGTCGCACCGGTCACCATGTTGCGTGTGTACTGCACGTGGCCAGGGCAGTCGGCGAGGATGAACGAGCGGTGCCCGGTGGCGAAGTAGCGGTATGCGACGTCGATCGTGATGCCCTGCTCGCGCTCGGCTCGAAGACCGTCGGTGAGCAGCGCGAAGTCGATTCCGCCGCCGTCCCCGCCGAAGCCGCGCTCAGCCGAGGTGCGGGTGACCGCGTCGAGCTGGTCGGCGAGGATCGCCTTGGAATCGTGCAGCAGTCGTCCGACCAGGGTCGACTTGCCGTCGTCGACGGACCCGGCCGTTGCGAACCGGAAAAGGGTGCCCTCCAGGGGGCGTGCCAGCAGTGCCTCGGTCATCAGAAGTACCCATCCTTTTTGCGATCTTCCATCGCGGCTTCCGAGATGCGGTCGTCGGCCCTGGTTGCACCGCGTTCGGTGATCGTCGACTGGGCGACCTCGTGAACGACGGCGTGAACGGTGGCGGCGTCGGATTCGACGGCGCCGGTGCAGCTCATGTCACCGACCGTGCGGTAGCGCACGGTCCGGAGCTCGACGGTTTCGTCGGCGCTGGGTGCGCTGACGGGGCCGACGGCCCGCCACATCCCATCGCGCCGGTACACCTCACGCTCGTGGGCGTAGTACAGCGGGGGGAGTTCGATGCCCTCGCGTTCGATGTAGCGCCAGATGTCCAGCTCGGTCCAGTTGCTGATCGGGAACGCGCGAACGTGCTGCCCGACGGTGTGGCGGCCGTTGTACAGATTCCAGAGCTCAGGCCGCTGGTTGCGCGGGTCCCACTGGCCGAATTCGTCGCGCAGCGACAGGATGCGTTCCTTGGCCCTGGCCTTGTCTTCGTCGCGGCGTGCGCCGCCGAAGACGGCGTCGTGCCTGCCCGCCGCGATCGCATCGAGCAACGGCTGGGTCTGCAGCGGATTGCGGGTTCCGTCGGCGCGCTCCTGGAGACGACCGTCGTCGATGTAGTCCTGCACGCTGGCCACGGCGAGTCGGATCCCCAGACGTTCAACCGTGGCGTCGCGGAAGGCGATGACCTCGGGGAAGTTGTGGCCGGTGTCGACGTGGAGCACGGGGAACGGCACCTTCCCCGGCCAGAAGGCCTTGGATGCCAGGTGCAACACGACGACGGAGTCCTTGCCGCCGGAGAACAAGAGAACGGGCCGTTCGAACTCGGCGACGACCTCCCGGATGATGTGGATCGCCTCGCTTTCGAGCAGGTCGAGCTGGTCGAGCCGGGGCCGTCCGGTCGACTGAGCTGCAGCGAGGGTCTCCGTGGTGGAGAACGTCGGCGCCGTCGAGAGCGCTGGTGTCGAGGTCATAGGTGGAGTCCGCATTCTGTCTTTTCGAGTCCGGCCCACCGGCCGGATCGTGGGTCGTCTCCGGCGCTGACCGGTTTCGTGCACGGCGCGCAGCCGATGGAGGGGTAGCCCTGTGTGAGCAAGGGGTTCAGCACCACGGAGTGCGCGGTGGCGTACGCCTGCAGTTCGTCGAAGCTCCACGCCGCCAGCGGGTTCACCTTGACCAGCCCGTTGCGCTCGTCCCACTCGATGAATGGGGTGTTGATCCGGGTGGGCGCCTCGTCGCGGCGCACCCCGGTGAACCAGAGCTCGTAGCCGCGAAGGGCGCGGTTCAGCGGGGCGACCTTGCGCGCCGCGCAGCAGGCGCCGGGGTCTCGGGCGAACAAGTCCTTGCCGAGCACGGAATCCTGTTCGGCGACGGTGTGCTCCGGCAGGACATCGACGATCGTCACGTCGATGGCGCCGGCCACCTCGTTGCGCGTCGCGTAGGTCTCGGCGAAGTGGTACCCCGTGTCGAGGAAGAGCACGTCGACGCCGGGCAGCTGATCGGCGACGAGCGTCGGCAGCACGGCATCCGCCATCGAGCAGGCGACCGCGACGGCCCTGGTGTCGAAGTTCTCAGCGACCCAGGCGATCAGCTGCTCGGCCGACGCATCGGTGAGCTCGACGGCAGCCTGTTCGGCAATGCGACGCAACTGCTCCGGAGCCCGCTGCGGCTCGCGGTGGGGAGCCGCAGCGGTTTCGGTTGTGCTCACGGTGCTCATTGGAGTGCCTCCTCGTCGGCACGGTGTGCCCAGCTTGCGAATGTCTCGGTGTCGCCGCGCTCGGCGAGGAAGCGCCGGACGAGGCGCTCGACGTAGTCGGCGAGGTCGTCTGCGGTGACCTTGAGGCCTCTGACGGTGCGGCCGAGGCCGGCCTCGTCGCGGCCGACCGAGGCGAGTCCGCCGCCGAGGTGCACCTGGAAACCGGGCACCTGTCCGCCTGCGCCGTCGGGGAGCAGCTGACCCTTCAGGCCGATGTCGGCTGTCTGGATCCGGGCGCAGGAGTTCGGGCATCCGTTGACGTGCAGGCTGATCGGCTGGGGGACGTCGATTCCGGCGAGGCGCTTCTCGAGTTCGAGCACGGCATCCGTGGCGGTCTGCTTGGTTTCGACGATGGCGAGTTTGCAGAACTCGATGCCGGTGCAGGCGATGGTGGAGCGGCGGAACAGGCTCGGCCTGGCTTCCAGGCCTATCGCGTCGAGTGCCGTGATCAGCGGTTCGACGTTCTCCTCGCTGATGTCGAGCAGCACGAGCTTCTGGTGCGGTGTCGTGCGCAGCCGGCTCGAGCCGTGCTTCTCGAGGAGGTCGGCCAACGCGGTGAGAACGGTTCCGGAGACGCGGCCGACGAACGGGGTCACGCCGATGTAGAAGCGTCCGTCTTTCTGCTTGTGCACGCCGACGTGATCACCCTGGCGGGTCGGCGTGGGCGCGGGTGGTCCGTCGGGCAGCGCCTCATGCAGGTACTCGTCCTCGAGGACCTGCCGGAACTTCTCGGGCCCCCAGTCGGCGAGCAGGAACTTGAGTCTGGCCTTGTTGCGGAGTCTGCGGTATCCGTAGTCGCGGAAGATCGAGACGACACCGAGCCACACGTCCGCAACCTTGTCGGGGCTGACGAAGACGCCGAGCCGTTCGCCGAGACGGGGGCTGACCGAGAGGCCTCCACCGACCCACAGGTCGTAGCCGATGCCGAGTTCGGGGTGCTCGACGGCCACGAAGCCGACGTCGTTGATCTCGTGCACGACATCCTGGCTCGGGTGACCGGTCATGGCGGTCTTGAACTTGCGCGGCAGGTTGGCGAGCTCCGGAACGCCGATGTACTTCGCCGTGATGTCGGCGATCGTCTCGGTGGGGTCGATCAGCTCGTCGAGTGCGATGCCGGCGACGGGGGAGCCGAGGACGACGCGCGGCACGTCGCCGCAGGCCTCCGTCGTGCCGAGGCCGACAGCCTCGAGACGGCGCCAGATCTCTGGCACGTCTTCGACCCGCACCCAGTGCAACTGGATGTTCTGCCGGTCGGTGAGGTCGGCCGTGTCCCGGCCGAACTCCTGGGAGATCTCGCCGATGACGCGCAGCTGGCCGGTGGTCAGTTGGCCGCCGTCGATGCGGACCCGGAGCATGAAGAACTCGTCCTCAAGCTCGTGCGGTTCGAGCGTGGCGGTCTTGCCGCCGTCGATGCCCGGCTTGCGCTGCGTGTACAGCCCCCACCAGCGGAAGCGGCCGTGCAGATCGGTGCCTTCGATCGAGGCGAAACCGTTCTTGGAGTAGACCTGCTCGATCCGTTCCCGCACGTTCAGGCCATTGTCCTGCTGCTTCCACTCCTCGTTTCCGTTGAGCGGAGCGGTGCCGTCGATCTTCCACTGGCCGTTGGGGCGCGACGCAGGGCGCGGCGGCCGGGCCGACTCTGCGGTTTCTGCCAGGTTCAACGACACGATGCTCTCCTTCTCGATCGACGCGGCACGGGCGGGTGCGAAATGCGTCACTGCGATTGAGCAAGATTCACCGACGCGCGCAATGTGCGCGAGGGCGCGTGGTCACGTCCGGTCACGGAGTGCAGCGGGGCGTAACAGAGCTGCGCCGGAGCGCACTCTGCGCCTACACTGCTTCGCGATATCGGCTGGCGACGACCTCGACGAGGAGCTCCGGAGCAGGCTCGTCGGCGCTCAGCAGCGGCACGGTCACGATGTCTGCACCGGACTGTTCCGCGAGTGAGTGGAAGTAGCCGGGCGCCAGCAGGTAGCTGCTCACGACGATGCGGCGGCCAGGGTGGGCGGCACGCGCGGCGCCGACGGCATCCGCGAGCCTCGGTTCGGCCGCGGAGAGGAATCCGATGATGACCTCTCGGCCCGATGCCGCCGCGAGGCGTTCGGCGACGACCCGGCAGTCGGCGACCGCACGGTGATCGCTGGATCCGGCGGCGGCGAGTATGAGCACGTCATCGTGGGTGAGCCCGGCCTGCTCCAGCCGGTGCTGCAGCAGCGCAACCAGGCGGTCGTCGGGGCCGAGCGCCGCGGCGAGCGTCACCGGCCGCTCGGTTTCCGCCGCAACCGCATCACTGAGGTCGACGTGCACGTGGTATCCGGCCGAGAGCAGCAGTGGCACAACGATCGCCCGGCGCCGATCGGGCAGCCCGGCCAGAGTCTCCTCGGGGTTCGGACGCTCCACGTCGACGAAACCGCGGGCGACGGTCAGCTCCGGGTGCGCTGCGGCCACCCTGTCCATCAGGGCGCCGACCGCGGCCTGGCCGTCCGGGGACGAGGTGCCGTGCGAGATGCCGACCAGGGCGGGAGTGGGGCTCATGTGACCCATCGTCGACCCACGGAGTCGCGCGGCCGAAACCCTGTTACACAGAAAGTCGCTGTCGGCGATGCTCCCCGATCGGCGGTCAGGCCAACTGCACCGCGCCGTAGGCGAGGGCGGCGATCAGCGCCCAGCTCAGCAGGCCGACCAAGATGGCACGCCAGCCGGTGCGCACGAGTTCGCCGAGGCGCACCGCGGAGCCGAGCCCGAACAGCGCCATAGCGAGCAGGGCCGTCTGCAGCCAGTCGGCGACCTCGAGCACGCCCTCCGGCACGGGCAGCAGGGTGCGCACGAGCACGGCGGCGAGGAATCCGGCGACGAACAACGGCACGATCGGCGGGCGGGCCGCGGCTTCCGGTGCCGTGCCGCCGGTACGGGCGGCGAGCTCGACGGCCGCACCGTGCTTGCGTCGTTCGACTCCGGCGGCGACGGCCACCATCGGTGCCAGCATGAGCACGCGCGTCAGCTTGACGACGATCGCGACGGCGAGGGCGGCCGGCCCGGCGATCTGCGCGGTGGCGACAACCTGACCGACGTCGTGCACGCTCGCGCCGACCCACTGGCCGAACTGATCAGTGCTGAGGCCGAGCGGATGCCAGAGCAACGGCAGCACGGCGATGGCGAGCGTCCCGCACAGGGTGACGAGGGCGATCGGCGTCGCCGTCTCCTCGTCCTTGGCCTTGACGACACCGCTCATCGCGCCGATCGCCGACGCGCCGCAGATCGAGAACCCGGTGGCGATGAGCAACGGCTGGTGACCGGGCAGGCCGAACGCGCGGCCGAGGCCGACCGTGCCGACGAAGGTGAGCAACACGATCGCGACGATCATGACGATCGACAGCCAGCCGAGGCCGAGGATGTCGACCAGGCTGAGCTTCAGCCCGAGGAGCACGATGCCGAGGCGCATGAACTGCTTGGAGGCCACGGACAGTCCGGGCGCGAGGATACCGTTCAGCGGGCCGCGCGCTGCGGGGATCTGGCCGACGATGATGCCGAGCGCCACCGCTGCCGTGAGCAGCGGTATCGCCGGGATGAGCGCGTGGATCGCCCACGACACGAGAGCCGCGGCACCCGCGAGAGCAACGCCGGGCAACCACTTCACCTATCGAGCCTAACGGCCCTCCGCGACGGCGCCGGACACCCGCCGACGTCGGCAAACAAGGACGTCGGCAACGAAAAAGGACGGGATCGAGGATCCCGTCCTTTTTCAGGAGCTCTGTCCTTGTGAACTAGTGCGTGCGGAACCGCTGCGTCATCGGGCAGTCGAACGGGTCGCGGGCAGAGAGCCCCACCTTGTTCAGGTAGTCGACGACGATGCCGTAGCTCTGGAACAGGCCGGTCTCGGTGTAGTTGATCGAGTGCGCCTGGCAGTACTCCTTGACGAGCTCCTGAGCCTTGCGCAGGTGCGGGCGCGGCATGTTCGGGAACAGGTGGTGCTCGATCTGGTAGTTCAGCCCGCCCATGAAGGTGAGCATGCCCCAGCCGCCGCGGATGTTGCGGCTCGTGAGCACCTGGCGGCGCAGGAAGTCGACCTTGGAGTCGTGCGGGAGGATCGGCATGCCCTTGTGGTTCGGGGCGAAGGATGCGCCCATGTAGACGCCGAACACGGCCAGCTGCACACCGAGGAAGGCGAACGCCATTCCGACGGGCAGGAAGATGAAGAGCACCGCGAGGTAAGCAGCGAGGCGGGTGACGATCATGCCGATCTCGAGGCCGCGCTTGTCGACCTTGCCCTTGCCCATCACAGTGCGCAGACCGTGCATGTGCAGGTTCAGGCCCTCGAGGGTGAGCATCGGGAAGAACAGCCAGCCCTGCTTGCGGGTGACGATGGCGTGCAGGCGGTTGACCTTGGCGGCCTCGTCCGGTTGGAACACGATGAAGTCATTGTCGATGTCGGGGTCTTTGCCCACGACGTTCGGGTTGGAGTGGTGCCTGGAGTGCTTCGTCATCCACCACGAGTAGCTGATGCCGACGAAGGCGTTGGCGAGTATTCGGCCGGCCGCGTCGTTGGCCTTGCCGGACTCGAAGACGGTGCGGTGCGACGCCTCGTGCGCCAGGAACGCGAACTGGGTGAGCACGATGCCGAGTGCGCCGGCCATGAGCAGCTGGAACCAGCTGTCGCCGAGCAGCACGAAGCCGGTCACGATGCCGCCGAGCGCGACGAGGAGGATTCCGAACACCATCCAGTAGAACCAGGTGGCCCGGCGGAGTAGTCCGAGGTTGCGCACCGTGTGCAGCAGCGCCGAGTACTCGGTTGTGGGGTTCTTACGGTCACCGCCCGGCTTCGTGCGGACAATGCGCACGGAGGGCTTTGTGATCGTGACGGATGCCGTGGCTCCCGCAGAGGTGTCGGGTGCAGCGGATACTTCGCTCATCGTCAGCCTTCGTGTGAGTGACTTCCCAGTCTGGGGTGGGCGGTTGCCCGGAGCTCACGGTGTCGAACAGAATGCGGCGACAGTGCGATCAGATAGCTGAAGCCTACGGCCAACTGGCTGAGAAATGCCCTCGATTACGCCCGTCTTTCATGCCGTGGCGGGAATATAAGGGGTGTATGTTCCGAGGCGGCAATGAGCCCGCTTCAGCCCTGAAATCTCGGGGGTCAGATCCAGCCCGGCAGCCACATGTGCAGGTTCCAGAACCAGAACGGCACCTGTTGGCCCGTCCAGATCGGGTAGAAGAAGGCGCTGACCAGCACAACGAAGATGAGGAAGATGGCGACCAGGCTCACGCCGCGCTGTCTGCGCCACCAGACGTCGTCGCGAGTGCCGAGCACGAGGGAGATCACGACGCCGAGGGCGAGCAGCATGTACGGCTCGAAGGCGATTGTGTAGAACTGGTAGACCGTGCGGTCCAGGTACATCAGCCAGGGCAGGTAGCCGGCGACCATGCCCATCAGGATCAGGCCGATCTGCCACTCGCGGTAGCGCGCGAGCCGGTACACGAGATAGAGCACGGCGGCCGTCGCCGACCACCAGATCAGGGGGTTGGCCACGGAGAGGATGGCCGCGCTGCACGCGTCGAACTGGCATCCGGCCTCGCCGAGCGTCGAGCCCTCGTAGTACATGCTCGTCGGCCGGGTCATGAACAGCCAGGTCAGCGGGTTGGCCTGGTACGGATGCGGCGTGCTGAGCCCGACGTGGTAGTTGTACGCGGCGAGCTGGTAGTGCCAGAAGCTCTGCAGGCTCTCGGGAACCCAGGCCATCGCTCCCGTCCAGGCGTTGCCGGGCTCCGACGCCCAGTTGCGGTAGAAGCCGCCTGCGGTGGCGAACCAGCTCGTCCAGCTGGCGAGGAAGGTCGCCAGCGCGATCGGCACGAGCAGCAGGAAGGAGACGGGGCCCTGCTTCAGCACCGCGGCGCTGGCCCAGAACGGCACGCCGGCGCGGCAGCGGGCGAGGGCGTCGACGACGACGACGTAGAGCCCGAACGCGGCCAGGAAGTACAGCCCGGACCACTTGACGCTCGCCGCCAGGCCGAAGGCGAGACCGGCGGCCAACAGCCACGGGCGCCACCACAGCGCAGGGCCCCAGCTCGGCTCTGCGACGAGGCCGGCGGCCGCGCGCTGCCTGCGGTCCGCCAACCAGGCGCCGAGGCGTTTCTCGTGCCAGCTGCGATCGAGCAGGATCGCACCGAACCCGAGCAGGGCGAAGAACATCAGGATGCCGTCGAGCAGCGCGACCCGCGACATCACGATCGCGTGCCCGTCGACGGCGAAGAGGAAGCCCACGATGACGGCGACGATCGTCGAGGAGAACAGTCGGCGGGCGATGACGGTGAGAAGGAAGACGGCGAGGACGCCGACCACGACGGTGCCGATGCGCCAGCCGAAGGAGTTGTCAGCGCCGAACGCCGCCAGGCCGAGCGCGATGATCCACTTGCCGAGCGGCGGGTGCACGACGAACGAGCCCTCGCGGGTGAAGACGTCGGTGTCGCCGGAGTTGAAGCTCGCGTCGGCGCCTTCCGGCCAGGTGGACTCGTAGCCGTTGTTCAGCAGCGTGTATGCGTCTTTGACGTAGAACGTCTCGTCGAAGACGAGGGAGTGCGGGGTGGCGAGATCCCAGAGCCGCAGCACCGCGGCGAGCAGTGTGACGGCGATCGGCCCGCCCCAGTACCAGAGTCGTTGCCGGCGGCGGGTTCGCAGCACATGCGCCCACCAGGTGTCGAGGCGGCTGCCGCGCGGCTCGTCGACGGCGGTGTCAGCGCTCTCGGTGTCAGCGTTCTCGGTGTCAGCGTTCTCGGTGTCAGCGCTCTCGGCGTCAGCGCTCTGTTCGGTGTCGGCATCCGCGTTCGGCGAATCCGGGGCGGTGGCCTCCGCGGTGAGCACAGATGGGCTCGGCGCCCGGTCGTCGTCAGCCTCTGCTGCCGCCGGCACCTCGGCGGGTGCATCGTCGCCGTCAACGTGCCGCAGCCCTCCGATGCCCATTCGCCCATGCTAGGCCAGAGAGGAGGCTGGGCCGGAGAGGAGACTAGTCCAGACTGGAGACATGATCATTCTTGCGGCGACTCCCATCGGCAACCTCAAAGACGCCTCGGTGCGGCTGGTCGAGGCGCTCAGCACCGCCACGGTGATCGCCGCTGAGGACACCCGTGTCACCCAGCGGCTCCTCGCCGCACTGGGCATCGAGAACCGCCCCCGGCTGATCGCGTTGCACGACCACAATGAGCGCGAGAAGTCGATCGAGCTGGTCGAGCTGGCCCGCGAGACCGATGTCCTGGTGCTGAGCGACGCCGGAATGCCCACCGTGTCCGACCCCGGCTTCCACCTCGTCGACACCGCAGCCGCAGCCGGCGTGACCGTGACCGCGCTGCCCGGCCCGAGCGCTGTTCTCACCGCGCTGGCCGTCTCCGGGCTGCCGACCGATCGCTTCACCTTCGAGGGATTTCTTCCGCGGAAGTCCGGCGAGCGGGTGAGCACCTTCACGGAGCTGCGCGACGAACGCCGCACCATGGTGTTCTTTGAATCGCCGAACCGCCTCGCCGCCTCGCTCGGCGACATGGCCACCGTGTTCGGTGCAGGGCGCCGCGTCGTGGTCTGCCGCGAGCTGACGAAGTTCTATGAGGAGGTCAAGCGCGGCAGTGCGGGCGAACTCGCCGAGTGGGCGGCATCCGGGGTCA
>CAZZNX010000060.1:17631-21675 GCA_964655795.1 uncultured Leifsonia sp. | reverse complement strand
AACCCGAGCGTGGACACCGCGATCATGCAGGTGATCCCCGAGAGCGCGCCGGACGATCCAGAGACGAAGATCCTGGTGCAGAACATCCGTGATCTGGCACCGGAGATCGAGGCCGAGTTGGGCACGCCCATCAAGGTCACCGGGCAGACCGCCGTCACCATCGACATCTCGAACAGGCTGAGCGACGCACTCGTGCCGTTCGCGCTCATCGTCGTCGGCCTCTCCATCATCCTGCTGATGATGGTGTTCCGTTCGATCTTCGTGCCCATCAAGGCCGCCATCGGCTTCCTGCTCTCGGTGTTCGCCGCCATCGGCGCAACGGTCGCCGTGTTCCAGTGGGGCTGGTTCTCCGAACTGCTGCACATCGAACAGGCCGGACCGATCCTGAGCTTCCTGCCCATCCTGCTGATGGCCGTGCTGTTCGGCCTGGCCATGGACTACGAGGTCTTCCTCGTCTCCGGCATGCGCGAGGAGTTCGTCAAGACCGGCAACGCCCGATCCTCCATCGTCCACGGTTTCCAACACTCGGCGCGTGTCGTCACGGCCGCAGCGCTGATCATGTTCTTCGTCTTCTTCTCCTTCGTTCCCGAGGGCGCGGGGCCGATCAAGGGCATCGCGTTCGCGCTGGCGATCGGTGTGTTCTTCGACGCCTTCCTGGTGCGGATGACGCTGGTGCCCGCCGCCATGGCACTCGCGGGCACAGCGGCCTGGTACCTCCCGACGTGGTTGGCCCGGCTGCTCCCCAACGTCGATGTCGAGGGCGAGGGCCTCCGCGCCCACCTCGACGATCTGGCCTGGGCCAGGCAGCAGAAGTCCGCGCTGACGGCCGAGGGTGCATACCTCGGCATCCCGGCGCAGGCCATGGGGCCGCTGAACTTCGCCATTGACGCCGGCGCGGTCGTGACGGTGCAGGGGGATGCCGCGGCACGCCGTGTCTTCGCCGCCTCGCTCGCCGGCCGCCTCGACCCCGTTGCCGGCCGACTCCAGCTGCTCGGCTCGCCGTTGCCGTCCGAACGCTCCCGCGCGCTCCGCCGCGTCGGCCTGATCGACGTCGGCGCCGGCCAGCGGCACGATCTCGACCGCACCGTCGGCGAGGTGCTCGCCGAGCGACTCGAACTCTCGCAGCCCTGGTACCGCGGCCGTTTCGGCGGCGGAGCGGAGCGGGCGTGGATCGACCGCATCAACGCCGCATTGCGGGCAACGGGAACCAGCCTGCGCCCGATCGGTGCCGAGACGAGCATCTCCTCGCTGAGTGCGCTCGGCCGTGCCACCGTGCTCGCGGCGAGCGTGCTCACCGAGCGGCCGGCGGTGCTCATCGTCGATCTCGGCGACGCGCTGCCCGTCGACGCCCGTGGCCGCAAC
The DNA here is from genome assembly GCA_964655795.1 of uncultured Leifsonia sp. Lineage (GTDB taxonomy): Bacteria > Actinomycetota > Actinomycetes > Actinomycetales > Microbacteriaceae > Microterricola. The sequence goes on along the minus strand of CAZZNX010000060.1, from coordinate 20,313 downwards.
ATCGCCCAGGTGCTGGCGACGCTGGCACCGGCAGACACGACGATCGTGTTGGCAGCCGGAGACGCCGTGAACGCGGCATCCTCGGCCCTCATCGGCGCCAGGGCGAGCACGGCGATCGCGCTGCCAGAGCCCGCGGCCGCCCCGACAAGCAGTGAAGAAGTCCAGGAAGATGAGGTGGCGCGCTGATGAGTGCTCGACTCGAGAAATTGTTCCGTCGCACGCCCGGCCAACGACGCACCCGCATCGCCATGATGCTGGCCGGTGTGATCGTCGTTCCGCTGGCCATCGCCGGGCTCGTCTCCGGTGCGCTCGCGAGCGCCGACCAGCGCATCGACACGGTTCCCGCCATCGTCGTCAACAACGACGAGATGGTCACCGCGACGTTGCCGGACGGCAGCGAACAGATGATCCTGGCAGGGCGCCAGCTGGTGACGGAACTCACCGGCCCTGACATGGCCGGCTTCGAGTGGACCATCTCGAACTCGGAACAGGCGGCAGATGCGCTCGCCGCCGGCGAGGCATACGCCGTGCTGACGATCCCGAGCGACTTCTCCGCCGCCATCAACTCGCTCTCCGGCTCCGAGCCGACGCAGGCCGATCTGCAGATCCGCACGGATGACGCTCACGCCTACCTCGCCGGCTCCGCCGCGCAGTCGGTCGGCGAGGCCATGACCAGCGCGTTCGGGCGCGAGATCACCACGCAGTACCTCACCGCCTTCTACTCGGGAATCGCCGAGATGGGCGACTCGCTCGGCACGGCCGCAGACGGGGCGGAGACTCTCGCCGGCGGCGTCGGCACGCTGGCCACCGGCCTCGACTCCCTCGCGGGCGGCGCAACGACCGCCGCGAACGGCGCCGGCGAGTACGCCAACGGAGTGGGCGAGTTCGCGGGCGGTGTGACGAGCTACACCCAGGGTGTCGACGGAATCGCCGGCGGCCTCGGAACGCTCAACGAGAGCGCGGCCCAGCTGACGCAGCTGAGCGATGGGGTGAAGCAGTACACCGACGGCATCAACGGTGCAGCCGGCCAGCTGAGCCCCTACCTCGACCAGGGCATGGCGGCGCTGACCGCGCTGCTGCAGAGTCCGAACCTGAGCGAGGAGCAGAGGGCCGCGATCGAGGGTGCCATCCAGGCGATGGGCGGCGTCCAGCAGGGCGTCGATCAGCTCGTCGGCAGCGGCGACCAGCTCGCCTCCCAGACCGCGACTGCCATCGGCGGCGTTCAGGGCGGCATCTCCCAGCTCGCCGGCGGTGCCGCGCAGCTCTCGGCCGGGTCGGACGGACTGCGCAGCGGTGCGGACGCCCTCGCCGGTGGCGCATCGGAGTTGGCGGGCGGTGTCAGCCAGCTCGCCGAGGGCGCAGGAGCGTCGGCATCCGGTGCACATCAGCTGCAAGAGGGCGCCAGCACGCTGGCGACCGGCCTGGGCGACGGCGCTGAGCAGGCCAGCGCGCTCGGCGGAAGCGACCCCAAGGCCACGGCCGAGGTCATCGCCGAACCCGTCGGTGTCAGCCTCGAACGCGACAACGAGATCGACTCGCTCGGCGAGATCATCGGCATGGTCTTCGTGCCCGTCGGGCTCTGGATCGGTGCCCTCGCGATCTTCCTGCTGATGCGACCGGTCAGCGCGATCGCGCTCGGTTCGACCGCATCGACGACCAGAATCGTCGGGCGCGGACTGCTGCGCGGCTTCGCGATCGCCGCAGCCCAGGTGCTCGTGATCGTGGCTCTGCTGCACACCACCCTCGGTGTCTCGTGGTCGACGCTGCCGGCAACGCTGGGCTTCAGTCTGCTCATCGCCGCAGCCTTCGTGGCCGTGCATCACCTGCTGGTGACCGGCTTCGGTCGTGTCGGCATCGTGATCTCGCTGGTGCTGTTGGCCGTGCAATTGATGAGTGCCGGCGGACTCTACCCGGTGGAGATCGTCGCGGTCCCGTTCCAGGTGATCAGTCCGTTCCTCCCACTCACCTGGGCGGTGCAGGGCATGCAGGCGATCGTGGCCGGAGTCGGCGGCTCGGCGGTCGGAACGGCCGCCGTGGTGCTCGCGCTCTTCGCGGTGCTCTCGGCAACGGCGTCGCTCGCCGTCGTCGCACGGCGCCGTGGAGCACGGTCCTTCGCCTTCGCGCTGGCGCAGAGCTAGAACACGGCGGGGTCCGGTCAGCCGCTCAGGGCTTCGGGTGCGGCCTCGTTCCTCGGCTGCTCCCTCGAGCCAACGTGCACAAACCCGCCGTGTACGTCACCTCCCACCCGGCCCGCGAGGTGCACCAATCGGCCCCTTCGGTGGCCCGCAAGGGGCCGATTGCGCCAACTCGCGCAGCGAGATGGCGCGCGCCGGATGCCGCAGCGGTCCCGTCAGACGTGAAGATGCACGATGGCTTGAGCGAGCAGCGCCGCGACGAAGGAGCAGTGCTGCACGCGAAGCCCCGAGCGGATCCGTGGAAACCGCAGCCCCGAGCCCTTGACCTCCCGAGCCGCGGAATGCAACGGGGGAGACGAGTGCTGGGGCGGCTGCTAGCCTCGGAGTGAGAGCAAGGTGCGAGCACCGCTCGTGCCGGAACGGATTCATCATCTCCGCCCCAGCAAGCCCCACCCCCGCACACTCCGCCGGCGCATACGGCGACTACAGCCTCGTCGTCGTCTCGAACCGCCTGCCCGTCGACTTCGTCGTCGACGCGGACGGCAAC
>CAZZNX010000060.1:16718-17621 GCA_964655795.1 uncultured Leifsonia sp. | reverse complement strand
TGGCGCTCGTCGCCTGGCGGTCTCGTCACGGCGCTCGAGCCCGTGATGCGCCGGGCCGACGGGGCCTGGGTCGGCTGGGCAGGGGTCGCCGGCCGTGAGTTCGAGCCGTTCGAGAACGACGGCATCTCGATCCACCCGGTTCCGCTCAGCGATGAGGAACTCGAGCGCTACTACGAGGGTTTCTCCAACGACACCCTGTGGCCGCTGTACCACGACGTCATCGCCCCGCCGAGCTACCACCGTGAGTGGTGGGAGAGCTACGTGATCGTCAACCGACGCTTCGCGGCGGCAGCGGCCATGGTGGCCGCGCGCGGTGCGACCGTCTGGGTGCACGACTACCAGCTCCAACTCGTACCCGCGATGCTGCGCGGCCTGCGACCCGACCTCGTGATCGGCTTCTTCAACCACATTCCATTCCCGCCATACGGCATCTACTCGCAGCTGCCGTGGCGCAAGCAGATCATCGAGGGTCTGCTCGGAGCCGACGTCATCGGCTTCCAGCGGGTGGCGGATGCCGGCAACTTCACCCGCGCTGTGCGCCGACTCTTCGGCTACACCACGCGGCACACTGTCGTGGAGGTGCCGACGCCGACCGGAGAGCTTCGCCGCGTCGTCGCCACCAACTTCCCGATCTCGATCGACGTCGCCGGCTTCCAGGAGATGGCGGAGCGGCCGGACATCCAGGCCAGGGCTCGTGAGATCAGGGCAGGCCTCGGCAACCCCGACATCGTGATGCTCGGCGTCGACAGGCTCGACTACACCAAGGGGATCGGGCACCGGCTGAAGGCGTACGGCGAGCTCCTCGCGCAGGGCAGGCTCGACGTCGAGAAGACCGTGCTCGTGCAGGTTGCGAGCCCGAGCCGGGAACGTGTCGCGACCTATATGACGTTGCGTGACGAGATC
>CAZZNX010000060.1:0-16704 GCA_964655795.1 uncultured Leifsonia sp. | reverse complement strand
AGCTGAACGGCGACCACAGCACGATCAGCCACACGGCCATCGCCTATCTGCATCAGGCGTACCCGCGGGAGGAGATGGTCGCCCTCTACCTCGCGGCCGACGTCATGCTCGTCACCGCTCTCCGCGATGGCATGAACCTCGTCGCCAAGGAGTACGTCGCCTGCCGCGTCAACAACGACGGTGTGCTCGTGCTGAGCGAGTTCGCCGGGGCATCCGATGAACTCAAGCAGGCACTGCTGATCAACCCGCACGACATCGAGGGCCTGAAGGACGCCATCGAGACCGCCGCGCGGATGCCGGCCAAGCAACGGCGCAAGCGCATGAAGACGCTGCGCAAACGGCTGCGCGAGAACAGCGTGTCCGACTGGGCGAAGGCGTTCCTCGACGACCTCACCGGTCGTGCGGCCGTCGAGCCGGGCGTGCCGGATGAGCTGATCACCAAGCTGCGCGAGGTGGCGGCCAGCGAACGGCTGCTCGTCGCGCTCGACTTCGACGGCACGCTCGCGCCACACGTCGACCGGCCGGAAGACGCCCGCGCGCTGGAGAGCGCCCGCACCGCCGTGATGCGGCTCGTCGCGCTGCCGGAGACACGCGTCGCCTTTGTCTCCGGCCGTGCTCTGGTGAGTCTCGAACAGGTGGCGGAGCCTCCGGAGGCCGTGCTGCTGACCGGCTCGCACGGCATTGAGATGAAGCTCGATCAGCCGGAGATCTCACTCAACCTGCTGAGCGAGGAGATCGCCCAGCTCGCCAGCCTTGCCGAGATCCTCGAGGGCATCGCCGCCAAGGCAGAGGGAGCCTGGGTCGAGCGCAAGCCTGCCGGCTTCGCGCTGCACACCCGGCTCGTGCCGGCTCCGGCCGGCATGGCGCTGCAACGCACGGCCAGGTCCAGCGTCCACGGAATCCTGCCGAGCCTGTCGGTGCTCGAGGGCAAGAACGTGCTCGAGTTCTCGGTGCGCAGCGGCAACAAGGGCGACGCCCTGCAACAGCTCCGCGAGTACACGCAGGCGACCTCCGTGTTCTACGCCGGCGACGACGTCACCGATGAGCACGCCTTCGCGGTGCAGGGTGCCGGCGATCTCTCGCTCAAGATCGGGCAGGGCTTCACCGTCGCCGGAAACCGCGTGCGTGGTCCGGAGGAGCTGGCCGAGGTGCTCGCGCTGCTCGCCGATTTCCGGGCGGCACAGGCCGGGGCGCTGGACCGTGCGCGCTCCTGAGGCGGCGTAGCGCACCCTCTCGAGGTTCTAGACTCGACCCATGCCTGAGATTGATATCAAGCCACGAAGCCGTGCAGTCACTGATGGAATTGAAGCCACGACCAGCCGCGGAATGCTCCGTGCCGTTGGAATGGGCGATGAAGACTGGGACAAGCCCCAGATCGGTATTGCGAGCTCGTGGAACGAGATCACCCCGTGCAACCTGAGCCTTGACCGGCTCGCCCAGGGTGCCACACTGGATGAGCTGCTGCCAAGGAAGGCGTGCACTCCGGCGGGGGATACCCGCTGCAGTTCGGCACGATCTCCGTCTCCGACGGCATCTCGATGGGCCACGAGGGCATGCACTTCTCGCTCGTGTCCCGCGAGGTCATCGCCGACTCCGTCGAGACCGTCATGATGGCCGAGCGCCTCGACGGTTCCGTGCTGCTGGCCGGCTGCGACAAGTCGCTGCCCGGCATGCTGATGGCCGCGGCCCGGCTCGACCTGGCATCCGTCTTCCTCTACGCCGGCTCCATCGCGCCCGGCTGGGTGAAGCTCTCCGACGGCACGGAGAAGGAGGTCACCATCATTGACTCCTTCGAAGCCGTCGGTGCGTGCAAGGCCGGCACCATGAGCGAGGAAGACCTCAAGCGCATCGAGTGCGCCATCGCCCCGGGCGAAGGCGCCTGTGGCGGCATGTACACCGCCAACACCATGGCATCCGTCGCAGAGGCCCTCGGCATGAGCCTCCCCGGCTCCGCCGCGCCGCCCTCGGCCGACCGCCGCCGCGACTACTTCGCGCACCGCTCTGGCGAGGCCGTCGTCAACATGCTGCGTCTCGGCATCACGGCGCGCGACATCCTCACCAAGAAGGCGTTCGAGAACGCCATCACCGTTGCCATGGCGCTCGGCGGCTCGACCAACGTCGTGCTGCACCTGCTGGCCATCGCGCACGAGGCGGAGGTCGAGCTCACCCTCGACGACTTCAACCGCATCGGCGACAAGGTTCCGCACCTGGCCGACATGAAGCCGTTCGGCAAGTACGTCATGGCCGACGTGGACCGCCACGGCGGCATCCCCGTTCTCATGCGCGCGCTGCTCGAGGCGGGCCTGCTCCACGGTGACGCACTCACCGTCACGGGCAAGACCGTTGCCGAGAACCTCGAGCTGCTGAACCCCGACCCGCTGGACGGCGAGGTCATCCGCACGCTGGACAACCCGATCCACGCGACCGGTGGCATCACCGTGCTGCAGGGCACCTTCGCACCGGAGGGTGCCGTCGTGAAGACCGCCGGCTTCGACGCCGAGGTCTTCGAGGGCCCCGCACGCGTCTTCGAGCGCGAGCGCGGTGCGATGGACGCACTCACGGAGGGCAAGATCAGCAAGGGTGACGTCGTCATCATCCGCTACGAAGGCCCCAAGGGTGGCCCGGGTATGCGCGAGATGCTCTCCATCACCGCCGCCATCAAGGGCGCGGGACTCGGAAAAGATGTACTACTCTTGACGGACGGCCGATTCTCAGGTGGCACAACCGGACTGTGCATCGGCCACATAGCACCCGAAGCAGTGGACGCAGGTCCCATTGCCTTCGTGCGCGATGGTGATCTCATACGGGTCGATATCGCGGCCCGCTCCCTTGACCTACTTGTCGACGAGACTGAGCTGGCCGCCCGCCGTGAAGGCTGGGCACCTCTTCCCCCGCGCTATACCCGTGGCGTTCTCGCGAAATACTCCAAGCTCGTGCACTCCGCCGCAGAAGGCGCGGTCACCGGCTAGTAGCCGCGATTCATTCATCCATCACGTACCCAAGGGACTTCACCGTATGTCTACGGAATCTCAGAACGTGCCTTCGCCGGCCGCACCCAAAACGGGAGCGGCCGCGCAGGCGAACTCATCGACAGGGCCGAGCAAGACCGGCCCAGAGAAGATGACGGGCTCCGGCGCGATCCTGCGCAGCCTCGAACTTCTCGGCATCAAGGACGTCTTCGGCCTCCCGGGCGGGGCGATCATCCCGTTCTACGACGAGCTCATGTCGTCGACGGCCATCCGCCACATCCTGGTGCGCCACGAACAGGGCGCAGGCCACGCGGCGGAGGGCTACGCCTCCTCGAGCAACCGGGTCGGCGTCGCGATCGCGACATCCGGCCCCGGTGCGACGAACCTCGTCACCGCCATCGCCGACGCATACATGGACTCGGTGCCGCTGCTGGCGATCACCGGCCAGGTGTTCTCGACGCTGATGGGAACGGACGCCTTCCAGGAAGCCGACATCGTCGGAATCACGATGCCGATCACCAAGCACTCCTTCCTCGTGAAGCGGGCAGAGGACATCCCCGCGACGATCGCCGCCGCGCACCTGATCGCCTCGACCGGTCGCCCCGGCCCCGTGCTCGTCGACATCACCAAGGACGCCCAGCAGGGCGAGATGACCTTCAGCTGGCCGCCGAAGATCGACCTGCCCGGCTACCGCCCCGTCACCAAAGCGCACGGCAAGCAGATCCAGGCCGCGGCCCAGATGCTGGCCGAGGCCAAGAAGCCGGTGCTCTACGTGGGCGGCGGCGTGATCCGCGCCCGTGCCTCCGCCGAGCTGAAGGTGCTCGCCGAGGCATCCGGCGCCCCCGTCGTGACCACTCTGATGGCCCGCGGCGCCTTCCCGGACTCGCACCAGCAGCACCTCGGCATGCCGGGAATGCACGGCACGGTTCCCGCGGTGCTCTCGCTGCAGGAGGCCGACCTCATCGTGTCGCTCGGCGCCCGCTTCGACGACCGCGTGACGGGCAAGGTCGGGCTGTTCGCGCCGAACGCCAAGATCGTGCACGTCGACGTCGACCCGGCCGAGATCTCGAAGATCCGCAACGCCGATGTGCCCATCGTCGGTGACGCCAAAGACGTGATCATCGATCTGACGGCCGCCCTGGCCGAGGCGACGGGCAGCACCGCCCCGGACCTCACCGAGTGGTGGAGCTACCTCAACGATCTGCGCGAGCGCTTCCCGCTCGGCTACAGCAAGCCGAGCGACGGCCTGCTCGCGCCGCAGTACGTGATCCAGCGCATCGGTGAGCTCACCGGTCCTGAGGGCATCTACGCGGCCGGAGTCGGCCAGCACCAGATGTGGTCAGCACAGTTCATCAAGTACGAGCGCCCCAACGCCTGGCTCAACTCGGGTGGTGCCGGAACCATGGGTTACTCGGTGCCGGCCGCCATGGGTGCCAAGGTCGCGGAACCCGAGCGCGTGGTCTGGGCGATCGACGGCGACGGATGCTTCCAGATGACCAATCAGGAACTCGCGACCTGCATGATCAACAACATCCCGATCAAGGTCGCGATCATCAACAACTCCTCGCTCGGCATGGTCCGCCAGTGGCAGACGATGTTCTACGAGGGCCGTCACAGCTTCACCGACCTGAACACCGGTCACGAGACGGCCATGGTCCCCGACTTCGTCAAGCTCGCCGATGCATACGGTGCCCTCGGCATCCGCGTGCGCACGGAGGACGAGGTCGACGCCGCGATCAAGCTGGCGTTGGAGACCAACGACCGCCCGGTCGTCATCGACTTCATCGTGAGCCGTGACGCCATGGTCTGGCCGATGGTCCCGCAGGGCCTCTCGAACAGTTCCATCCAGTACGCCAAAGATCACGCACCAGCCTGGGAAGAGGAGTAAGCCATGAGCACCCACGTTCTGAGCCTGCTCGTCGAAGACAAGCCCGGCCTGCTGACCCGAGTCGCCGGGCTCTTCGCCCGCCGTGGCTTCAACATCGAGAGCCTCGCCGTCGGCCACAGTGAGATCGAGGGCCTCTCTCGCATCACCGTCGTCGTCGACGTCGACCGCCTGCCGCTCGAGCAGGTGACCAAGCAGTTGAACAAGCTCGTCAATGTGATCAAGATCGTCGAGCTCGACCCGACCCAGTCGGTGCAGCGGGAACACCTGCTCATCAAGGTCAAGGTCGACAACACGACCCGTTCGCAGGTGCTCGAGGCGGTCACGCTGTTCCGTGCCCGCGTCGTCGACGTCGCCAACGATGCCCTCGTGATCGAGGTCACCGGCGATTCCGGCAAGACGAGCGCGCTGCTGCGCGTACTCGAGCCCTACGGGATCAAGGAGATCGCGCAGTCGGGTCTGCTCGCCATCGGCCGCGGATCCAAGTCGATCACCGAGCGCGTCTTCAAGAACTGACGGCGAAACCGTCAGATTGAGTAGCGCGAAGCGCGTATCGAAATCTAGTAACTTTCACACTCACCACCATCAAGTAGAGAGAAACACGCATGTCTGAGATTTTTTACGACAAAGACGCCGATCTGTCGATCATCCAGGGCAAAAAGGTCGCCATCATCGGTTACGGCTCGCAGGGCCACGCCCACGCGCTGAACCTTCGCGACTCCGGCGTTGAGGTCGTCATCGGCCTGAAGGACGGCTCCAAGTCGGCCCCCAAGGCGCAGGACGAGGGCTTCACTGTTCTCTCCGTCGCAGATGCAGCCGAGTGGGCTGACCTCATCATGATCCTGGCTCCGGACCAGCACCAGCGTTCGATCTACAACAACGAGATCAAGGACAAGCTGACCGCGGGCAAGACCCTTGCCTTCGCTCACGGCTTCAACATCCGCTTCGGCTACATCGAGGCGCCCAAGGACGTCGACGTGATCCTCGTCGCCCCGAAGGCCCCCGGCCACACGGTTCGTCGCGAGTTCGTCGCTGGCCGCGGCATCCCGGACATCATCGCCGTCGAGAACGACGCGACCGGCCACGCCTGGGACATCGCGCTCTCGTACGCCTCCGCCATCGGCGGCGCCCGCGCCGGCGTCATCAAGACCACCTTCACCGAAGAGACCGAGACCGACCTGTTCGGTGAGCAGGCTGTTCTCTGCGGTGGCGTGTCGCAGCTCGTCCAGTACGGCTTCGAGACCCTGACCGAGGCCGGCTACCAGCCGCAGATCGCCTACTTCGAGGTTCTGCACGAGCTCAAGCTCATCGTCGACCTCATGTGGGAGGGTGGCATCGCCAAGCAGCGTTGGAGCGTCTCCGACACCGCAGAGTTCGGCGACTACGTCTCCGGCCCGCGCGTGATCGACCCCTCGGTCAAGGAGAACATGAAGGCCGTTCTCGCCGACATCCAGAGCGGTGCATTCGCCAAGCGCTTCATCGACGACCAGGATGCCGGTGCACCCGAGTTCCTCGCGCTGCGCGCCAAGGGCGAGGCCCACCCGATCGAGGAGACCGGCCGCGAACTGCGCAGCCTCTTCGCGTGGAAGCAGCTCGACGACGACTACACAGACGGCAGCGTCGCACGCTAGTCAGCAGTACCTAGTCAGTCACACCTGATTCGGAACGGCCCGCCTCACTGAGGCGGGTCGTTCTGCGTTTCAGGGTCGCGTGCAGACAGTGTCGTGTGCAGACATCCGATGTCTAGAGATAGGCTGGTTCGACCACATCCTCCAGACGTCAGGAGCCCAGCGCCGTGCCCACCCCAGCAGCAGCCACCCCCGGAGAGACCACCTCAGACTGGTTCACGACCGGCCGGTTCGGCCTGTTCGTCCACTTCGGAATCTACAGCGGCGCGGCGAGGCACGAGTGGGTGCAGACCAACGAACGGCTGAGCGACGAGGACTACGCGCAGTACTTCGAGAACTTCGAACCAGACCTCTTCGATGCTGCCGAGATCGCGCGCACCGCGAAGAACGCCGGCATGGAGTACGTCGTGCTCACCACCAAGCACCACGACGGCTTCGCGCTGTGGAACACGGCCCAGAGCGACTTCAACTCCGTCGCCGCCTGCGGGCGTGATCTCGTGGCCGAGTTCGTCGCCGCGATGCGGGCGGAGGGGCTGCGCGTCGGGCTCTACCACTCGCTCATCGACTGGCACCACCCCGACTTCACCGTCGACTGGAACCACCCGCGCCGCGACGACGCGAACGCGGCCGAGCTCAACGCAGGCCGGGACATGGAGCGCTATCGCGCCTTCCTGCACGCGCAGATGCGCGAGCTGCTCACCGAATACGGCCAGATCGACTACCTGTTCTTCGACTTCACCTACCCGGAGACGAAGCAGGGCTGGGTCGGCAAGTCGGCAGAGGACTGGGATGCCGCCGGCCTGCTCGCGCTGTGCCGGGAGCTCCAGCCCAACGTCATCGTGAACGACCGCCTGGGGATCCCAGGCGACTTCGTCACCCCAGAGCAGTACCAGCCGACCGAGCCGCTCGTGCAGGACGGTGTGCCCGTGGTCTGGGAGGCGTGCCAGACGACGAACGGCTCCTGGGGTTATGACCGCGACAACGACAACCACAAGAGCGCAGAGCTGTTGATCCGGATGCTCGCCGACTCCGTGTCGATGGGCGGCAACATGCTGCTCAACATCGGCCCGAACGGCAGGGGAGCGGTCGACCCGCGCGACGCCAGGCTGCTGGCAGAGATCGGCGAGTGGATGCGGCTGCACGGCCGCGCCATCACCGGTGCCGGCCACGCACCGCACACGCCGCCGCGGGAGGGCGTCTACACGCAGAACGGCGACCGACTCTACCTGCACCTCTTCAGCTGGCCGATGGGATTTGTGCACCTGCCCGGCCTTGCCGGCCGTGTGCGTTACGCCCGCTTCCTGCACGACGGCTCGTGGATCAAGACGTCGGTCTCCGACCCGGAGCAGCAGGCGCTCGTCACACAGCCTGCCGGCCAGCAGGCGGGGACGCTGACGCTCGCGCTGCCCGTGCGGCGACCGGATGTCGCGATGCCCGTGATCGAGCTGCTGCTGCACTGAGCCGCATCGTGGCCGAGAGGGCTCCACTCTCGCCGATCGAGTGGGCCGGCCGCTCCCGCTGATCGAGTAGGCCGTCTACGGCCGTATCGAGATCTCGCAACCGGGTCTCGATACGCTCGTTCCTCGCTACTCGACCAGCGAGCGGGGATTAGCGCTCGAGCACCGAGATCTTCTCGCGCACGAGGTGCGCAGCGCCGTAGAGGCCGGCATCCGGCCCCGTGCTGGCCGATTCGATGCGGAGGTTCTGGGTGACGAGCGGGTGGCAGCCCTCGTAGACCCTGCTGCGCACCGCGGCGATGAACGGCTCGCAGGAGGCCATGCCGCCGGTGAGGAACAGGGCGTCCGGGTTGAAGAAGTTCACGACGCTGCTCAGTACCTCGCCGAGGTAGGTGCCCGCGGTGCGGACCAACGTCGTGGCCTGCGGGTTCGCGTCCCGGGCGAGTGCGATGACCTCGGCGGTGGTCGACACGTCGATGCCCCGTTCTCGGAGCTGGCGCACGATGCCGGCGCCGCTGGCGATCGTCTCGAGGCAACCGATGTTCCCGCACGAGCACGGCTCGGACGCGGCGGCGGAGATCCGCGTGTGCGTGACGTCGCCGGCCGCGCCGGTCGCTCCGCGGTGCAGTGCGCCGCTCACGATGATTCCACTGCCGATCGCGGTGCCCGCCTTCACGGTGATGCTGTGCGCCTCCGGTCCGAGCTGCGCGTAGTGCTCGCCGAGGGCCATCAGGTTGGCGTCGTTGTCGACGACGGCCGGCACCTCGAAGTGGTGCTCGAGCCAGTCGCGCACGGCGAAGCTCTGCCAGCCCGGCATCCGGGACGGCAGCTCGACGCCGCCGATCGTGCTGTCGACCGGGCCGGGGAGGGCCATGCCGACTCCCCGCACGCGGCCAGACGGGGCGCCAGAATCGGTGCCGAGTTCGCGCAGCGCCGCGGCCACGAGTTCCAGTGTCGCCTCCGGGCCGTCGTTGATGCGCACGGGCACGGTCCGGGTCTCGAGAAGCTCACCCGCGAAAGACACCCGACCAATTCGAGCGTGATGGCCGCCGAGATCGGCGACGAGCGCGTAGTCGTCCCCGCCGCGCAGGCGGAGGATGCGGGGGCGCCTGCCTCCGCTCGACTCGCCGACTCCCTCTTCGACGAGCACGCCGCGGCGTTCGAGTTCGGCGACGCGGAGCGAGACGGTGGACGGAGCAAGGCCCAGAATCCGCGAGATTTCGCTTCTCGATGCGGCTTCGCCGTGCGCGATGAGCTCCACGATGAGTTTGGCCTGCTGCTCGGTACCTGTCGAGGCGGCGCGGTGGGTCGTCAGTGACATAGTTCTCTCGTTCTCGAAGTAAGTCGAGACTAGTGGGGCGAGTGCTGCGGTGGGGCGTTTTGGCCCGTAACTCAAACGTAACAAACAAACATCGGATGAAAGTTGACGCTTTCGGGGTCGATCTGACAGTATCAACTTTCAGCAGTAAGTTAAGGAAGTTATTTCGAAACTCGAATTAACTTGCGGACTCCCCCTTGCACCGAACGAGGATTGCGCTCGCTCGTGCGTAGTCACACTGAATCGGATCACGTGGTGATTCGTGCCTGAGGAGGCAATTTTCAATGAAGAAGATGTACATCGCAGCGGCCGTCGCCGCTTCGGCAGCGCTCGTCCTGTCCGGCTGCAGCGCCGGTGACACCGCGTCCGGCGGTTCCGACACGATCGTCGTGGACATGTGGGCAGGCAGTGAAGACGACACGGCGGCACTCGAGGCGCAGGTCGCCATCGCCCAGGAGCAGAACCCCGATCTGAAGATCGAGCTGCGCACCGCTCCGTGGGGTGACTTCTTCACGAAGCTGACCACGAACATGGCCTCCGGCAACATGGCCTGCGTCACCGGCATGAACAGCGGCATGCTCTCCAGCTACACCGGAGGCTTCGCCCAGCTGAGCGAGGCAGACCTCACGACCGCCGGCATCGTCGCCGACGAGTTCGCGCCGGGCGCCTTCGACATCCTGAGCAACAAGGGCGACCTCTACGGCGTGCCGTTCGACATGGCAACGATGCTCACCTACTACAACGCCGACATGCTCGCCGAGACCGGTGCGCCGGTTCCCGCCGTCGGCTGGGACTTCGACGACTTCGAGGCCACCGCCAAGGCTGCAACGACCCCGGAACACGCCGGCTTCGGCATCGGCATGGGTGGCTTCCAGTGGCAGGCGCTGCCGATCTCCAAGGCCGGCGTGCAGCCGGTCAAGCAGGACGGCACGCTTGACCTGACCAACCCCGCCTTCGTTGACGCGGCCACCTGGTACGGCGAGCTCGTCACCGAGCAGAAGGTCGCGCTGCCCGTTGCTTCGGCATCCGACACCGGCTGGGGCGAGAACCAGTACTCCAGCGGCATGGCTGCCATGGCCGTCGACGGCACCTGGAACGCAGTCGGCTACCTCGACAACGACCCTGGCTTCGAGGCCGGCATGGCTCCACTGCCCGCAGGCCCCGATGGCTCGCTCGGCCTGATCCTCGGCTCCGGCTTCGGCATCGCCCAGGACTGCGACAACAAGGAGGGCGCACTCAAGGTTCTCGGTTCGCTGCTCAGCGTTGACTCGCAGGACTACATCGCCTCATCCGGCCGCAGCTACCCGGCCCGCCTCTCCTCGCAGCCGCTCTACTTCGAGTCGCTCGCACCGGAGTACCGCGAGCAGGTCGAAGAGGCGTTCACCGCCGCGTTCTCGAACGTGCAGGGACAGTACGTCAGCGACAACTGGTCGAAGGTCGACACCTTCATCCAGCCTCAGCTGGTCAGCGTCTACAACGGTCAGGAGAGCATGTCGAACATGCTCGAGACCGCGCAGTCGCAGTTCGGCAACTAATCAATCCATAACGAAAGCGAGGAGACCTCTCGACATGTCGATCGGTACCCGTACACCTCGTCGAGGGGCTCTTGCCAGGAGCGAATCCCGTCAGGCGCTGGGCTTTGTAAGCCCGGCCCTGGCGGGCCTCGCCCTGTTCACCATCGTCCCCGTCGTCCTCTCCATCGTGATGGGGTTCTTCGACTGGCCCACCTTCGGCGAGAAGACATTTGTCGGCGTCGACAACTACATCAAGCTGTTCACCGACAGCCCCGACTTCTGGCCGGCACTGCGCAACACCTTCGTGTTCGCCATCCTGTACGTGCCCATCAGCGTCGCGCTGTCCTTCCTGCTTGCACTCTCGCTGCACTCCCGCATCCGCGGTCGTGGAGCGCTCCGTGTGCTCTTCTTCATCCCGGTCGTGACACCGATGGTGGCCAACGTCCTCGTCTGGAAGATGATGCTGCAGCCGCAGGGGCTCATCAACGGCATCTCGCAGAGCTGGTTCGGCATCCAGCTGCCCAACTTCCTCGCCGACCCGCAGTGGGCCATGATCATGGTCGTGCTGATGTCGGTGTGGGCAGGCCTCGGCTACAACATGCTGATCTTCTCCGCGGCTCTCGAGCAGCTGCCCGAATCCACCGTCGAGGCCGCGCGCATCGACGGCGCACAGGGGCTGCGCATGATCTGGAGCATCACGGTGCCACTCGTGTCGCCGTCGATCTTCTTCGCCAGCGTCATGACGATGATCACCTCGATGCAGGTCTTCGCCCAACCCCAGCTGCTCACGGGCGGCGGGCCGGGCAACTCCACCCAGCCGATCGTGCAGTTCATCTACAACCAGGGCTTCAAGTTCCAAGAGCTCGGCCTCGCCGCGGCGGCCGCCTGGATCCTGTTTGCCGTCATCATCGCGATCACCGCCGCACAGTTCAGCGTGCAGAAGAAGTGGGTGCACTATGAGCACTAGCAGCATGACCTTGGGCCCCGGCGCACTCGCCGAGCTCGACACCGTCGGCACGCCACCGGCGCCCCGCCGCCGTCGTGTGAAGCGCGAGAAGGAGCGCGTCTCCGGCAACGCTCCGATGACCACGGGCGAGCGTGTGCGGCTCGTCTTCGGGCACATCTTCGTCTACATCGCCGCGCTCATCTTCATCTCGCCGCTGATCTACGCGTTCTTCTCGGCTCTCAAGCCGAACCAGGAGATCTTCGCGATGCCGCCGACCCTGGTCGGCTCTGAGATCCGCTGGAGCAACTTCGCCGACGTCTTCGCATACGGCCCATTCCTCACCTACATCGGCAACTCCTTCTTCGTCTCGATCGCCGGAACGCTCGTCGTCCTCGCGGTGTCGACGATGGCGGGCTACGCCTTCGGCCGCCTGCGGTGGAAGGGCCGGGATGCCGTCTTCGTGCTCTTCCTGGCCACGCTGATGGTGCCGGCCGAGGTGCTCGTGATCCCGATGTTCACGGTCATGCAGTGGTTCGGCTGGGTCGACACCTACCAGGCGCTGATCTTCCCGTTCGCGTTCACCGCATTCGGCACCTTCCTGATGCGCCAGTTCTTCCGCGGCATCCCCTTCGAGCTGGAGGAGGCGGCCCGCGTCGACGGCGCAGGCCCCGTGCGCTCCTTCCTGCAGATCGTGCTGCCGCTCTCGAAGTCGGCCGTCGCGGTTCTCGCCGTCTTCACCTTCCTCTCCTTCTGGAACAGCTACCTCTGGCCGCTCATCGTGACCGTCGACTACGCGGCGCACGGAACGCTGCCGATCGGTCTCGCGACATTCTCCGGAATCACCGGAACCCGTTGGGACCTGCAGATGGCAGCCGCGATCATCTCGATGATCCCGACGACGATCCTGGTCATCGCCCTGCAGAAGCACCTCGTGAAGGGCATCTCGATGGCCGGTCTGGGCGGTCGCTAGCGTGGGCTCCGTCGACACTCTCATCGTCGCCGGAATTGATATCGGCGGCACCAAGATCTCGGCGCTCCTCGTCGACCGACTCGGCACGGTGCTCGCAAGCGGCACAGTGCGGGCGCCGGCCAGCGAGGGCGGCGACGCGATGAGCGCAGCAGCAGCCGGCCTGGTGCAGGCACTCGAGCGGGAAACCGGAACCGTCATCGCGGCCGCCGGTGTCGGCGCCGCCGGGGTCATCGATCCGGAGACGGGCACCATCACCGCGGCGTCGGAATCGTTCACCGACTGGGTCGGCTTCCCGTTGGCCGACGACCTCGGCACCAGACTCGGCGTCCGCGTCGCGGTCGACAACGACGTGAATGCCTTCCTGCACGGCGAGATGAGCTACGGCGCGCTCGCAGGAAGCAGTGACGCCATCGGCATCATGCTCGGCACGGGAGTCGGGGGCGCCATCGCCGTCGGTGGCGACGTCTTCGTCGGCCCCCGCGGCGCGGCCGGCGAGATCGGTCACACCCCGGGCTACAGCGAGATCGTCTGCACCTGCGGCCAGCGCGGCCACCTGGAGACGCTGGCATCCGGTCGCTCGATCGGTGCACGGTACAGCGAGCGGAACGGCGGCATCGTCACCGACTCGGCGCTGTTCGTGGCCGAGAAGGCGCGGGCGGGCGACCCGTCCGCGATCGCAACGTTCGACGCGGCAGGCGAGGCGATCGGCATCGCCATCGCGACGGCCGTCAACCTCCTCGATGTGCAGGATGTCGTCATCGGCGGCGGTGTGCGCGGGGCCTGGGATCTTCTCGAACCGGCCCTGAACGCGACGCTGCTCGAGAACCAGCCCGTCTCCGGCTACCCGCTCGTCGTCGTGCCGAGCGCCCTCGGCGGCCACTCGGTCGCCCTCGGCGCCGCCGCCCTGGCCTGGCGCCTGCTCGACCGCGGCAGCGCACAGGGGGAGCGGGCCGCTCAGGACGCGGCGACGCATCAGAACGCGGACACCATGATCGTGAACGACCTCGTAAGGAACGCACTGTGACCGAAGCATCCGACATCTGGACCGGGCCCCTCTCACCCGTCGCCGAGGGCGGCCTCGTGCGCCCCCGCATCGGCATCGGCGGAATCTCGATCGAGTCCAGCACCTTCTCACCGCACATCAGCGGCGACGAAGCCTTCACCGAGCGGCGCGGGGACGTGCTCATCGGCTACTACCCCTTCATGGCGGAGGGCTCGGAACTGCGCGAGGCGGCCGACTGGGTGCCGTTGTTGCAGGCCCGTTCGCTGCCGGGCGGCGCCGTCGCCCGTGAGACCTACGAGCGGCTGAAGGCCGAGATCCTCGACGGCATCCGCAGCCAGGGTCCGTTCGACGCGTTCTACTTCGACATCCACGGCGCGATGAGCGTCGTCGGCCTCGTCGATGCCGAGGGCGACCTCGGGACCGCCGTGCGCGACGCCCTCGGACCGGACGTGCTCGTCTCCACGTCGATGGACCTACACGGCAACGTCTCGCGCACCCTGCTCGACGTCAGCGACCTGATCACCTGCTACCGCATGGCGCCTCACGAAGACCACTGGAACACCAAGCAGCGCGCGGTGCACAACCTGCTCGAGCGTCTGCGCTCCGCCGTCGGCTCCGACGTGGATGCGCGTCGTCCGTACAAGGCCTGGCTGCCGGTACCCGTGCTCCTGCCCGGTGAGAAGACGAGCACCCGCATCGAACCGGCGCGCAGCATCTACGCCGAGGTGCCGGTCTCCGAGGCGCGCGCCGGCGTCGTCGACTCCTCGATCTGGGTCGGATACGCCTGGGCAGACGAGGCACGTTGCCAGGCCGTGGTCGTGAGCATCGGCGACGATGTCGAGGCGATCCGCGACGAGACCGAGCGTCTCGGCCGCCTGTACTGGGAGGCACGGGACGACTTCGCGTTTGTTGCCGACGCACTGCCTCTGGCCGAGTCGATCGACGCCGCGCTGGCCGCCAACGCGGCATCCGATGCCCGCCCCTATGTGATCAGCGACTCGGGCGACAACCCGACGGCCGGCGGCGCCGGCGATGTGTCGTGGACGCTCGGCCAGCTGCTCGCGCGCCCCGAATTCGCCGACGGCTCCGTCTCGGTCGTGCACGCATCCATCTTCGACGCCGACGCCGTCGCCCAGGCTGTTGCCGCCGGCGTCGGCGGCACCGTCTCTCTCGAGGTCGGCGGCCGCGTCGACGGCGGCCCATCCGGGCCGGTCGCGATCACGGGCGAGGTGTTCTCGATCACCGACGGTGACGCGGATGCCGGCACCCAGGTCGTCGTGAAGGCCGGGGGAGTGCACGCCATCATCACAACGCGCCGCAAGCCGTTCCACCACATCAGCGACTTCACCCAGCTCGGCATCGATCCGAACAGCATGGACATCGTGTTCGTGAAGATCGGCTACCTCGAGCCGGAGCTCTACGCACTCACAACGGGTACAGGGCCGATGGGCGCAGTCGAGGGCGAGCGCTGGAAGCTCGCGCTGACCCCCGGCGGCGTCGACCAGGACCTTCTGCGTCTCGGCCACTCGCACCTGGAACCCGGCGTCTTCCCGTTCGATCGGAGCGGCACCCCCGCCCTCCGCGCCACCGTCACCCGCCGCACCGCAGAAGGAATCAAGGACCTCTGATGCTCAACTTTGAAACCCGTGTCGGGCCGGACTTCGGCTCTGACGGCCCCGTCTACCCGAACGCCGCAGTGCCGGAGTGGTACCGCGACGCCAAGCTCGGCTTCTTCGTGCACTGGGGCCTCTACTCGGTCCCCGCCTGGGGCACCCCGACCGGAACGCGCAACGTTCCGGCCGAGGACGCCTATGCGCACCACCAGTACGCCGAGTGGTACGGCAACACCGTCCGCATCACGGGCAGCCCGACCTGGGAGCGCCACCAGGACGTCTTCGGCACGGGCACCAGCTATGAAGACCTCGCCGACCTCTGGGACGCCAGTGCATTCGACCCGAGCGCCTTCGTCGGCTCGCTCGTCGACGCCGGAGCCCGCTACGTCATCCCGACCACCAAGCACCACGAGGGATTCTGCCTCTGGGACACCGCCACGACGCCGTTCAACGCGGCCAGACGCGGCCCGAAGCGCGACCTGATCAGCGAGATCGCCGCCGAGACGCGGACCGCAGGAGCGCGCTTCGGCGTCTACTTCTCCGGTGCGCTCGACTGGCACGTCAGCGACTTCCCGCCGATCGAGTCAGACACCGACCTGTTCCGCTACCGCCGCAATGACGAGCGTTTCGCCCGTTACAGCGCCGCGCAGCTCGAGGAACTCATTGAACGATTCGCACCCGACATCCTGTGGAACGACATCGACTGGCCCGACGGTGGCAAGGGACACGACCCCTACGCCGTCGCGGCCCTTCTCGAGCGCTACCTCGAGAAGATCCCGCACGGCGTCGTGAACGACCGCTGGGGTGTGCCGTACCACGGCTTCATCACGCGCGAGTATCGCCACGTGGAGGACATCATCGAGCAGCCGTGGGAATCCACCCGCGGCCTCGGCTTCTCCTTCGGCTACAACCAGGTGGAGGGCCCCGAGCACACACTCTCCGGCGATGCGCTCATCCGCCTGCTCGTCGACGTCGTGAGCAAGAACGGCAACCTGCTGATCAACGTCGGCCCCCGTGCAGACGGATCCATCCCCGAGCTGCAGCAGCAGAGCATGGCCGCGATGGGCAGCTGGCTGCGCGGCAACGGCGAGGCGATCTACGGCACGCGTCCGTGGGTGCGCGCCGGTGACTCGGCTCAGGCCGTCTCCTACACGCAGAAGGACGGCACGCTCTTCGTCCAGGCGAGCGATCCGGCGCAGGGGACGGCGGCGCTGCCCGCGGAGTTCCGGGCCGGGACGACCGTGCACTGGCTGGGGGCCGGCGGCTCGCAGCCGGCCGAGATTCTCCCCGCGGCGCCGGGCGTTCCCGCGCGGCTGGCCGTGCCAGACGCCCTCCGCGGCGAGGCCGTGGCCGTCGCCGTGCTCGCAGACCCGCTAGCGTGATGGCCATGACCTCCCGCGC
>CAZZNX010000059.1:2588-21778 GCA_964655795.1 uncultured Leifsonia sp. | reverse complement strand
AGCGGCGGCAGGCGGCGGTGGAGGCGGCGGCGGTAGCGGTGGCGGCCCCGGGCCCGGCCTCGGCGGCGGCTACATCAACAACGGCTGGGCTGTTCCGGCATCCGGTCGGATCACCGACAGCTACGGACCCCGTCCGGTGATTTGCAGCGGGGGAGGGTGCAGCAGCAGCTTCCACCGCGGCACCGACCTCGGCACTGGTTGCTACGCCCCGATCTACGCTGCCGCATCGGGCACCGTGATCTACTCGGGCTGGAACGGCACGTACGGCAACTGGATCCAGATCGATCACGGCAACGGCGTGAGCACGGGTTACGCACACATTCGCGACGGCGGGCGGTTCGTCGGCGTCGGCGATTGGGTGAACGTCGGGCAGAACATCGCCAGCTCCGGAACCACGGGTGCGTCGACCGGTTGCCACCTGCACTTCGAGGTGTACATCAACGGCGGCCGCATCGACGCCGCTCCATTCATGGCAGATCGTGGGGTACCCCTTGGCTGATCCACGCACACGACCGCTCTCGCGCGTCAAGCCGGTCACGGTCTTCTCGGCCGTCACGATCGGAGCCCTGGCGGCGACCGGGGGCCTCGTCGGTCCCGTTGCCGCAGCGCCCGACTATCCCTCGTGGGACGACGTGCAGAATGCAAAGAAGAACGAGGCGACGAAGAAGGCCGAGATCGACAAGATCACCGGCTTCCTCGACGGCCTGCGTGAGAAGGCGGATGCCGCGATGAAGCAGTCGCTGATCGCCTCGGAGGCCTGGCGGGTGAATCAGGAGGATCTCGCCGCCGCCACGGAACGTGAGTCGAAGCTGAAGTCGCAGCAGGCCGCTGCCGCGAAGAAGGCGGAGACCTCGAAGATGCGCGCGGGTCTCCTCGCCTCGCATCTGGCGCGCTCCGGCGGCCAGGACATGTCGATCAACCTGTTCCTCGAAGGCGACGGTGCAGACGATCTGCTGCGTCAGCTCGGGGCGGCAAGCAAGCTCAGTGAGCAGTCGCAGAAGATCTACAGCGAGGCGATGCAGGACAGCAACACCGTCGCCTCCCTCGCCGAGCAGGCGCGCGCGGCGACGACGGAGCGCGAACGCCTGGCCGCAGAGGCCCAGACCAAGCTCGACGCCGCCAACGCGCTCGCGCAGCTCGCCGTCGACGCCTACGACACCGAGCAGCGCAAGTCCGACGAGCTCTACGCGCAGCTCGCGGTGCTGCGTGACAGCACGGCTCAGCTTGAGCGCGAACGCGTCGAGGGCGAGCGCGCGGAAGAAGCAGCGAAGAATCCGCCGCCGGTGGTCCAGCCGCCTGCAGGCGGCAACGGCGGCAACGGGGGAGCGACACCGAACCCCAAGCCGAGCAATCCCGGGGTGACGCCGCCCGTGAATCCCCCGGTGAATCCGCCCGTGAACCCGCCGGTCACTCCGCCGGTGACGCCCCCGGTCACACCCCCTGTGACACCGCCCGTGACACCACCGGTGACTCCTCCGGTCAACAACAGCGCGGCGGAGCAGGCAATCTCCTTCGCGCTGGACCAGTTGGGCGACCGCTACGTGCTCGGCGGTGCCGGCCCCGATGTGTGGGACTGCTCCGGTCTGACGCGCGGAGCCTACGGCAGCGCCGGAGTCTGGATCGGCACCCACTCGGCCACCAACCAGTACCGGACAATGGCTGGACAGAACCGCTTGGTGCCCTTCAGCCAGCGCCAGCGCGGCGACCTGATCTTCTGGACCGACAACGGTGGCGGCGACTACTACCACGTCGCCATCTACCTCGGCAACGGTCGCATCGTCGAGGCGCCGAACGAGACCAGGCCGGTGCGCGAGTACTTCATCTGGGGCATGGGCGACGTGGCGTCCTACGTCGGCCGCCCGGGCTAGGACGTCGGCTTAACGCCAGAAGGGGCACGCCATGCGGCGTGCCCCTTCTGGCGTGTGCTCGATCAGTGACCGGGGAAGGCGACGATTCCGGCCTCGATGATCGCGGTGGCTTCGGCGGCGTCGCCCCAGCCCTCGGTCTTGACCCACTTGCCGGGCTCCAGGTCCTTGTAGTGCTCGAAGAAGTGCTCGATCTCCTTGCGCTGGAACTCGGGGATGTCGGTGACGTCCTGGATGTGGTTCCAGCGGGGGTCGCCGGCCGGAACGGCGATGACCTTGGCGTCGCTGCCGCCGTCATCGGTCATGTTGAAGACGCCGACGGGGCGCACCTTGACGCCGACGCCGGGGAAGAGCGGGTAGTCGAGCAGCACGAGCACGTCGACCGGGTCACCGTCGAGGCCGAGGGTGTTCTCGAAGTAGCCGTAGTCGGTCGGGTAGACGAACGTCGTGTAGAGCACGCGGTCGAGGAACACGCGACCGGTCTCGTGGTCGACTTCGTACTTGTTGCGGCTTCCCTTGGGAATCTCAATGACGGCGAGGTAATCGGCCATGGCGGGGTCTCCTTGTATCCATGAAGAATGAGCGGATGCTGCGCAAACCCCGAGAGGGGAAAGTCCGGAATAAGGTTACTTGATGGATTCTGCACGCCGCCCCCGCCTGACTCCGGCCATCGCCGATGTGCGCCGTGCGGTGCGCGGAGCGCTCGAAACGCTCGACGGGGATGCGTCCCCGCTCGTGCTCGTCGGGCTGAGCGGCGGCGCCGACTCTCTCGCCCTCGCCGCCGCGACGGCCTTCGAAGCGCCGCGCGCCGGGGCACGCGCCGGCGCCGTGATCATCGACCACCGGCTGCAGCCGGGTTCGGATGCCGTGGCGGATGCCGCGGCGGAGCAGGCACGCGGCCTCGGACTCGACCCCGTGCTCGTCGTCCGGGTCGATGTCGGAGGTTTCGACAAGCTCAACCAACGGGAGTCCGCGCTGGTTGCGCCTGTCGAAACCACGAACGGGCGCGCTGTCAGCGGTGGCGCGGGCGGGCCGGAGGCGGCCGCGCGCGCGGCGCGTTACGACGCCTTCGAGCGCGTGCTCGGCGAGACCGGCGCCGTCGGCATCCTGCTGGCGCACACCCTCGACGATCAGGCCGAGACCGTGCTGCTCGGCCTCGCCCGCGGCTCCGGGCCGACGAGCATGCACGGCATGGCTTCGCGGAACGGTCGCTACCTGCGGCCGCTGCTCGGCATCCGCCGTGCCGACACCGTGCGGTTCTGTGCCGACTCCGGGCTCGAGCCGTGGCACGACCCGCACAACGCCGACCCCGCATACGCCAGGGTGCGGGTGCGGCAGAGCGTGCTTCCCGTGCTCGAGCGTGAACTCGGTCCCGGCGTCGCCGAGGCCCTCGCCCGCACGGCCGAGCAGCTGCGCGAGGACTCGGCGGCGCTCGACGAGATGGTGCTCGAGTTCATCGAGGAGATCTGCGAGCCGGCCGAGGCCGGCATCGCGGTCTCGGTGGCCGCGCTCGCGGCGAACCCGGCCGCGCTCAGGCAGCGCGTCATCCGCTTCGTCGTGCAGAGCGAGTTCGGGGTGAGCCTGGACCGCGTGCACACTCTGTCGGTCGCGCGCCTGGTCACCGACTGGCACGGACAGAAAGCGCTCAACCTCCCAGGCATTAGAGTTGAGAGGAACGCCGGGCTCCTCGTCTTCACAGCCGCGTAGCCTCGTCCCCCACCCCCGCACGACAGCTCAGCAGCAGGGCATCGGAGCAGCCGATGCCGGAACGGATCGAACGTCCATGGATTCCCACCACTTCGCAGGCGACCTCGACGAGATTCTGCTGACGGAAGAGCAGATCCACACCCGACTGGCCGAACTGGCACGTCAGATCGAGGCCGACTACGCGGGAGAGAACGTGCTCCTCGTCGGCGTGCTCAAGGGTGCCGTCATGGTGATGGCCGACCTCGCCCGCGAGCTCGACATGCAGGTGACGATGGACTGGATGGCGGTCTCCTCCTACGGCTCCGGCACCGCATCCAGCGGCGTCGTGCGCATCCTGAAGGACCTCGACAGCGACCTGACCGGGCGCAAGGTGCTCATCGTCGAAGACATCATCGACTCCGGCCTGACGCTCAGCTGGCTGATCTCCAACCTCAAGTCGCGCGGACCGGAGTCCGTCGAGATCTGCGCCCTGCTGCGCAAGCCGGAGGCGGCCCGCGTCGACATCGACGTCAAGTACCTCGGCTTCGACATCCCCAACAAGTTCGTCGTCGGCTACGGCCTCGACTACGACGAGAAGTACCGCAACCTCCGCAGCGTCGGCATCCTCTCTCCCCACATCTACAGCTGAATCGCCCCATTCGGGCTTGTCGGGAACGCCACACGGTGAGCCTGCAGCGAACATGCGGCAATCGTGCAGCACGGTCGCGGTAGCCTTGCAGCACCATGAACGTCAAGAAGCTTCTTCGGGGTCCGCTGCTCTACATCGTGCTCGCGGTCGTTGCCGTGTGGATCGGGTCAAGCCTGATCACTATGTCTGGATTCCGCGAGGTCTCCACACAGGAGGGCTTGCAGTTCCTCCAGGACGGCAAGGTCGCCAGTGCGAAGATCGTCGACGGCGAGCAGCGCGTCGACCTCACACTGACCAAGGCAGACCCCAAGCTGGGCGAGCAGGTGCAGTTCTACTACGTCACGCCGCGCGGCACTGAGGTCGTCGACGCCGTGACGGCTGCCGACCCCGCCGATGGCTTCGACGACGAGGTTCCGCAGCCCAACTGGCTGCTCTCGCTGCTCGGCATCCTGCTGCCCGTGCTGCTCATCGGCCTGTTCTTCTGGTGGATGCTCTCCAGCATGCAGGGCGGCGGCAACAAGGTGATGCAGTTCGGCAAGTCGAAGGCGA
Source organism: uncultured Leifsonia sp. (assembly GCA_964655795.1). Lineage (GTDB taxonomy): Bacteria > Actinomycetota > Actinomycetes > Actinomycetales > Microbacteriaceae > Microterricola. Next base: position 17,029 of record CAZZNX010000059.1, on the reverse strand, counting down.
AGCTCGTCTCCAAGGAGAGCCCCAAGGTCACCTTCGAGGATGTCGCCGGCGCCGACGAGGCGATCGAAGAGCTCGAAGAGATCAAAGACTTCCTCAAGGACCCGGCCCGTTTCCAGGCCGTCGGCGCCCGCATCCCGAAGGGTGTGCTGCTCTACGGCCCTCCCGGAACCGGCAAGACTCTGCTCGCCCGCGCGGTCGCAGGCGAGGCAGGCGTTCCGTTCTACTCGATCTCCGGATCTGACTTCGTCGAGATGTTCGTCGGCGTCGGCGCCAGCCGCGTCCGCGACCTGTTCCAGCAGGCCAAGGAGAACGCGCCCGCCATCATCTTCGTCGATGAGATCGACGCCGTCGGCCGGCACCGCGGTGCCGGAATGGGCGGCGGCCACGACGAGCGCGAGCAGACCCTCAACCAGCTGCTCGTCGAGATGGACGGCTTCGACCCCAAGGCCAACGTCATCCTGATCGCGGCGACGAACCGTCCCGACATCCTCGACCCCGCGCTGCTGCGTCCGGGCCGCTTCGACCGCCAGATCGGCGTCGACGCCCCCGACATGCTCGGCCGCAAGAAGATCCTCGAGGTGCACGGCAGGGGCAAGCCGCTCGCCCAGGGCGTCGACCTTGAGGTCGTCGCCCGCAAGACGCCCGGTTTCACCGGTGCCGACCTGGCGAACGTGCTCAACGAGGCCGCGCTGCTCACGGCGCGCTCCCACGCCCAGCTCATCGACAACCGTGCCCTCGACGAGGCCATCGACCGTGTCGTCGCCGGCCCGCAGCGCCGCACCCGCGTGATGAAGGACAAAGAGAAGCTGATCACCGCCTACCACGAGGGCGGCCACGCCCTCGCGGCGGCGGCGATGAACTACACGGATCCCGTGACCAAGATCACGATCCTCCCGCGCGGCCGCGCCCTCGGTTACACGATGGTGATGCCGCTCGAGGACAAGTACTCGATCACGCGCAACGAGTTGCTCGACCAGCTCACCTACGCCATGGGCGGCCGCGTCGCGGAGGAGATCGTCTTCCACGACCCGACCACCGGCGCATCGAACGACATCGAGAAGGCCACGGCCACCGCCCGCAAGATGGTGACCGAGTACGGCATGAGCACCGACGTCGGAGCGGTCAAGCTCGGCCAGTCCAGCGGCGAGATGTTCCTCGGCCGCGACATGGGCCACCAGCGCGACTACTCCGAGCGCATCGCGGAACGCGTCGACCAGGAGGTGCGTGCCCTCATCGAGCAGGCACACGACGAGGCCTGGGCCGTGCTGAACGACAACCGCGATGTCCTCGACCGACTGGCCGCGGAGCTGCTCGAGAAGGAGACGCTCGACCACAACCAGATCGCCGAGATCTTCAAGGACGTCAGGAAGCTGCCTGAGCGCCCCCAGTGGCTCTCCAGCGACAAGCGCCCGCTCTCGACGGTGCCGCCGATCGACTACCCCGTGCTCACCTCCCCGGTGAACCCAGGCGCAACCGATGGCGGAGTGCTCTCAGAGGATATTCCGGGTGCCGCGGCGGTCGAGGCCCCAGACCAGCACCCCCGCGCCACGAACCCGCGCCCGGCCACGGCCTAGGCGGCGCTCGTGAGCGGAGTCGACCGGGCACGCATCGAGGCAGCCGTGAGCGAGATCATCCTCGCGATCGGTGAGGACCCGGCGCGCCCGGGACTGGCCAAGACACCGGCCAGGGTCGCGGACGCCTACGCCGAATTCTTCAGCGGACTCACCGAGGACCCGCTCGAGCACCTGCTCGACTCGGTGCCCATCGGTGAAGACGTCGACGGCGTGCCCCAGACCAGCGACGTCGTGCTGCTGCGCGGCATCGACTTCCGCTCGGTCTGCGAACACCACCTGCTGCCATTCGTCGGCGTCGTGCACATCGCCTACCTGCCGAGCGATCGCATCGTCGGACTCGGCAGGCTGCCGGCGGTCGTCGACACACTCGCGGCGCGCCCACAGCTGCAGGAGCGCCTCACCGAGGAGATCGCCGACGCGCTGAACGACGGCCTCGCCCCGCGCGGCGTCCTCGTCGTGCTCGACGCCGTGCACCGCTGCGTGGTGGCCCGCGGATCCCGCCAGACGAACAGCTCAACGGTCACCGTCGCGAGCCGCGGCGAGCTGGCCGAACCGGTCGCTCGTGCCGAGCTCATGGCCCTGATCGGCAGCGCGGCCCCCGCCGGGCGCCCGCGCGAGGACTCGACCGCAGGCGGGCACGGTGCTTAGCCTGCCGGATGCCGGCGCCACCCCGCTCATCATGGGCATCGTCAACGTCACGCCGGACTCCTTCAGCGACGGCGGGCGGTGGGCCGACCCGCTGGCGGCCCTCGCGCACGCCAGGCAGCTCGTTGCATCCGGAGCCCACATCATCGACGTCGGCGGCGAATCGACCAGGCCGGGCGCAGCACGGGTCGACCCGGAGGCCGAACAGGCGCGGGTGATCCCGGTCGTCGCGGCCCTCGCAGATGCAGGGATCGCGGTGAGCGTCGACACCATGAACGCGGCGACCGCCGTCGCCGCGGCATCCGCGGGTGCGGTCATCATCAACGACGTGTCTGGCGGCCTGGCCGACCCGGCGATGGCCGATGCCGTCGCGGCGAGCGGGCTGCTCTACATCGCCATGCACTGGCGCGGCCACTCCGAGAACATGCAGGAGCTGGCCAGCTACGACGTCGTTGCCGACGTCTGCGCCGAGCTCGCCGCCCGTGTTGACGCGCTGTCGGCGGCCGGCGTCGCTGCGGAGAAGATCGTGCTCGACCCGGGGCTCGGCTTCGCCAAGAACACGGAACACAACTGGGCGCTGCTCGGCCGACTCGGTGAACTGCGCGCGCTCGGCTACCCCGTGCTGGTCGGAGCCTCGCGGAAACGCTTCCTCGGAGCGCTGTTGCCGGAGGGCGCCGCCCCCGGTGAACGGGACCTGCCGACGGCCGTTGTGAGCGTGCTGTCGGCGCAAGCGGGGGCGTGGGCGGTGCGGGTGCACGACGTGGCCGGCACGCGTGTTGCCCTCGAAGTGCTCGCTTCGTGGCAAAGTGGAGAACGTGCCTGATCAGAACGCAGTCCGCGGCTCCTCCGACGGTGCTCCCCACTCCTCCGGCGGCGCCGCCGTCGACTGGAGCGCGCGGGACCACATCACGCTGACGGGGCTCCGGGTGCAGGCCAACCACGGCGTCTTCGACTTCGAACGGGAGAACGGCCAGCTCTTCGTCGTCGATGTGACGGTCTGGCTCGATTTCGCCAGAGCGGCTGCCGGCGACGAGCTCGGCGCGACCATCCACTACGGCGAGCTCGCTGAGGAGGTCGCCGCCGCCGTGCAGCGCGACCCCGTCGACCTCATCGAAACCGTCGTTGAGCGGATCGCGGCCACCGTGCTCGACCACCCGGCCGCCGAGCGCGTGCGCGTCAGCCTGCACAAGCCCGATGCGCCGATCGCGGTGCCATTCGGCGATGTCGCCGTGACGATCACGAGGGAGCGATCATGAGTGAACAGACCGTCGAGACAGCCGAAGGGCCCGCGGTCATCGCCCTCGGCGCGAACCTCGGTGACCGCCGCGCGACCCTCGCCGCCGCCGTGCGCGCCATCGCCGACCTGCCCGGGGTTGAGCTCACGGCCGTGTCGAGCTTCATCGAGACGCCCGCCCTCAAACCGCACGGCGTCGACGCCGATGCGCCTGCCTACCTGAACGGCGTCGCCACCGTGCTCAGCGCGCTCCCCCCGCATGCACTCCTCGACGCGCTCAACGCGATCGAGCACGCCAACGGGCGTGTGCGCGCCGAGCACTGGGGCGATCGCACCCTCGACCTCGACCTGATCACCTTCGCCGAGTTGCAGCAGAGCGACGAGCGGCTGACGTTGCCGCACCCGCGGGCGGCGGAACGCGACTTCGTGCTGCGGCCGTGGTTGGAGATTCAACCGGATGCCGTGCTGCCCGGGCAAGGCCGCGTCGACGCGCTGCTCGCCGCGCTGGCCGCAGACCCGATGGTCGAGACGGGGGAGGATCGATGAAGCGCACCTCGCCCGCGGCGCTGGCGCTGCTCGCCCTCGGCGGCGGAGTCGTCGCGTTCCTGGCCGAGCTGGCGATCGCGGCATCCGGCCAGCCCATCATCATTCCGCCGATCTCGCTCGGCCTCACACTCATCGCCATCGGCGTCATCGTCGTGCTGCTGGCATGGCCAGTGCGGCGCGCGGTGCGAGCCACGGTCAAGGTGCACATCGACCCGTTCCGGGCGATCCGTGTCGCCGTGCTCGCGAAGGCATCCGCGTTCTCCGGCGCGCTGTTCGCCGGTGCGGGGATCGGGCTCCTGTTCTATCTGCTCAGCCGTTCCGTCGCCCCCGTCGCGAGCTCCCTCTGGCTCGCGGTCGCGATGGCGGCAGGCGGGCTCATCCTGCTGATTGCCGGCCTCGTCGCCGAGCACTTCTGCGTGCTCCCGCCGGATGACCGCGACAGTGAAGAGCAGCAGCCGCACGGTTCGCATGCCTGAGCGCGATGCACATGATTCGGATGACGCACTGACGAGTGGCGCCCCACGTGGTGACGCAGCGCTGCGCGACTCCGAGAACACCGAAACGAACACCGTCGAAGCGAGAGAGACAACCATGCACGAGCTGCCAACGAGCCCCGCGCCCGAGGTGGATTCCGCCGAGCGCCTGGATCTCGGCGACCCCGCCGCCTGGCACCGTGTGTCGCCGAAGTACCTCGTCGTGGAGATCGTCGGAACCGTGCTCGGCGGCCTGCTGTTCTGCGCGGGCGCCGCGGCCGTCTGGATCCTCGGTGACCAGCAGTGGGCGCTCTGGGTTCTGATCGGAATCGCGATCCTGTTCATCGTGACCCTGACCGTTGAGCCGCGCCGGGTGCGCTCGATCGGCTATCAGTTGCGTGCGGACGACCTGCTGTTCCGCCGCGGCATCATGTTCCAGCGCTTCGTGTCTGTGCCGTACGGCCGCATGCAGCTCGTCGACATCACGCGCAGCCCCGTGGCGCGGGCCCTCGGCCTGGCCGAGCTGAAGTTCGTGACGGCCGCCGCGGCGACCGGTGTCATCATCCCCGGGCTTCCCATGGACGAGGCGGAGGCGCTGCGCGACCGCCTGGTCGCACTGGCCGAGAGTCGCCGGGCGGGGCTGTGAGCCTGAACGACGCTTCGGCCGCCGGCATCCCTCCGCGCGGGGTGTCGAACCTCGCCGACGGCGAGTGGCACCGCCTGCACCCGGCCACACCGCTGCTGAAGGGCGGCGTCGCGCTCATCGCCATCACCGGCATCGTGATCGCGAATCTGCGCGAGCGCCTGGTCGAGCTGTTCTTCGGCGTTCCGAGTTACGGCGGCGACCCGATCGACGAGATCTACAACCGCGGGGCCGTCGGATGGGCGCTGCTCGCCATCCTCGGCGTGCTGCTCGTTGTGATGGCCGGCTTCTATCTGTCGTGGCGGATGCACAGCTTCCGCGTGACGCAGGAGGCCGTCGAGGTGCGCAGCGGCATCCTGTTCCGCACCAGCAGGAAGGCCAGACTGGACCGGATCCAGGGCGTGAACATCGACAGGCCCCTGCTGCCCCGCATCTTCGGTGCGGCCAAGCTCGAGGTCGGCGTCGCCGGCCAAGACGCGAATGTGCAGCTGGCCTACCTGGGGTCGAGCCACACGGATGCCCTGCGCCGCGACATTCTGCGCCTGGCATCCGGCATGCGCCAGAACACGGCCGCGCCGAGCGGTGCCGCGACCGGTGCGGCGGCTGCTCCGGTGACGACGGCGACGACCGCGGAGCTCGCCGCCGACACGGTGGGGGCCGCGAACGGCTCCCCCGCCGTGCACGCCGAGGCATCCGGTGAGCCACGCGTTTCTGGGGCGCACGGCCTTGCGGCATCCGCCGGTGCGCTCATCACCCACCGTGCCAACGAGTTCCTGGCGCCGGAGCTCGACCCGGATGCCGCGCCGCCGGAGTCCGTCGTGCACATCCCGCCGCTGCGACTCATCGCCTCGATCGCCGCGAGCGGCTTCACGCTCGTGCTGATCGCCCTCGCTGTCGCCGTTCCCATCGCCCTGGCGAACCAGCAGTTCTGGATCATCTTCGGATTCGTTCCGGCCCTCATCGGTGGCGCGAGCTATTACATCAACCGTTTCACCAAGGGGCTGCGCTACACGATCGCCGGAACCGCCGATGGCGTGCGCGTCGGATTCGGTCTGCTCTCGACGAGCAACGAGACGATTCCGCCCGGCCGCATCCACGCGATCGCGGTGACCCAGCCGCTGCTGTGGCGCCCATTCGGCTGGTGGACGATCCGCATCAACACCGCTGGGCACTCGCAGCAGAACGGCCAGAACGCCTCGAACACGACGGTGCTGCCGGTCGGACGCATCGACGATGTCGAGCGCGTGCTCGCGTTGTTGCTGCCGGAATCCGGTCTCCTCCCGGCGGGGAGCGGCTTCACCGCGCTCGTGCCCGGCGCCGTGCCAGCCCAACAGCCGGTCCCGACCACCGAGCTGGGGCTCCAGACCCCGAAAGTGCCGGCCGAGCTGCCGACCGCCGCTGACGCCGCGATCCCCAGTCTGATCGAGCGCGGCCTCGTCTCCAAGGGCGGCGCCGACGGCTTCACGAACGCGCCGCGCCGTGCGGCCTGGCTGCGTCCGTTCTCGTGGCGCCGCACCGGCTTCGCGCTCACCGAGAACACCGTGCTGTTGCGGCACGGAGTCGTCGCACGCGAACTCGCGCTCGTGCCGTTCGCACGGATGCAGAGCGTTGGCGTCACGCAAGGGCCGATCCAGCGCAAGCTCCGCCTCGGCGCCGTGCACCTGCACACCGTCGCCGGCCCCGTCTCTGCGCGCCTCAGCACGATCGACCACACGGTCGCCGCCGAACTCTTCGAATCGCTCGCGGCCGGCGCGGTGGCATCCGACGCCAGTGACACGAGCCACCGCTGGGGCTCCAGACAGGAGGCTCAGTGATGGCTCAGCGCGCAGGCAGGCTCGGTGTCGGCATCGTCGGTGCGGGCAACGTCGGACCCATTCTCGGCGCGGCGCTGGCCGGTGCCGGCCACGCCATCGTCGGCATCTCGGCCATCTCCGAAGCGAGCCGCGAGCGGGCGGAGGCGATCCTGCCCGGAGCCCCGATCCTGGACGTCGACGTGCTGGTGGAGCGCAGCGAGCTGGTTATCCTGGCGGTTCCGGATGCCGAGCTTGCGCCGCTCGTGGCCGGGCTCGCCGCACGCGGCGCCTGGCAGCCGGGCCAACTCGTGCTCCACACGGCTGCGCGCTACGGGATCGGGGTGCTCACGCCCGCCCTCGCGGCCGGCGCGATCCCGCTCGCCGTGCACCCCGCCATGACCTTCACGGGTACGAGCCTCGACCTGGCGAAGCTCGCCGGCACCTGGTTCGCGGTCACCGCCCCGAGCCCGGTGCTGCCGATCGGTCAGGCGCTCGTCGTCGAGATGGGCGGAGAGCCACTCATCATCGCCGAAGCCGACCGTGCGGCCTATGCGGAGGCCGTCGACACCGCCGTCTCCTTCTCGACCGCCATCGTCGACCAGGCCGTCGCCCTGTTGGCCGGGATCGGGGTCGAGGCGCCCGGCCCCGTGCTCGCGCCGCTCGTGCGCTCGGCCGTGGAGCGTGCGCTCGCCAAGGCCGGTGGGGCGGATGCCGCCGACCCGACATTGTTCGGCGGGCACGAGTTCGGCGGGCACGAGCTCGGCGGGCACGAGTTCGGCGGGCACGCCGACGATGGTGAGATTGGCGGCGCATACGGCGGGCGCGGGGACGATTTCTACCTCAACGACGACCCAGAGGATCCCGCATGACCAACCCCAGCAGGCCGAGCGCCGACGCGCTCACCCCCGCGACCGCCCCCGTCGTGCTGACGACGGTGGCCGAGGTGCGCAGCGCCCTCGACGCCGTGCGGGCGGGCGCCTCGGCATCCGCGCCCGGGATCGCACTCGTGCCGACCATGGGTGCGCTGCATGACGGGCACCTCAGTCTGGTCCGGCGCGCGCGGGAGCTCGCGGGCACCGTCGTCGTGTCGATCTTCGTGAACCCGCTGCAGTTCGGCGCGGGGGAGGACCTCGACGCCTACCCGCGCACGCTGGACGCCGACCTGGCCGCCCTCGCGGCCGAGGGCGTCGAGTATGTGTTCGCGCCGACCGCGCGGGAGATGTACCCGTTCGGGCCGAGTGAGACGCGCGTCAGCGCCGGTCACATCGGAACCCTGCTCGAGGGTGCGACGCGGCCGGGACATTTCGACGGCATGCTCACGGTCGTCGCGAAGCTCTTCAACATCGTGCGACCGGATGTTGCCGTGTTCGGGCAGAAGGACGCCCAGCAGGTGTTCCTGGTACGCCGCATGGTCGCCGAGCTCAACCTGCCCCTCACGATCGAGGTCGTTCCGACCGTACGGGAGGCCGATGGCCTGGCGCTCTCCAGCCGCAACCGCTTCCTCGACGCCGGCGCGCGGCGGGCGGCGTTGGCGCTGAGCAGCGCACTGCAGGCCGCGGATGCCGCGGCATCCGAGGGTCTCGTCGAGCTGCTCGCCGAGGCGACCGCCAATTTCGGTGACCACGACGACGTCACGCTGGACTACCTCGTCGTCGTCGACCCCGCCAGCTTCCTGCCCGTCGACGAGCACTTCCGCGGGCCGGCGACCGCGCTCGTCGCGGCGCGCGTCGGTGCGACCCGCCTCATCGACAACACCCCGATCACCCTCGGCTGAACTCAGCGCGGGAGAACGTGGGCACTGCATCGCTGGCGGTTCCTGAGGTTGCCTGATTGAGCGCTGCCGCCTTTCGTGATGCTGCGCGTCACGCCTTTCGCGATGCTGCGCATCGCGCGGCTGCGACTACTCTTGACTACTGCGTGTGTATACGTCTCGATACCCGCATCACGCCCCAGTTCACGGAGAAGACATGGCCGACGCCCCCACCACGCCCGAGCTCACCGCCGAGGAGATCGCTGCCGAGCAGCAGGAGATCTCCGAGCAGAAGGCCGTGCGTCTGGCCAAGCGTGAGCGGCTCATCGCAGCCGCGGCCGACCTCGGTGGCGGGGCCTACCCGGTGAGCGTTCCCGTCACGACGACGATCCCGGCGCTCCGCGCCCGCTTCGGCGACCTCGAGGCCGGCGCAGAGACCGGCGAGATCGTCGGCGTCGCCGGCCGCGTGATGTACCTGCGCAACACCGGCAAGCTCTGCTTCGCCACGCTGCAGTCCGGCGACGGCAGCCGCATCCAGGCCATGGTGAGCCTTGCAGAGGTCGGGGAGGAGAGCCTGGCCGAGTGGAAGGACCTCGTCGACCTCGGCGACCACCTCTTCGTCGAGGGTCAGGTCATCTCCAGCCGCCGCGGCGAACTGTCGATCATGGCGAAGAGCTGGCAGATCGCGTCCAAGACGCTGCTGCCCATGCCGAACCTGCACAACGAGCTCTCCGAAGAGAACCGCGTGCGCAGCCGTTACCTCGACCTGATCGCCCGCGAGCAGGCCCGCACCAACGTGATCGCGCGCGCCAAGGCCGTCGCCAGCCTCCGCCGCACCTTCGACGACCTCGGCTTCATCGAGGTCGAGACCCCGATGCTGCAGGTCATGCACGGCGGCGCATCCGCCCGTCCCTTCGTCACCCACTCCAACGCCTTCGACACCGAGCTCTTCCTGCGCATCGCGCCGGAGCTCTACCTGAAGCGCGCCGTGGTCGGCGGCATCGACCGCGTGTTCGAGATCAACCGCAACTTCCGCAACGAGGGCGCGGACTCCACGCACAGCCCCGAGTTCGCCATGCTCGAGGCGTACGAGGGTTACGGCGACTACAACTCCATCGCCGACCTCACCCAGAAGCTGATCCAGGATTCCGCGAGTGCCATCGCCGGCGGACACGTCGTCACCTGGGCCGATGGCACCGAGTACGACCTCGGCGGCCAGTGGGACCGCATCTCGATGTACGACAGCCTGAACGCAGCTGCCGGCACGGCGTTCACGCCGGAGACGCCGATCACCGAGCTCAAGGCTCTCGCCGAGCGCGAGGGCATCGAGATCGACCACCCGATCCACGGCAAGTACATCGAAGAGCTCTGGGAGCACTTCGTCAAGGGCGGCCTCGTGCGCCCGACCTTCGTCATGGACTTCCCCGTCGACACGAGCCCGCTCGTGCGCGGCCACCGCTCGATCCCTGGCGTCGTCGAGAAGTGGGACCTCTACATCCGCGGCTTCGAGCTGGCCACCGGCTACTCTGAGCTCGTCGACCCGGTCATTCAGCGTGAGCGCTTCATCGAGCAGGCAACCCTCGCAGCGGGTGGCGACCCCGAGGCGATGCGCCTCGACGAGGAGTTCCTGCGCGCCCTCGAGTTCGGCATGCCGCCGACCGGTGGCATGGGCATGGGCATCGACCGCCTGCTCATGGCGCTCACCGGCCTCGGCATCCGCGAGACCATCCTCTTCCCCCTGGTCAAATAGACCGCCGCCCGGCACCGCAGCCTGGCATCGCAGAGAACAGAAGACACAGACATGAACGACGAATTCCTGCCCAAGAGTGAACTCGAGCCGGAGAAGGACCCGAAGAAGGTCTCCAACGGGCGCCTCGCCATCTGGATCATCGTCGGCGGTGTCGGGCTCTACCTGGTCGGCAGCGGCGTGTGGGGCATCATCACCGGAGGCTAGCGCGCCGCCGCGGTGGCACCCGGGCGTCGGTCGCCAAAGCAGGCAGATCTGTGCCGGCGGCCGCGAAAACAGGCTCGCGCGGCTGTTTCCGCCAAGGACCGCCTGTTTTCGCTACGCGCGCAGCGGCGGGCGACCGGATGCCAGGAGGGCTCGGACCACGGCGATGCACCCGTCCAGGTCGAACATCACCTGCTCGTAGCCGAAGCGGTGCCAGCGATACCCGCGCAGCACCAGGGTCGCGTTGCGCAGGCGGTCGCGTTGGGCCGACTTCGGGTCGTCGTGCCAGGCCTTGCCGTCGGCTTCGATAACGAGCCAGGCGTTGATCACGAGATCCACGCGCCCGACGCCGTCGATCCGAACCTGGGGCTCGACGCTCCAGCCCTCCCGCTCGAAGGCCAGTCGCAAGAGGGTTTCCAGACCCGACTCCGCGCGCGCATCGACGCGCGTCAGAAGTCGGCGGAGCCGTCGCGGCATCACCTCGCTCATGGCGAGCAACCACTCACGGCTGACCGCGCCAGAATGCAGTGCGCTGTCGAAGGATGCCACGATCTGGTCGTCGTCGAGGCAGCAGCGCGCATGCTGAAGGAGGGCATCGCCGAGGCTCGCTCGCCATTGCGGTGAATGTGGGTCAATCGCTTTCGCCGCGCCGGAGCCCGGTATCCGTAGACGCCATTCGGTTCCACGAAGCGCAGGCAAGCGACTTGCGCTGTGCGGGGTTGCGATGCAGAGCGGCACCTCGTGCGGAACCCAGATCCCGTAGCTGGCAAGCGCGCTGGCGCCGCCGAGCGTGCCGCGCAGCTCTACGGCCCGCATCGCATCAGGCCTGACCGATGGCGTCGCCACCCAGCTGCGAGCAACGGCGCGCAGCGTGCGTGACGCGATCGCGGCTCGGATGCTCCGTGCCGGGTGCCCCAGCTGTTCGAGTTGTCGGCGACGGGCGAGCCCGCCGAGTTGCTGCATGTCCTGTGCCAACGCCATCACGCCAGCCTCGCGCGGCGAGGCGGCACGCCGCGGGGTCCGGTGCGATCTGTGGACGGCGGTGCGCGGGCGCCAGCCTGTGCACAACAGAGATCGGGGTGCCCGGGGCGGTGATGCGCATGCCGGGAACAGGCAGAAGCCGTCATCCGGCCTCGAGAACAGGCTGCCACGGTCGTGGACGGAACTCGCTGCCAGTTTTCGCGCTGCGCAAAGCCTGGTGACGAGGCCGTGTGCGGTGGCACCCGCGTGCGGCAAAAGCAACGTATTCTGGAGGGGCTATGGAAAACTACTGGGTGAACGCGATCTTCTCGATTGTTCCGACGCTGCTCGTCGGAGTCATCTTCTGGATCATCATGCGCTCGATCATCCGGATGGACCGTACGGAACGCAAGGTGTACGCCCGTATCGAAGCAGAAGAGCGCGCGCGTCTGGGCCTCGACTCTCCGGGTCAATAGCCGCAGATGCTGATTGACTTCACGGATCCATCAGACACCTCGCTCGTCATTCTCACACTGCTGCTGCTCGTGGACTTCGCCGTCCGCGTCACGGCGATCATCATCATCCCGCGCAATCGTCGGCCGACGGCCGCGATGGCCTGGCTGTTGGCCGTGTTCTTCATCCCCTACCTCGGCATCGCACTGTTCCTGCTGATCGGCAACCCGAAGCTGCCGCGCAAACGGATGGCGAAGCAGCGTCGGATGGACGCATTCATCCGCGCGAATTCGGACGTTCCCGGCGGGCGCCCGCACAACGAGGACTGGCCGGAGTGGTTCGCCTCCGTCGCCCAGCTGAACCGCAACCTCACCTCGATGCCGATGGTCGACGGCAACACCGCCACCCTGCTCGAGGACTACAACGACACCTTCGCGCAGATGGCGGCCGAGGTCGACAAGGCCGAGAAGTTCGTGCACGTCGAGTTCTACATCTTCTCGTGCGACCAGACCACGAAAGGCTTCTTCGACGCGCTCGAGCGAGCCGTTTCTCGTGGTGTGAAGGTGCGCGTGCTCATGGACCACTGGGCGTCGTGGCGCACGCGTGACTACAAGCACACCATCAAGCGGCTCACCTCGATGGGGGCTGAGTGGCACCTGATGCTGCCGGTGCAGCCGCTCAAGGGCAAGTTCCAGCGCCCGGATCTGCGCAACCACCGCAAGATCCTCGTCGTCGACGGCCACGTCGGCTTCATGGGCTCGCTGAACGTGATCGACCGCAGCTACAACAAGCGCTCCAACATCAAGCGCGGCCTCAAATGGCAGGAGCTGGTGACCAGGGTCGAGGGCCCGGTCGTCGATGCGCTCAACCTGATCTTCATCACCGACTGGTACATCGAGTCGGAGGAGCTGCTGGAGAAGGAGGTGCGGGTTCTCGAGTCCATCGACGACCCCTCACTCTTGGAGTGCCAGGTCGTTCCGAGTGGCCCGGGCTTCGAGGGCGAGAACAACCTGCGGCTCTTCCTCGCCCTGCTCTACGGGGCCCAGCACCGCATCGTCATCACGAGTCCGTACTTCGTGCCCGACGAGTCGATGCTCTACGCCATCACCACGGCCGTCGACCGCGGCGTGCCCGTCGACCTCTTCGTCTCTGAGATCGGCGACCAGGCGCTCGTCTGGCACGCCCAGCGCTCCTACTACGAGGCGTTGCTCCGGGCCGGCGTGCGCATCTACATGTACAAATCGCCGTACATCCTGCACTCCAAGCACTTCACGATCGACCACGATGTGGCCGTGATCGGCTCGAGCAACATGGACATGCGCTCATTCGGCCTCAACATGGAGGTCTCCATGCTCGTGCGCGGTGAGAGTTTCGTGCGCGACATGCGGGTGGTCGAGGACCACTACCGCTCCGTCAGCAAGGAACTCACCCTCGACGAGTGGATGAAGCAGCCGCTTCGCTCCACCGTGCTGGATGGGCTCGCCCGCCTCACCTCGGCGCTGCAGTAACCTGCTCAGCCACGGGGTTTGAGCCGCACGGTGGGCAGCGCGGGCGCCGGCAGCGCAGCGCCCGGGTAGTCGGCGACGACGCCGAAGCGACCGGATGCCGTTCCGGCCCCGGTGTCGTCGATCACGTCGTGCTGCCAGTCCCGGCGGTACTCGACGATGTCGTCGTGGCTGCGCCCGATGAAGTTCCACCACATCACGATCTCCTCGGTGAACGGTTCGCCGCCGAGCAGCATCACCCGCACGGGGCGCTCGCCAGCCCGGAGCGTGACCGCGTGGCGGCCGGGGGCGAGGTAGCCGAGCTCAGAGCGGGCAAGCGTCGTCTCCGGCGCATCGACGTCTGCGTCGTCGTCGTCATCGTGAAGGGTCACGGGGCCGGCGTCCACTAGCACGCCGTGTTCGAAGGCCGGGTCGAGCGACACGGTCACGCTGCCGTGCGCGGGCAGATCGAGCTGGGCGCCGAGCAGACGGCTGAAGACGGTCGGGCCGGCGCCCTGGGCTGTCACGGTCGGGCCGGCCGTGCCGGCGGGCGGCGCTGCCTCGTCGGCGATGGCGCCGATGAACACGCGCAACTCCGCGTCACCGCGGCGCAGCGCGCGGGCGTCGTGACGCTCGAAGAACGGCTGGGTGGCGCGGGCGGCATCCGGAAGGACGATCCAGAGCTGCACTCCGTGCAGGGTGGTCGTGGCCGGGGTGGAGACCTCGGAGTGCGAGATGCCGCTGCCCGCGGTCATCAGATTGAGCTCGCCCGGGCGCACCATCGCGTGGCTGCCGACGCTGTCGCGGTGCTCGATCTCGCCCTCGAACAGCCAGCTCGCCGTCTGCAGCCCCGTGTGCGGATGCGGCGGGACGACCATCCCGCCGGTGGCGGCGACGTCATCCGGGCCGTAGTGGTCGGCGAAACACCAGGCCCC
>CAZZNX010000059.1:0-2571 GCA_964655795.1 uncultured Leifsonia sp. | reverse complement strand
GATGGTGGTGCGCCCGCGCTGCGGAAGCGTGCGCCGCACCGGCATGGCACGCGGCCCGCCGAGGGGCACATCGCGCGGCAGCAGCACCTCGACGGGGGCAGGGCGGGCGGATGTCGCCGCCTCGATGTACTCGCAGATGAGCTCGGCCGGCTCGCGCTCAAGATTGCTCATATCCCCAGCCTATGCCCGCGTGCCGGGGGTTAGTCTGGCGGCATGACAACGAGTTTCCGTGCCCTCCGCCCCGCAGCCGCAGTGCTGTTGGCGGCATCCGTTGTTCTCGCGTTCAGTGCCTGCGCGAGCTCGGAGGGCGGCGCCGGGAGCGCCGGTGCGACGATCAGCCCGGAGGAGGACTACGCCGGGCTGCCGGAGGGCATGGTCGGCCTGCCCCAGAATCCGAGCGGCGAGCCGCAGCTGTACTGGCTGCAGGACGCGAGCCAGATCGGCATCACGCTGTGGGGCAGCTCGAGCTGCCCGCCGATCGTCGAGTCGCTGACGCAGACCTCTGACAACGCCTTCGAGGCGACGCTGGAGGAGATTCCGGCGAAGCCGTGCACGCGCGACCTCGTTCCGCACACGACCGTCTTCGCGACGCCGAAGGGGACCACCCCGAGCTCCGATGTGACGGTCGTGCTCGACGGCACCACCCTCACCCTCCCCGCCGAGCGTTAGGCCCCCAGAACACGCTCCACGGACACCGCGGCGTCGGACGGTTCAGGTGTTTTCAGGGCCAGATCGTGCAGTCCCGGCGCGCCCAGATCGGTGCTGTGGCTCGTCGTGCCTCTGGCGCTAGAGTGGCGGCATGGCTACTACAGTGCGCAACCGCTTCGTCATCGCAACCGTGGTTGCGGCATCCGCTCTGCTGCTGACGGGCTGCACGCCCGTCCCCAACACGCCGACCGCGGACTTCCCCGGTTTCCCGGAGGGCGTCGACGTCGAGAGCGATGCGCCGACGGGTGAGCCCCAGGCCGCCTGGATCGGCATCGGGAACAAGATCGCCATCACGATCTTCGGCAGCTCGACCTGCCCCTACGTCGGCAGCGCCATCAACGTCGAGAAGGAGGCCGGCGAGGGCAACGCGGTGAGCATCGAGGTCCCGCCGCTGCCCGACCAGCCGTGCACCATGGATCTGGTGCCCCACACGACCGAGTTCTGGACCCCGCAGGACGTCACCACGACGGAGCCGCTCGAGATCACGGTGATGGAACAGACCATCGTGCTGCCGACGAAGTCGGCGACGCCGGCCGAAGACTCCGACCACTAGCCAGCCGCGGCTCGCGCGATTCTCAGGACTTCGCGCGGTTGCAAGGACGCAATCCCCGATTCGCTCCTTGTAACCGCGTGGAGTCCTTTTTGGGCTCAAGGGGAGACGGCGCTCAGCCGCGCGGGGCGCGCACCAGCAGCTCGCCCACCTCGCAGTCGAGCGCGTCGCAGATCGCCTGCAACGTCGAGAAGCGGATGGCGCGGGCGCGGTCGTTCTTCAGCACGCTGAGGTTCACGATGCTCACGCCCACCAGTTCGCTCAGCCTGGTGAGTGTCATGCCGCGCGCGGCGAGCAGCTCGTCGAGCCGGCAGCGGATGCCGTCATCCTCGGCCTCGGCGGGAGGCACTAGACCAGCCCATCGGTGTCGCGCTGCAGGCGTTCGCCGATCGCGAAGACGGTGCTCATCAGCGCGGCGACGAACGCCAGGAGTAGGAGGCTGAACGGTTCGACGGACATGATCACATTGTCGAAGGTGCGCTCGCTGAGCACCGCGAAGGCGCCATTGGCCGCCATGTTGCCGAGGAAGGGCACCGCGGCGTAGCCGACGAGCCCCACGATCCCCGCCGTGCTGACGAGCACGGTGTTCGTGCGGCTGAACACGATGTTGCGCGTCACGTTCCGGCCGAGCCACACGAGTGCGACCACGACGGTGAGCACGGTGATGACGACCATGACCTGCTGGATGATGATGGCCCAGAGCGCCGCGACCGGCAGCGCGGGCACGGTGAGCATGGCCTGTTCGAGCTCCACGTCGACGGGGGCGCCATCGAGCCCGATCGGCGCGGACGCGACGGTCCCGGCGAACTGCGCGAGCACGGCGACATCCGTGTTCGGCAGCACCTCCATGATCCGTTGGGCTGCGGCGATGCCCGTCCACAGGGCGATCGCAGCACCGGCCACCATGAAGATCCACAGTCCGACGGCGTCCGACCGCTTGATGGTGTAGCTGGGCGCAGTGCGCATTGTCGTGCTCCTTCACGTTTATCGATAACAACGATTATCGTTAAGGTAGGGGCGGATGCCGCGGCTGTCAACTGTGCGCCGGCTGTGCGTTGCATCGGGCGCCCGCGGCATCCCGTGTCACATCGTCATGCTCTGGGCGAACACCGGCACGCGCGGACTCTGCTCTGGTTAATCTCTATGTATCGGCGCCGCATCCCTGCGTGGCGTCGCGAGGAGTGATGATGTTCGAGAGATTTACCGACCGTGCCCGCCGTGTCGTTGTCTTGGCCCAGGAAGAGGCCAAGATGCTCAACCACAACTACATCGGAACCGAGCACATCCTGCTCGGCCTCATCCGCGAGGGTGAG
>CAZZNX010000058.1:0-21995 GCA_964655795.1 uncultured Leifsonia sp. | reverse complement strand
ACAGCGGCCGGGGCGGCGGGTGCAACCGGCGCGGCCGGAGCAGCGAGGGGTGCGGCAGGCGGCGGCGTGATGGGCCTGGTTTCCGCACGCTCGGCGGGAGCGGGTGGCACAACCGGGATCACGGCGGTCTCGGCCTGGCCAACGGGTTCGGTGGCCCGCTCAGCTACAGGCGCGGTGGCCCGCTCGGCTGCCGGCGGCTCTGCGACCTCTGCCGATGCGGTCGGTTCGGCCGGCTCCGTCTGAGGTGGCAGCAGCGGGCTGCGTGGGGCAGCGGCGGGCGTGCGCCCACCGTTCAGCTGGGCGAGCAGCCACTCGGCGCTGCCGAAGGCGGGCTCTGGCGTTCCGGCATCACCGGGTGTCGCCTTGTCGCCTTGCTCAGGCACCTGAGAGGCCCAGATCGTCGAGGCCGATGGCGTAGAAGTAGGGGTAACCCGCGGCCTCGATCACTTCGCGGGCGCCGGTGTTGCGGTCGACGACCACGGCGACGCCGGCGATGATCGCGCCGACCTTCTTGAGCGCCTCGATGGCGGCCAGCGGCGAGCCTCCGGTCGTCGAGGTGTCCTCGAGCACGATCACGCGCTTGCCCTCGAGGTCTGGCCCCTCGACCTGGCGGCCACGGCCGTGGTCCTTGGGCTCCTTGCGCACGACGAAGGCGTCGTACGATGCACCGCGGGCCGCGCCCTGGTGCAGAACAGCTGCGGCAATGGGGTCGGCGCCCATGGTCATGCCACCGACGGCGGCGACATCCGGGATCTCGGCGATGAGGTCGAGCATGACCTGACCGATCAACGGCGCGACACGGTGGTCGAGGCTGACCTTGCGCAGGTCGACGTAGTACGTCGCCTTCTTGCCGCTGGTCAGGGTGAAGTCACCGTGGAAGACGGCCTCGGCCGAGATGTAGTCGATAAGTTGCGCACGCACGTCAGTCACCCTCCGATTCTACGCGGACGAGCCGAATCGGCGCGAAAGCCCCGCGCGAGCCTCCGCGCCCGTCGCACGCTCCGCGCGCCCGTCAACCGCCGACCACGAACGACATGGCAACACCCACGGCGATCGCGACGACCATGTAAACGAGGATCGGGACTATCGGCGGCGGACGACGAGGGCAAGGATTTCCGCTCAGTGGAGACGACCCGGTGGAGACGACTCAGTGGAGACGACTCAATACATGCGGACGTGCTTGCGCTCTGCGATGCGGCCGTAGCCGTCGCGGGAGACGAGCACGATGCTGCCGATGGCGGCCAGAACTGCGGTGGCGACGAGCGCGGCGATGAGAACGAACATGGTGAGACCTTTCGGCACGGGATGGGGGGGTGAACGCGCGCGCCGTTGCGTGGTTGCTGTACCTCAAGTACAGCGCGCGCAACCGTGCAGAACAAGCGAATGTTTCTGCACCGACGCTGTAGCTTTGCTTCATGGATGTACGTCGACTCGACCTCTTGCGCGAGCTCTCTGAGCGCGGCAGCATCACCGCCGTCGCCGCGGCGACGCACCGAACGCCATCCGCCGTGTCGCAACAGCTCAAGAAGCTGGAACGCGAGGTGGGCGTTCCCCTCACCGAACGCTCCGGCCGCGGGCTCACCCTGACCAGCGCCGGAATCGCGCTGGCCCGCAGCGCCGGCGATGTGGCCGTCGCCCTGGCGAAGGCCGGCGCACTCTGGGACGAGTTCCGCAATCACCCGAGCGGCGAGGTGAGTCTCGTCACCTTCCCCACCGCGGGCCAGATGCTGCTGCCCGGCACCCTCGCCACACTTCCCGACGGACTCGTGCTGCGCTGCACCGACCTCGATCCGGAGCAGGCCGACTTCCCCGCGCTCACCGCCGACCACGACATCGTGCTGGCCCACGCCATGCCGGGCCAGCAGAGTTGGGGCGGCCGCGGGCTGCGCGTCGTTCCGCTCATGACCGAACCGCTCGACGTCGGCCTCCCCCTCGGGCACCGCCTCGCCGGCCGCAGTTTCGTGGCACCGGCGGATGTCGTCGACGACGAGTGGATCGGCGTTCCGAGCGGCTTCCCCTTCGAACGCATCCTGCACGAGATCGAGCAGCAGACCGGCCGCCGGGCAACCGTCACGCAGCGCTTCTCCGACATGCGCGTCGTCGAGGCGTTCATCACGGCCGGGCTCGGCATCGCGCTCGTTCCCCGCTACACCTCGAGCGGGCGCGACGGCGTTGTGCTCAAGCCCCTGCGCGGGGTGGAGTCAACGCGCCAGGTGGTGGCTCTGATGCGGCCGGATGTCGCCGAGCGCCTCGCCGTGCGCACCGTGCTCGCCGCGCTGCAGGCTCAGGCCGCGGAGGTGCAGGCCGCGCACGACGCCGCGTCGTAGCGCCCGCTGCCGGTCAGCGGATGAGGCGCGCAACACGCCGCAGCTCCGAGCGGATTCGAGGCGCGGTGGCCGCCGCATCCGCGAACTGGCTGCGTCAGGCGCGCGCGGCCCAGCTGCGGCGCGCAAGCGGTGCCTCCCGGCGGGCTCCGTAGACTGCAGCCATGAGCGACAGCATCCTGTTCACGGTGAGCGACGGGCTCGCCCACGTCACCCTCAACCGCCCGGAGCGCCTCAACGCCATCGATGCGGATGCCGCGTACCGCTGGCGTGAGATCGCCACCCAGGTCGCGGAGCGCGCCGACATCCGCGCCGTGCTCTTCGACGCCAGCGGCCGCGCGTTCTGTGCCGGCGGCGACGTCCTCGCCATGGCGGCTCTCGGCTCCGCGGAGGTCAGCGCGGGCGAGGCGGTGCGGGAACTCGCCGACGTGATCCACGACGGCCACCGTCTGCTGCGGGACAGCGCGACCCCGATCGTCGCCGCGGTGCATGGCGCCGTCGCCGGCGGCGGGCTCGGCTTCATGCTCGTCGCCGACGTCATCGTCGCCTCCGAGACGGCAAGTTTCACCAGCAAGTACGCCGACATCGCGCTCACCCCCGACTGCGGCGTGAGCACGCTGCTGCCGGAGGCCGTCGGCAGCCGGCGCGCACTCGAACTTCTGCTGACACCGCGCACGCTGTCCGCCGCCGAGGCGCTCGACTGGGGCCTCGTCACCGAGCTCGCGGCCCCGGATGCCGTCGCCGAACGCGCCGCCGCGATCGCCACGCACTGGCTGCAGGGCCCCTCCGCCGCGTACGGGCAGGCCAAGCGGCTCGTGCACGCCGGGCGCTCGCGCTCTTTCCAGGACTCCCTCGACGACGAGGCCGTAACCATCGGCGCGGCCTTCGACAGTGCCGAGGCGCGCGCCCGCGTCGCCGCCTTCTCGGCACGCACCTCCGCGCGCTGATCTCCCTCGCGCACGGCTGAAGGGGCAGCGCCAGCCTCCACATTGTTCATATTTGTTCGTACGCGACCGGGAATCGGACGGTGTCATCCATGTCAGTTGATGGACAACTGCCACAAAGACGGTCGAGGCGCTGGGGCTTCTACGTTCCTGTGTTGGCTGTGAGTGGCGTCTCGCTTGTGAACTCGGCATCTCGGTCGATCGCTGCCGGCGAGCCCGCACTCTCCATGCAGACAACCGGTTTCGCGATTGTCTTCGTCGCGATAACGATCGGCCCATACCTCGTTCTCCGCCGACGAGTGATACGAAATCTCCATCGGGTGATGAGTGCACGGAACCCGGGTCTTCGATTCGTGCCAGTGCGCTCGTCGCGCGATCTCAGGCTCGAGTTGGCCAAGCTAACGGGGAAGGAACGCTCTCACCGACCGATTCTGGATGCGAACCTTGTTTTCGTCGATGTTGGGAGTCGGATCGAACTGTGGGGCATGGGACGGGGAGGCCCGGAGCGCCTGCTGAGGGTTCCGTGGAAGTTCGTGGAGACGGTGGCATTCGGAACTGTCTCTCACCTCGAAGAAGTTGAGCGCGCAGTTGTTCTGGCCGGCACGGTGAGCGGACGGCCATTCGCACTTGGACTGCCACCGCAGGATATCGACGGCTGGTTCCCCCACCCCGTCGACGATGCGAAGTTCCTGTCCTTCGCATCGCAGTTGAAGTTGGGGCAGTCAGTAAATCGTGCTGCCGCATGACGCAGCCGAGGTCTTCTGGCATCAGTTCTTCTGGCATCAATGGTCGTACCAGTAGCCCGTGGGAGCGTGACAAGACTCCACGACAACGGGAGCGGACGCGCACCGATCCTGTTCGGTAGCGCCCTGCACCCACGTACCACCGGCCGGAGATCCGGCAGACACGCCGCCGGGCCGGGCGGCGGATGCGGCGCGCCACCCGAATCACCGGCCGAGCGCACACGCCGCGCGTGGCCCTGCGGCTGGAACGGCCCGCGGGTAGGCTGAGCGCACCATGCAGAGCTTTGCGCGATCCCACACCGGCGGAGGGCGCGAGCGCGCCAGGCCGGAGCCCACGACCGGCGGCGCGGCCGGCGAAGACGAGTTCCGCGTCGACGTCGAACGCATCCGCTTCTCGCCCTACTTCTCGCGGCTCTCCGCCGTCACGCAGGTGATCCCGCAGGCGGGCTCCGGCACCACGGTGCACAACCGCCTCACCCACTCCCTCAAGGTCTCGGCCGTCGCGCGCTCGATCGCCGTCGGCTTCCGCGATGCCCCGGATGCCGCCCGCCAGATCGTCGCCGACCTCGGTGGCTGCGACCCCGTCGTCGTTCAGGCCGCCGCCGCCGCGCACGACCTCGGCCACCCGCCGTTCGGGCACCTCGGCGAGCAGGTGCTCGACCGCGTCGCGCGGACCAGGCTCGGCCTGCCGGACGGCTTCGAGGGCAACGCGCAGACCTTCCGCATCCTGACCGCGCTCGACAGCTGCGATGCGACCGCGCGCGGCCTCAACCTGACCAAGGCCGTGCGCGCCGCCGTGCTCAAGTACCCCTGGACCCGCAACGAGTGGCGCTCCCTGCCGCCGCAGCCAGCCGAACGGCTGCCGCGCGGGGTCGGCTCCGACTCGGCATCCGGGGCGCTCAAGTTCTCGGCCTACTCGATCGACGCGATCGAGATGGCCGATGTGCTCTCGGCCTTCCCCGCAATCGGCAGGCACCAGCAGACCCTCGAGTGCTCGGTGATGGACATCGCCGACGACATCGCATACTCGGTGCACGACCTAGACGATTTCTACCGTGCCGGAGTCTTGCAGTTCACGTCGGTCTCGGCGGAGCTGAACGGCTGGCTGCAGGCGCAGAGCGCCCTCGCCGCACTCAGCACCGGCGAACTCATGGCCGGCGTCGCGCTCCGCCGCCCCGGCTACGCGCTCGAGGCGGCCTGGCGGCACACCTACGCGAAGGACTCCTGGATCGCCAACGCCGAGGCGTTCCGCGCCTCGGTCGTGCGCGTCACGTACGACCTCGTCGAGGGGCTGCTCACGATCCCCTACGACGGCGGACTCGAGGCCGACCGCGCCGTCTCGGCCTTCACCCGGCGCTGGATCGACCGCCTCAAGGGCTCGATCCGGGTGGAGCGCACGCCGAACGTCCGCAGCGGACACGTGCGCCTCGGCAGTGATGCCTGGCATGACGTCGTCGTACTCAAGTTCGTGCACACCCGCTTCGTGCTCGACCGCAGCGACCTCGCCGTCTACCAGCGCGGCCAGGCCCGCGTGCTCGAGACACTCGCCGACGGCTTCCACCTCTGGCTGAACGACGCGGATGACGCGGCCCGCGCCCCCCGCCGACTCATCGACTCGATCGAGGCCGCCACCGCCGAATACCGGGAGCTGCGCGCCAACGCACCAGAGTACTTCGCGGCCGTCGGTGCGGGCACGAGCGACCAGGACATCGCCCGCTTCGGCCGCTCCCGCGCCGTCGTGGACTACATCGCCTCGTTCACCGATGCCCAGGCGATGTCGGTCGCCGCGCTCATCAGCGGCACCTCGGACAACCTCTGGGAGTCCGGCCGCAGCCTGTAGCGCGATTTCGACAGGCTCAATCAGCGCGACGCGCAGCGTCGCGAAAAGCGGCAGCCAACACCAAGGCACACTCGGGGACATCGACCGATGCTGGCGCGATTTCGACAGGCTCAATCAACGGGATCCCCGTTAGTTGAGCTCACTCCCCCGTTGGTTGAGCTTGTCGAAACCGTGCGTCAGGCGAGCTCCTTGCGGAACCAGTGCTCCGCGTACGGGTCGTCGTTGTGCGCCGCCACCTCGGTGAAGCCGACGGCGGCGTAGAGCCGGCGCGCCTCGACGAGGTCGGAGCGGGTGTCGAGGCGAAGGGCGGCCAGTCCGAGTGAGCGCGCCTGTGCCTCCAGTTCGGCCATCAGCCGTCGTGCGACGCCGTGCCCACGCGCGGCGGCATCGACGAACACGCGCGTCACCTCGCCGACCCGGGTCTGCACGGACGCGGCATCCACGGTGTCTGCGGTCTCCGTGACGAAACGCATGCCGACGCACCCGAGCACCTCCTCCCCACGACGCGCGAGCAGCAACAGTCCGGTCGGCGCCTGCAGCTGCGCGCTCGGGTAGTCGGCGTCGACCTCGGCGATCTCCTCCGCCGTCGCCGGGCGCCCGTGGTACCGGCTCACGAGGTCGTCGAAGTAGCCGAGGCTGACCGCGCGCGCATCGGCAGTCAGCGGCGGCTCGACGGCGATCACGATGGGAGGAGTTTCGGACATGTCTCCGAGCCTAGAACGGCGCGGATTCCGCGAGCGTGAGCACGCGTGCAGCATCTCGCCGGTACATCGCCGCATGGGCCGTGAACTCGTGCCTCCCACTGGCCTCCGCGCGCCGATCGGTGAAGTCGGCGAGTTCGTCGAGTCGCTCGGCCATGACTCTGAGCACCGGGGCGGGCTCGAAATCACCACCGTAACCGTCGATCAGCGCACGCAATCGGGCCGGGCGGTGCTCATCGGCCGGCGCGCCGGCGCCAGAATCCTCCGCGAACGGCACCAGCCGATAGGCGAGGTAGGCCAGGTCCCAGACGCGCGGCCCGGGGGACGCGGTGTCGAAGTCGATGATCCCGCTCAGCCGACCGTCCGCGAACACCAGGTTGTACGGGGCAACGTCGTTGTGGCAGATCACCTCCACGGGCTCGTGCGGTGGCAGCTGCCATTCCGCTTCGCGCGCGACGAGCGGCAGGCTCGCGTCGTGGATGCGGCGCAGCAGCGCGCCAGCCTCCTCCAGCACACTCGATCGCCACAACCAGTCCGGCAACGGGTCGTGTCCGACCTCGCCCGGCAGAAAGGAGAGCACCTCCCGCCCGGCGTCGTCGACACCGAGCGGCTCCGGAACCTCGTCGATCCCGGCCGCACGCAGCACTGTGAGGAGCTCATGCACGGCGGGCGTCCACGGGCCGGTCGGGCGCCGCACCGTCTCCCCCGCCCGGATGACGCGGGTGGAGTTGCCGCCGGGGAGAAGTTCTTCGTGCACGGTCGAAGCCTAACCACGCGGCGAGCGCTAGCATCGTTCGATGCCGACATCCGCGAGATTGCCCGCAGGAGCCGAGATCCGCCTGCTGCGCGTTGACGATGCCACCGTGCTCGCCGACGCCTATTGGCGCAACCGCGTGCACCTGACCCCGTGGGAGCCGACGCGCGCCGACGACTACTTCACACCGGCCGGGCAGCAGGCGGTGATCTACAGCCAGCTCAACCAGCACACGGCCGGAACAGCTCACCCCCTCGTGGTGACGCTGGGCGGCGAGATCATCGCCCGCGTCAACATCTCCGGCATCGTGCGCGGTGCGTTCCAGAGCGCGAGCCTCGGCTACTGGGTGGATGCCGCACACACCGGCCGCGGCATTGGGACCGCCTCCGTGCGGTACGCGGTCGCGGTCGCCCGTGACGAGCTGGGGCTGCACCGCGTCGAGGCGGGCACGCTGCTGCACAACGCCGCGTCCCAGCGGGTGCTGCAGAACGCGGGATTCGAACGGTTCGGCCTCGCCCCGCGCTACCTCAAGATCGCCGGCGAGTGGCAGGACCACCTGCTGTTCCAGCAGATCCTGCACGACTGACGCCCACGGCGCGAGCACACAGGGCCTGGGCACAAAAGGACACAGCGCGATTGCAAGGACGCTCCGGGCGGAGGCGTCCTTGCAATCGCACTTTCTCCTTGCCTTCGGATGCCGCGGCACGGCCGCACGGGAGGCAAACGGCGGCAGCGGAGGCCCGCATCGCGGAAACCGGCCTCCCTCGGCGCTGATCACCTCCCCTCGCGGGGGCGCACCCCGCCTCAAGCCAGCGCGGATGTAAAGAACTCTTGACACGGTGTCTGCAAAGGCATACATTCAGTGTCAAGAGTTCTTTACATGGACGGAGCTGTGATGTCATCCGAAGAGAAGAGTGCGTGGGTCATGGGGGTCGTCGCAATCGGCGGCTACCTCATCTACCTCGTGATCATCCTGGGCGCTGGCGTCCCCCTGCCAGAGGTCGACTACGTGCCGGCCATGCTGTGGACGATCGGCGGCGCGATCGTCGCGTCGATCGTGCTGCGCATCGTGTGGGGCATGTTCACTCCGGGCAGCGAGGGCAAGAAGGATCAGCGCGACCGCGAGATCTACCAGTTCAGCGAGCGGATCGGCCAGTCGTTCCTCGTGGTCGGCGGCGTGGCCGCCATGCTGCTGGCCATGTTCGAGCTCGGCTACTTCTGGATCGCGAACGTGCTCTACCTGTGCTTCGTGCTCTCGGCCATTCTGAGCTGCACGGCCCGCATCATCGCCTACCGCCGGGGCTTCCAGTCATGGTGAAGCCGACGCAGGTCACCAACGACATCCGCCGGCTGCGCTTCGAACGCGGCGAGATGACCCAGGCCGAGCTGGCGGAGCGCGTCGGCGTCACCCGGCAGACCGTGATCGCCATCGAGCAGGGGCGGTACTCGCCATCGCTCGAGATGGCGTTCCAGATCGCCAACGCGCTGGGAGTGCCGCTCGACGCGGTCTTCCAGTACCCACAGCAGCAGTGACGTGACAACACCCACAGCAACGACAGTAGGGAGCAGGACCATGCGAGCAATCGTTCAGGACGAGTACGGCGACGTCGATGCGCTGCGGCTGGCCGACATCGAGGCCCCGAACCCCGGAGCCGGCGAGGTGCTGATCCGCGTGAAGGCGGCCGGTGTGGATGCCGGAGTCTGGCACCTGATGACCGGGCGGCCGTATCTGGCCCGCGTGATGGGCTTCGGCCTGCGCCGCCCGAAAACGCCGGTCAAGGGCCGCGAGTTCGCCGGCGTGGTCGAGGCGATCGGCGAACAGGGCAAGCGCCGGCACGGCTTCGCGGTCGGCGATGAGGTCTACGGCTACTGCGAGGGCTCCTTCGCGGAGTTCGTCTGCGCCAGGGCCGATCGGATCGCGCAGAAGCCCGCGTCGCTGAGCTTCGAGCAGGCGGCGGCCCTGCCGATCTCGGCCGGAACCGCGCTGCAGGCGGTGCGGGACAGCGGCGCGGTCAAGGCCGGGCAGAGCGTGCTCGTGATCGGGGCTGCCGGCGGCGTCGGAGCCTTCGCCGTGCAGATCGCGAAGGAGCTGGGGGCGAGGGTGACCGGGGTGACGAGCACCGGCAAGCTCGAGCTCGTGCGCTCGCTCGGCGCCGACGACGTGATCGACTACACGCGCGAGTCGTTCACCACCGGCATCCGCCTCTTCGACGTGATCATCGACACCGCAGGCCACCGCCCTGTCGCCGAGCTGCGCGGGGCACTCACGCCGCACGGCACGCTCGTGATCGTGGGGTCGGAGGTCGACGCGCCGGTGTTCGGCGGCATGGGGCGCCCGATGGGGGCGGCGCTGAAGTCGCCGTTCGTCGGGCAGAACCTGCGCATGCTGGTCGCCGGCGAGAGCGCCGGGCTGCTGCTGGACCTCACCGAACTCGTCGATGCCGGCACGCTGCGGCCCGTTGTCGCGTCGCGCTACCCGCTGGCCGAGGCGCCGGCGGCGATCCGCCACTGGCGCGACGACCACCCGGCGGGCAAGGTCGTCGTCACCGTCCCCTGACGCTGCGCGGGGTTTCGACAAGCTCAACCAACGGGTCGCTCCGCGTTTCGACAGGCTCAACTAACGAGGAACCCCCGCTGGTTGAGTAGGCCGTCTACGGCCGTATCGAAACCGAGGCCCGTGCGAAAGCTCCGGCCCGTGAGGTTTCGATACGCTCGTTCCTCGCTACTCAACCAGCAACTGGGTTCTCGCTACTCAACCAGCAGCCGGGTTCCTCGCCACTCAACCAGCGACCGGGTGCGGCTAGTCGTGCTGCGGGAAGCCCAGGTTCAGGCCACCGTGGCTCGGGTCGAGCCAGCGCGAGGTCACGGCCTTCTCGCGGGTGAAGAAGGAGATTCCGGCCGGGCCGTACGCCTTGGAGTCACCGAAGAGCGAGTCCTTCCAGCCGCCGAAGGAGTGGTACGCGACGGGCACCGGGATCGGCACGTTGATGCCGATCATGCCCACACTCACCTCGTTCTGGAAGCGCCTGGCCGCCCCGCCGTCGTTCGTGAAGATCGCCGTGCCGTTGCCGTACTGGCTCGAGTTGATGATGTCGAGGCCCTGCTCGTAGCCGTCGACGCGCACGATCGAGAGCACCGGACCGAAGATCTCGTCGGTGTACGCGGCCGAGCTGAGCGGCACCTTGTCGAGCAGGGTCGGGCCGAGCCAGAAGCCGTTCGCATCTCCGTCCGGCGTGACCCCGCGGCCGTCGACGACGACGGTGGCCCCGTCGGCCGCGGCGACGTCGATGTACCCGGAGACCTTGTCGCGGTGCACACCCGTGATGAGCGGCCCCATGTCGCAGCCCCGGCGGCCGTCGCCGGTCTTCAGCGTGGCCATGCGCTCGGTGATCTTCTCGATCAGGGCGTCGGCGACGGCGTCGACGGCGAGCACGACGCTGATGGCCATGCAGCGCTCACCGGCCGAGCCGAAGCCGGCGTTGACGGCGGCGTCCGCGGCCAGGTCGAGGTCGGCATCCGGAAGCACGAGCATGTGGTTCTTCGCGCCGCCGAGCGCCTGCACCCGCTTGCCGTTGGCGCTCGCGGTCTCGTAGATGTAGCGGGCGATCGGGGTCGATCCGACGAAGGAGATCGAGGCGACATCCGGATGCGTGAGCAGCGCGTCGACGGCCTCCTTGTCGCCGTGCACCACATTGAGCACGCCGTCAGGCAGCCCGGCCTCCTTCATGAGCTCTGCCATCCAGTTGGCAGCGGACGGGTCCTTCTCCGAGGGCTTCAGCACGACCGTGTTGCCGGCCGCGATCGCCAGCGGGAAGAACCAGAGCGGCACCATCGCGGGGAAGTTGAACGGGCTGATGATGCCGACGACGCCGAGCGGCTGCTTGAGCGAGTAGACGTCGATGCCGGTGGAGACGTTCTCGGAGTACTCCCCCTTGATCAGCGTCGGCATGCTGCAGGCGAACTCGACGACCTCGAGGCCGCGGGCGATCTCGCCGCCGGCATCCGAGAGCACCTTGCCGTGCTCGCTGGTGAGGATCGCGGCCAGCTCTCCCGAACGCTTGTTGAGCAGTTCGCGGAAGGTGAACAGCACGCTCTGCCGCTTGGCGATCGAGGTGTCACGCCAGCCGGGGAACGCCGCGCGGGCGGCCGCGACGGCCGTGCCGAGATCGGCGGTGCTGGCCATGCGCACGTTCTTCTGCGCGACGCCGCGGGCCGGGTCGAAGACGGGAGAGGTGCGGGTCGAGGCTCCGGATGCCGGAGCGCCATTGATCCAGTGGTCGAGTGTTGGGAGGTCGGTCATGAGGGGTCCTATCTGTGTAAAGTCTTGGGTCAGAGGAGGTCGAGCGAGAGCACCTCGTCGTAGATGGCGGCCGCCTCGGCCACCTCCTCCGGCGTCACGACGCAGGGTGGAACGACGTGGATGCGGTTGTCGGCCAGGAACGGCAACAGGCCGCGGGTGAGCAGCTCCTTCTTGATCCGCCCCATCACGGCCGCGCTCACCGGCTCGCGGCTGGTGCGGTCGGTGACGAGCTCCAGCGCCCAGAAGACACCTTCTCCACGCACCTCGCCGACGATCGGGTGGTCGTTGAAGAGGGCGGCGAGCGCCGGGGCGATGTGTTCCCGGCCGACGGATGCCGCGTTCTCGACGATCCCCTCCGAGGCCATCGCGTCGAGCGCGGCCACGATCGACGCCATCGCCAGCGGGTGTCCGCTGTACGTGAGCCCGCCTGGAAACACCCTGTCGTCGAAGTAGTGCGCGATCGGGTCGTTGATGATGACGCCGCCGGTCGGCACGTAGCCGGAGTTCACGCCCTTGGCGAAGGTGATGAGGTCGGGCACGACGTCGTGACCCTCGAAGGCGAACCAGCGCCCTGTACGACCGAAGCCGGCCATGACCTCGTCGAAGATCAGCATGATGCCGTAGCGGTCGGCCAGCGCGCGCACGCCGGCGAGGTAGCCGGGCGGCGGCAGCAGGACGCCGGCGGTGCCCGGGATCGACTCGAGCAGGATGGCCGCGATCGACGACGGCCCCTCACTCTGGATGACGCGTTCCAGGTGCCGCAGGGCGCGCTCCGACTCCTGCTCAGGGGAGTCGGCCCAGAACTCGCTGCGGTAGAGGTACGGGCCGAAGAAGTGCACGTGACCGCGGGCGAACTCGTTCGGGATGCGGCGCCAGTCTCCGGTTGCGACGACGGCGGCGCCGGTGTTGCCGTGGTACGAACGGTAGGTGCTGAGCACGGTGTCTCGCCCCGTGAACTGGCGCGCCATGCGGATGGCGTTCTCGTTGGCATCCGCGCCGCCGTTGGTGAAGAAGACCTTGTTGAACCCGTCGGGCGCGAGGGCCGCGACGCGTTTGGCGGCCTCGCCGCGTGCCAGGTTCGCGGTGGCCGGCGCGACGGTGGCGAGCAGGCTGGCCTGCTCGCGGATGGCGCCGATGACCGCCGGATGCTGGTGGCCGATGTTCACATTGACCAGCTGGCTCGAGAAGTCGAGGTAGCTGTTGCCGGCGTGGTCCCAGACCCGCGATCCCCGGCCGCTGGCGATCACGAACGGCGTGAGCGCACCCTGCGCCGACCAGGAGTGGAATACGTGCCGCTCGTCGAGTTCTCCGGTGAGGGAGTCGAGATCGGGGTTGGACATCTCAGACATGGCTGCGTTGCCTTTCGTGTGGTGCTGTTGGTTGGACCCGCTGGTCGAGTAGCGCAACGCGTAGCGTTGCGAAAGGCGGCAGCCCAGAATCAGGGAATCTGGGGAAGTGCCACCGGTGCAGAAGCAGCCGCGTCGCGCTACTCGACCAGCGAGCTTCTTCCTAGTTGCCGCCCTCGTTGAGGGTGACCTCGATGGGTTCGAAGCCGTCGCCCGTCACATCGACGCCGTCGGCCTTCAGCTCGTCGAGTGCCTTGGTGATCCAGTCGTTCGACCAGGCGGATGCCGGCGGCTCCTCCGTGATCGGCGATGCCCCGGTCTCGTTCACGGCCGAGAGCGCGCCCTTCACGGTCGCGTCCCACGCGGCTTCATCGATCACGCCGATGCCGTCCGGGGACGGCCAGATGAGCTTGTTGGTCTCGTTGACCATCCACAGCTCGTGGCTCGGGCCCCAGCTGGAGCCGGCGGCGATGGTGATGTCCGAGGCCTCCTGCGGGTTCTCCGCCGCGTAGATCCAGCCCTTGACGACGGCCTTCAGGAACTTGACCGTCGTGTCCTGGTAGTCGGCGTCGTCGGCGAGACGGTTGGTGTCGGCCCAGATCGCGTCTTGCAGCATGGCGCCGACCGTGTCCTGGTAGCTGATCACGTTGAAGTCGGCATCCGTGTACTGCTCACCGGTGTCCGGGTCGATGGCCTCGAGGAGCTGCGCGTACTCGTTGTACGTCATCGCCTGGGCCGCGTCGATGTCACCCTGCAGGAAGGCGTTCATGTTGAAGTCCTGCGTGATGATCTCGACGGTCGAGGAGTCGAGTCCCTCCGCGGCCATGGCCGCGAAGATCTCCCACTCGTTGCCGAAGCCCCAGGAGCCGATCTTCTTGCCCTCGAAGTCGGCGACGGAATCGATGCCGGAATCCGCCCACGACACCTGGAGGGTGCCCGAACGCTGGAAGATCTGCGCGATGTCGGTGATCTCGGCGCCGGCCTCGATCGAGCCGAGCGCCTTCGGCACCCAGGCGATCGCGTAGTCGACGTCGCCGTTGGCGAGTGCGTCCTGCGGGACGATGTCGCCGCCGGAGGGGATGATCTCGACGTCCAGGCCCTCCTCTTCGAAGTAGCCCTGGTCGACGGCGGCGAAGTAGCCGGCGAACTGACCCTGCGGAAGCCACTGCAGCTGCAGTTTGACCGAGGTGAGCTCGTCGCTGCCCGAGTCCTCCGTTGAACCGCCGGAGGTGTCGCCAGAACCGGAACACGCGGAGAGTACGAGCGCTGCCGACAGAGTGAATGCGCCCAGTGTCGCGATGCGACGTGTGCTGTGTTTCATTTTCAGTCCTTTCCCTGCTCCCAGTGATGCATGAGGTGGTGCGTGTGGAACCGTGCCTATCGGGTGGTGCCTGGTGGGTTGTGCCTGTTGGGTTGTGCCTGGTGGCTGGTGTTGCCTGCCGCATCGCCTTGTGGGCGGTGGGACGTGTGTGTCGGCTAGGAGCCGCCCCTCCGCCGGGTGGCGAGCCGCTCCAACAGCAGCGTCGCCAGGTAGAAGACGAGTCCGAGCACGATGGATGCCACGACGTAGGCCCACGCACGGGCGTAGGCGCTGGAGGCGGCGGAGGTCGAGATGAGCCCGCCGAGGCCGCCGCGCGGCCCGCCGAAGTACTCGGCGACGAGGGCGGAGATCACGGCGAGCGACGATGCGATGCGGATGCCGGTGAAGATGAACGGCGCCGCGGTCGGCAGCGTGACGGTGCGCAGCACCTGGCCGGAACTGGCCGCGTACACCTTCATCAGGTCGCGGTGCACCGCCCTGGTCTGCCGGAAGCCGCGCAGCGTGTTGATGAACACGGGCACGAAGGTGGCGAGCGCGGCGATGGCCTGCCGACTGAACTGGCTGTCTGCTCCGAACATCGAGTTGAGCACGGGCGCGAGTGCGACGATCGGGATGACGGCGAGCGAGGCGACGATCGGCGCGCTCATGCCGTCGATGGGGCGGAAGGTCGCGGCCAGCGCGGCGAAGCCGATGCCGAGGATCGAGCCGACGAGCAGACCGATCAGCGCGTTCGTTCCGGTGATGGCCATGGCGGAGAGGATCGACGGCAGGAACAGCACGAACTGCTCTGCAATGGATGCCGGGCTCGGCAGCAGGTACTCGCTGACGCCGACGACGCTCACCAGGAACTGCCAGAGCCCGAGCACGAACAGCCCGACCGAGACCGGTGCGATCACCCGCAGCCACGACTCGGTGCGGGCGCTCATCGGCGCCTTGCCCCTGCGAGCCGTGGAGATGCCGGCGGCGCTCATCAGCGCGTCTCCGCTCCGCGCACCGAGACGGGCGCCGTTCCGAGCCCGGCCGCGGCGATTCCGCCGGTTGCCGCCCCGGCCAGTCCCCCGGTGTTGCCGGCGTGCAGCGCCTCGCGCACGGCCGTGATCATCTCGAAGTAGCGCGTGTCCTCCCTGAGCGCCTCCGTGCGACTCTCGGCGCGGTCCCCGCCGCCGAGGCGCATCGGCACGATCTGTTGGATCCGGCCCGGCCGAGCCGACATCACGACGACGCGGTCGGAGAGGTAGACGGCCTCGGGGATCGAGTGCGTCACGAACACGACGGCGGCCTTCGTCTCGGCGCAGATGCGCACGAGCTCTGTCTGCATCCGCTCCCGCGTCATCTCGTCGAGCGCCCCGAACGGCTCGTCCATCAGCAGCAGGCTCGGGCTCTCGGCGAGGGAGCGGGCGATGGCGACGCGCTGCTGCATGCCGCCGGAGAGCTGGTCGGGGTAGCGGTCTGCGAACTCCGCGAGCCCGACCATGTCGAGCAGCTCGGCCACGCGGGCGTTGCGGGCGGCGGATGCCTCGCCGTGCAGTTCCAGCGGAAGGGCGACGTTGGCGGCGACGGTGCGCCACGGCAGCAGGCCAGCCTGCTGGAAGGCGATGCCGTAGTCCTGGTCGAGGCGGGCCTGGGTGGCGCTCTTGCCGAAGACCGCGACCGTGCCGACGGTGGGGTGGTCGAGGTCGGCGATGATGCGCATGAGCGTGGATTTGCCGCATCCGCTCGGTCCGATCAGCGACACGAATTCGCCCGCCTGCACGGTGAGGTCGATGCCCTGCAGGGCGCGCACCTGGCCGCTGCGGGTCTCGAGGGTCTTGTCGAGGCCGCTGACGGTGACGGCGTCGGCGTCGGCGTCGGCCGAGTCCTGGGGCTGGGCGCCGTGCTGAGCCTGTCGAAGTGCGCCGCGCTGAGCCTGTCGATGTGTCATGCGTTGACCTCCACGCGTCGGTAGTTCTTGAGAAATACGCCGAGCAGGGCGATCGACCCGGCGACGACGAGGCCGAGCACGATGGCGCCGAAGATCGGGCCCCAGGCCTTGGCCGGATCGCCGCTGGACTGGCCCGCGTACTGGATGAGGATGCGGCCGAGTCCGCCCTGGAGCCCGGTGGACACCTCGGCGACGACGGCGCCGATCACCGCGTTGGCTGCGCCGAGGCGGAGGGCGGGCAGCAGATAGGGCACGGATGCCGGCACCCGGAGCTTCAGCAGGGTGCGCCACCAACCGATGCCGTAGCTGTGCATGAGCTCGATGTGGATCACGTCCGGCGACTGCAGGCCGCGCAGCGCCCCGATCGCGATGGGGAAGAACGCCAGGTAGCTGGCGATGAGGGCGACCGACATCCAGTCCTCCCACTGGAAGCTGCCGATCTCGATCCGGGACCCCCAGCTGCGCACGATGGGAGCGAAGGCGATCAGGGGGACGGTCTGGCTGAGGATGATCCAGGGCAGCAGGCCCCACTCGGCCAGCCGCCAGCGCAGCATCACGAGCGCGAGGCTGACGCCGACGACGAGGCCGACCAGCCAGCCGACCGCCGCGATGCCGAGGGTGACGAGTGCTCCGGCGGCGACCGCCGCCCAGAGCGGCGCCGCGCCGTCGGCGCGGGTGACGGGCTCGAAGAGGCGGGCGAGCATGTCCCAGATGTGCGGCATGGCCAGGTCGGTGGTGCGCGGCAGAATGCGCGCCTCGCCGATGACGACGCCGTCGGCCGGGGCGAGCAGCTTGTACAGCTCCCAGATCACGATGATCGCGGCGAGCCCGAGGGCGCCGTAGGCCCACGCCTGCAGCTCGCGCACGCCGCGCGCCGGCGGGCGGTTTCGGCCGGCCTTGGTCTCGATACGCTCGTTCCTCGCTACTCGACCAGCGGAGTATTCGCGACCGGCGGAGTCTTCGCGACCAGCGGAATCTTCGCCGCCATCCCGTTGGTCGAGTAGGCCGTCTACGGCCGTATCGAGACCCGGCGACCCGGTGTCGGGATCCGTCGCCATCGTCATGCCTTGGCCGTGATGTGCTCGCTGAGCGCCGGGATCACGGTCTCTCCGTAGACCCGCAGCGTCTCCTCCTTGTTGTCGTGCTGGAGGTAGCCGGCGAACTGGTCGACGCCGAGCGCCTTGAGCGCCTCGAGCTTCTCGATGTGCTCCTTGGCCGTTCCCATGATGCAGAAACGGTCGACGATCTCGTCCGGCACGAAGCTGGCGTGGGTGTTGCCCGCCCGGCCGTGCTCGTTGTAGTCGTAGCTCTCGCGCCCGGCGATGTAGTCGGTGAGCGCCTCCGGCACGTCGCCGTGCATGCCGTACTTCGCCACGATGTCGGCCACGTGGTTGCCGACCATCCCGCCGAACCAGCGGCACTGGTCGCGCATGTGCTCCCAGTCGTCGCCGATGTACATCGGTGCCGCGATGCAGAACTTGACGGACATCGGGTCTCGCCCGGCCGCCTCCGCGGCATCCCGCACCGTCTTGATCATCCACGCGGCGATGTCGACGTCGGCCAGCTGCAGGATGAAGCCGTCGCCGACCTCACCGGCCAGCTTCAGCGCGAGCGGGCCGTATGCGGCGACCCAGATGTCGAGCGTTGAGCCTGTGCTCCACGGGAATTGGAGCGTCGCGCCGTTGTACTCGACCGGGCGCGAGTTCGCCAGCTCGCGGATGACGTGGATCGACTCCCGCAGTGTCTTCAGCGTCGTCGGCGCCCCGTTGGTCACGCGCACGGCCGAGTCACCGCGACCGATGCCGCAGATGGTGCGGTTGCCGTACATCTCGTTGAGCGTCGCGTAGGTCGAGGCCGTGACCGTCCAGTCCCTGGTGGCCGGGTTCGTGACCATCGGGCCGACGATCACCTTGCGCGTCTCGGCGAGGATCTTGCTGTAGATCACATAGGGCTCCTGCCAGAGCAGGTGCGAGTCGAAGGTCCACACGTGGGTGAATCCGTGGTCCTCGGCGAGCTTGGCCAGCTGCACCGTGCGTGCAGACGGCGGGTTTGTCTGCAGTACCGCTCCAAAATCCATCTGAAATCCCTTTCGAAGTGCGAAGAATGCGACGTGGGCGATGAGGTGGGCGGGTACCGCCTAGATCAGGTACTGGCTGAGGCCGCGCCGGACGAACTGGCCGTCGCCCTTTGCACCCACGTACTGCCGGTCGGTGACGACGACCTTGCCGCGCGAGAGCACGGTGTCGACGTGGCCGTCGATCTCGTAGCCCTCCCAGGCGGAGTGGTCCATGTTCATGTGGTGGCTGCGCCCCGTCGGGTTGCCGTCCGCGTCGACGGGGTAGCCGATCGAGGTGTGGCCATTCGGGTCGTAGACGACGATGTCGGCATCCGCCCCCGGCTGGATGACGCCCTTCTTGCCGTAGATGCCGAACATGCGTGCAGGGGTCGTGCTCGTGATCTCGACCCAGCGCTCCAGAGAGATCTGACCGTCGACGACGCCCTGGTAGAGCAGGTCCATGCGGTGCTCGACCGAGCCGATGCCGTTCGGGATCTTGGAGAAGTTGCCGAGGCCGAGATCCTTCTGCCCCTTCATGCAGAACGGGCAGTGGTCGGTGGAGACCATCTGGATGTCATTCGTGCGCAGGCTCTGCCACATGTGGTGCTGGTGGCCCTCCTCCTTGGAGCGCAGCGGCGTCGAGCACACCCACTTGGCACCCTCGAAGGTGCCCCACTCGTCGCTCGAGGCACCGAGGTTGTCCTCGAGCGAGAGGTAGAGGTACTGCGGGCAGGTCTCACCGAAGACGTTCTGGCCGTTGTCGCGCGCGGCAGCCAGCTGCTCGACGGCCTGCTTGGCGCTGACGTGCACGACGTAGAGCGGCGCGCCGGTGAGGTTGGCGAGCATGATCGCGCGGTGCGTCGCCTCCTCCTCCATCTGCCAGGCGCGTGCGACCCCGTGGTAGTACGGGTCGCTCTTGCCCTGCGCGAGGAGCTGCTCGACGAGCACGTCGATGGCCGGGCCGTTCTCGGCGTGCATCATCGTCATCATGCCGGTGTCGGCCGCGACCTGCATCGCCCGCAGGATCTGGGCGTCATCGCTGTAGAAGACGCCCGGGTAGGCCATGAACATCTTGTAGCTGGAGATGCCCTCGTCGGGAAGCCCGCGGAGGGCCGCCAGCGAGTCGGGGTTCACGTCGCCGATGATCTGGTGGAAGGCGTAGTCGATCGCGCACTGGCCGGCCGCCATGCCGTGCCAGGTGGCGAGGCCGTCCTGCACCTTCTGGCCGTGGCTCTGCACGGCGAAGTCGATGATCGTCGTCGTGCCGCCCCAGGCGGCCGCCCTGGTCCCCGTCTCGAAGGTGTCGGATGCCGCGGTGCCGCCGAACGGCAGCGACATGTGGGTGTGCGCGTCGATGCCGCCGGGAATCACGTACTTGCCGGTGGCGTCGATCACGTGGTCGACGCCGGCGGTCAGATCGGTGCCGAGCAGCACGCTGCCGCGCTGGAGCACCGCGACGATGCGTTCGCCGTCGACGAGCACATCGGCATCCGCCCTGCCCGTGGATGTGACCACAGTGCCGCCGGTGATGAGAGTCGTTGCCATGTCATCCTCCTGGTGCGGTCTGGCGGTTACGGCTTGGGGATCGAAGTGTAGGACTCGGGGCGGCGGTCACGGAAGAACTGCCAGTCGTTGCGCACCTGGCGGATCAGGCTCATGTCGAGGTCGCGCACGAGCACCTCCTCGTCGGTGTCGGAGCCGAGCTCGCCGACCCAGTTGCCGCGCGGGTCGAGCACCTGGCTCCGGCCGTAGAAGGTGACGGCGAGGTCGCCGTACTCGTTGTCCTCACGGCCGACGCGGTTGGATGCGACGACGAACATGCCGTTGGCCGCCGCAGCCGCCGCCTGCTCGATCTCCCACAGTCGGTTGGAGAGGCCCGGCTTGGTGGCGTTCGGGTTGAACACGATCTGGGCGCCGTTCAGGGCGAGTTCGCGCCAGCCTTCAGGGAAGTGCCGGTCGTAGCAGATGTAGACGCCGATCGGCCCGACGGCGGTGTCGAAGACGGGGTAGCCCATGTTGCCGGGACGGAAGTAGAACTTCTCCCAGAACTTGTCGAGGTGGGGGATGTGGTGCTTGCGGTACTGACCGAGGATCGTGCCGTCGGCATCGACGACGACGGCGGTGTTGTAGTACACACCCGGCTGGTCCTCCTCGTAGATCGGCAGGATCATCACCATGCCGAGCTCCTTGGCGAGCGCCGCGAAGCGCTGCACGATCGGGCCGTCGGCCGGCTCTGCGTAGTCGTAGTACTTGGCGTCCTCCGTGATGCCGAAGTACGGGCCGTAGAAGAGCTCCTGGAAGCAGATGACCTGGGCGCCCTGCTCCTTGGCGGTGCGGGCGAACTGCTCGTGCTTGTCGAGCATCGATTCTTTGTCGCCGGTCCAGGTGGTCTGCGTGAGCGCTGCTCGAACGATGTTGGGGGTGTCGCCGGTCCTCGTGTTTGCCGTCATGTTTGCCTCCACTGCGCCTGATCAAACTGGGTTTGAGCCGCGGTGCGTTTCGCACTGCGGGGTGCCGGCGGTGGCAAATCGTGTGAGTCACCAACGCCGAGCGGTTGAGCCGAACCGAGCGCCGTTGCTCGTTCTGTTATTGTTCGGCGTAAACATTTCTCTTTTGTTTCACTGTGTGACACACGCGTTAATCATCATGTTGCCGAAAGCTCCGGGAGGCAAGAGTTTCGTGAATGAGATCTGGAAACTGATCGGCGATTCTTCGCCGCGCGGCATCGCCGCGGCCATCGCCAGGCACATCACGAGCGGCGAACTCGCGCCCGGTGACCGGCTGCCGACGGTCCGTGAACTCGGCGCGGAGCTGGGCGTGAGCCCCGCGACGGTCAGCCACGCCTGGCAGGCGCTCAGCCAGGCCGGGTTGATCGAATCCCGCGGTCGGGCGGGAAGCTTCGTGCGGCAGCATCCGCGGTCCTGGTTGCCGCCGCGCATGCTCGGCCTGGCCGCCGGTGCGGAGATGGCCCCGGATGCCGCCCACCTCGACCTCTCGCGCGGAACGCCAGACCCGCTGCTGCTGCCCACGCTCGGGCCCGCGCTCTCCCGTGTCTCGGTGCACGCCGAGACCGCGAGCTACCACGAGCTGCCGGTGATTCCCGCGCTCGGCCGGGTGCTCGACGAGAGCTGGCCGTACCGCGCCGAATCGCTCACCGTTGTGGACGGCGCCCTCGACGCCGTCTCGCGCAGCCTCGAGGCCGTCGTGCGCTTCGGCGACAAGGTGGTGCTCGAGAACCCTGGATTCCCGGCCTTCTTCGACCTGGTGAGCGCCCTCGGCGCCACGGTCGTTCCGGTCGCGATCGATGAGAACGGCATCGTGCCGAGCTCGCTCGCCGCCGCGCTGCTGCAGAGCCCGTCGGCGGTGGTGCTGCAGCCGCGGGCGCAGAACCCGACCGGAGCATCGATGCCCGTCGACCGGGCGCGCGAGCTGGCCAGGCTGATCACAGCCTCCCGCAACGGTGCCAGGGTGATGGTGATCGAGGACGACCACTCCGGCGCCATCAGCACGGCGCCGGCGGTGAGCCTCGGCCAGTGGATTCCGGCGCAGGTGCTGCACGTGCGCAGCTTCTCGAAGTCGCACGGGCCCGATCTGCGCATCGCCGCCCTCGGCGGGCCGGCGGAACTCATCGACCGCATCGTGTCGCGGCGCATGCTCGGCCCCGGCTGGACCTCCCGCATGGTGCAGCGGATCCTCGCCGATCTGCTCACCGATGGCACGGCGCTCGACGAGGTGCCGGAGGCCA
>CAZZNX010000057.1:10950-22273 GCA_964655795.1 uncultured Leifsonia sp. | reverse complement strand
TGCAGCCGGACGGCACCGCGGCCGATAACCTCCCCTATTTCGACGCCATCGCCCAGTCGGTGCTGGCAGCCGCACCGGATGCCGGTGGCGAGGCCTTCATCAACGCGCTCGTGGCCGCCGGATTCGCCAAGGCAGACATGGAGGTCGGCTTCGACCGCACCTCCGTCGACCTCGCCGCGG
Source organism: uncultured Leifsonia sp. (assembly GCA_964655795.1). GTDB lineage: Bacteria > Actinomycetota > Actinomycetes > Actinomycetales > Microbacteriaceae > Microterricola. Next base: position 22,093 of record CAZZNX010000057.1, on the reverse strand, counting down.
ACTCCGTGCAGTGGTCGGTGCGGTTCAACGGGGAGTGCCTGATCGGCCAGTACGGCCCGGCCAGCGGCGGCTACCACAGCATCGTCACCCCGATCCTCGCAACGGGAAGCTGCCTCATCGGCGCCACCCGGCCGATAGACTGGTAACAATATGGCTGAATACATCTACTCCATGGTTCGCGCCCGCAAGGCGGTGGGCGACAAGCTCATTCTCGATGACGTCACAATGTCGTTCCTGCCCGGTGCCAAGATCGGCGTCGTCGGCCCGAACGGTGCCGGAAAGTCCACGATTCTCAAGATCATGGCCGGTCTTGACACGCCGAGCAACGGAGAGGCCAAGCTCACGCCCGGCTTCACGGTCGGCATCCTGATGCAGGAGCCCGTTCTCGACGAGACCAAGACGGTTCTCGAGAACGTGCAGGAGGGCGTCGGCCCGATCAAGGCGAAGCTCGACCGCTTCAACGAGATCTCGCTCGCGATGGCCGAGCCGGATGCCGACTTCGACAGCCTGCTCGCCGAGATGGGCGTGCTGCAGGAGGAGATCGACCACGCTGACGCCTGGGACCTCGACTCCCAGCTGGAGCAGGCCATGGACGCACTGCGCTGCCCGCCGGCCGATGAGCTCGTCACCCACCTGTCCGGTGGTGAGAAGCGCCGCGTCGCACTCTGCAAACTGCTGCTGCAGAAGCCAGACCTGCTGCTGCTCGACGAGCCCACCAACCACCTCGACGCCGAGAGCGTTCTCTGGCTCGAGCAGCACCTCAGCCAGTACCACGGTGCCGTCCTGGCCGTGACCCACGACCGGTACTTCCTCGACCACGTCGCCGAGTGGATCGCCGAGGTCGACCGCGGCCGCCTCTACCCCTACGAGGGCAACTACTCGACCTACCTCGAGAAGAAGCAGGCTCGCCTGGAGGTGCAGGGCAAGAAGGACGCCAAGCTCTCCAAGCGCCTCTCGGAGGAGCTCGACTGGGTTCGCTCGAACGCCAAGGGTCGTCAGACCAAATCCAAGGCCCGTCTCGCCCGGTACGAAGAGATGATGAACGAGGCCGAGCGCACCAGGAAGCTCGACTTCGAAGAGATCGTGATCCCCGTTGGCCCGCGCCTCGGTTCACAGGTGATCGACGCCAAGAACCTGAAGAAGGGCTTCGGCGAGCGGATCCTCATCGACAACCTCACCTTCACCCTGCCCCGTAACGGCATCGTCGGCATCATCGGCCCGAACGGCGTCGGCAAGACGACGCTGTTCAAGACGATCGTCGGTCTGGAGCCGCTGGACAGCGGAGACCTGAAGATCGGCGAGACGGTCGACATCTCCTACGTCGACCAGAGCCGCGGCGGCATCGACCCGAACAAGAACCTGTGGGAGGTCGTCTCGGACGGCCTCGACTACATCGTCGTCGGAAAGACCGAGATCCCCTCGCGCGCCTACGTCTCGCAGTTCGGATTCAAGGGACCCGACCAGCAGAAGAAGGCCGGTGTGCTCTCCGGTGGTGAGCGCAACCGCCTGAACCTCGCACTCACGCTCAAGCAGGGCGGCAACCTGCTGCTCCTCGATGAGCCGACGAACGACCTCGATGTCGAAACCCTCGGCAGCCTCGAGAACGCCCTGCTCGAGTTCCCCGGCTGCGCCGTGGTCATCACCCACGACCGGTGGTTCCTCGACCGCACGGCCACGCACATCCTGGCCTACGAGGGTACCGAGGAAGACCCGGCGAACTGGTACTGGTTCGAAGGCAACTTCGAGTCCTACGAGGCGAACAAGATCGAGCGCCTCGGCGCGGATGCGGCCAAGCCGCACCGTTCCACCTACCGCAAGCTGACGCGCGACTGACGCGCGCCCAGGGGTCGGGGTTCCGATGAGACTGCACGTTCCGACGCGGCTGCGCTGGTCGGACCTCGACGCCTACGGGCACGTCAACAACGCCGAGATGCTGCGCCTGCTGGAAGAGGCGCGCATCGAGGCGTTCTGGTCGAACGACGACGCGCACCCCAGCGCCGTCGGGGCCAGCACCGCTGTGCTCGACGGTCGGCCGGGAGCCTCGACGCTCACGCTGATCGCCAGGCAGGAGGTCGAGTATCTCGTTGCCATCCCGTACCTCCGCCAACCGCTCGACGTGCAGCTCTGGATCGGCCACATCGGTGGGGCGAGCCTCGAGGTCTGCTACGAGGTCTGGTCACCTGCCGGTTCCCGGGAGGCGACACTGTTCACCCGTGCGGCGACGACCATCGTGCTCGTGGATGCCGTGACCGAGCGGCCACGCCGCATCAACGCCGAAGAGCGCGCCGCGTGGACGCCGTACCTCGACGCGCCCGTGATGTTCAGTAAACGCCGCTGATCCACACCTCTCGCTGAGCCTTCGGGCAGCGCGGCATCCGGTTCTCAGCCGCGCAGCGGTACATCGCTGAACGAACCGTCCCAGACGGCGCGCGCGCCCGACTCGCCGATCCGGACGACCGTCACGATCGACCCTGTCGCGACGATGAGCGCCGCGACGATGAACACCACGCCGACAACCCGGCGCAGCACCCGCGCCGTCGGCGCCGTGCGCGGTGCCCCGAGGCGGAACCACAGCCACTGCGCCACCGCCACGACGGCCAGCGCGATCACCCAGGGGTAGAGGGTCACGCCGAGAGCGGCGTGGGTCTGGATCAGCGGTGCCTCACCGACTCGCGCCTGCAGCCACTCGCCCGCAGCGGTCGTGATCGGCACGAGCCCGAGCAGTGCGAGCGCGCCCAGCGGGGGGATGACGCCGAGCCACCGCCGCGCGGCCGGCCAACAGGCGGCGAGGAGCACGGTGACGGCGACGACGGGAACGAGCACGACGACGACGTGCACGATGAGCACGTGCAGCGGCAGGCCGTTGACCTCGTAATCCACCGCCGCGTCCATGAGCGCGGCCGGCTCAGCTTGCCACGATCGAGTCGCCGTCGACGCTGACGGGAACCGGGGTCAGCGGTTTGAGTGCCGGCCCCTGGAGCACGTCGCCGGTCGCCGCGTCATAGCGGGAGCCGTGGCATGGGCAGTGGAACTCGGTCTGCGCCGGCGCGACGATGCACTGCTGATGCGAGCAGATGGCGCTGAACGCCACGACATCGCCGGCGGTCGGTTGCGCGATGAGCAGGCTCGCGCCACCCACGACGACGCCGATGCTGTCGCCGACCGGGACGGCACTGAGCTTCGCGATCTCCGTGCCGCTCGGCGGGGGAGCCGTGCTGGAGCCGCCCGGCGTCTCCGGCGTGCCGGAGCCCGTTCCGGAGTCGGTTCCCGAACCGCCGGAGCCGCCGTCGGCCGGCGAACATCCGGCGAGGGCGAGCGTTGCGACCGCAACCCCCGCACCGCCGAGCCGCACGACTGTGCGTCTGCTGATGTCATTCGCCTCGTTCATGCGCACCCTCTTCGTTGAGTGATGGATCACGTGAGAACGAGACTAGCCTCTGATTTGAATGGCCCGCTAGGAGCTTTCCGGCACCCGGATCATGCCCTCTTGAGCCACGGACGCCAGCAACACACCGCTGCGCGAGAAGATGCTGCCCCGAGAGAGACCGCGCCCGCCTGCGGCACTCGGCGAGTCCTGCACGTAGAGCATCCACTCGTCGACGCGCCCGAAGCGGTGCCACCACATCGCGTGGTCGAGGCTGGCGATCTTGAGCCCCGGCTTCGCCCATGCGACGCCGTGCGCGCGCATCACGGGCTCGAGAATCGAGTAGTCGCTGGCGTACGCCAGCGCGGCGCGGTGCAGATTCGGGTCGTCGGGAAGCTGCCCGACGGCCTTCATCCACACGGCCTGGTGCGCCGTGCGCTCCCCATCGACCGTGAGGTAGATCGAGGAGGGGATGTGGCGCATGTCGAAGGCGCGCTCGGCCGACCAGTACCGTGCCGCATCGTGATCGACGTGGGCGAGCACCTCGGCGGTCGTCGGCAGGCTCTCCGGCTCCGGCATGTCATCCGGCATTTCGATCTGGTGGTGGAGGCCGGAGTCGCCGTCCTGGAAGGAGGCGATCATCGACAGGATCGGAACGCCGTCCTGGTAGGCCTGCGTGCGCCGGGTGGAGAAGGAACGGCCGTCGTGGATGCGGTCGACCGAGAAGGTGATCGGCAGGTTCACATCGCCGGGCCGCAGGAAGTATCCGTGCATCGAGTGCACGATTCGCTCATCGGGAACCGTGCGCATCGCCGCGGTGACGGACTGTGCGAGCACCTGGCCGCCGAAGACACGGCCGAGCGGCATCCATTGCGACGGACCGGTGAAGATGTCTTCGCTCGTGCGTGCACCGGTGTCGGTGAGGTCGAGTGTGCTGAGAAGACCTTCGATTGGTCCGATCATGCGTCCTCCATCGTGATGCGCCCGGAGTGGGGGTCGGTGCGGGAGGAATACCTCGCGTCTGTTATGTAGTTTAGACAGGAGATGTCTGACTCCTTTTCCCTCGTCGACCGCTATGCCGTCGGCGACATGCAAACGTATCTGTCCCGTGCCGGGCGCGTCGAAGACGGGTCGGTCCGGCTGATCGCCGCCGGAGGTGTCCTTGCCGCGTACACCGCCATCTTCTATCCGCGCGGGATCCTCGACGAGAGCCCGACCGTGTTGGGGCTGCGCACCTTCGCGCTGGCCGGGACACCCGACTTCGACGCCGTCGTGCCCGCGCGTTCCCTGCTGGAGCGGCTGGCGCGTGCGGAGGCCGTCGCGGCGGCGCAGGGGAGCGCAGACAGCGGCCCGGTCACCCTCTCATTGCCACACCAGGTGAGCACGGTGACGTGGGCGGGGATCTCGCCGCCCAAGGGGGGCTGGGTCCCTCAGGATCCGGCGGATGCCGCAACGCTCGAGCGAGTCGCGAGGGCCGGCATCGATGAGGTCGCCGCCGCGGTTCCCTCCGGTGTCGGGGAGCAGATCGTGCAGCGCGTGCGCACCGAGGTGTGGGGGCGCCCGATCGAATCGCTCGAGCACGTCCCGGCCGGAGCCGCCTTCGCCGCATTCAGTCTCGGCTTCCTGTCCGCGGACGAGCCGGTGCAGATCTTTGAGACGGGGCCATGGACACGGCTCTCGACGAGCCGCGGCCACGTGCTCGTACGCCGCAAGCCGTGGAGCCTGCGCTCGTAGTGCACAACCGCCCACTCTGATCTCGGTACAGTGAACACTGTCAAAAATCAGAGGGATGGGGGCCGCCATGTGGTGGACGCGCACGAAGACGCCGAAGGTCGTCGAATCCTACGCGCCGGAGCGGGAGGCCGAGCTGGCTGAACCCCCGCACCGCAACGCATTCCTGATGATTGCGCTGGGCGGGGCGACGCTTGCGGCCTTCGGCATCGCCGGCATGCAATCGATCTTCGCCCCGGTCTTCTTCGCGCTCGTGCTCACCATCTGCGTCCACCCGCTGCGTACGACCCTCGAGCAGCGTGGGGTTCCGCGCGGGATCGCGACGGGCTCGGTGATCACCGCGGTCGTCGTGCTGCTCGGCGGCTTCGGCTGGGCCTTCTTCCTCGCCCTGGGGCAGTTCGCCGCCCTGCTGCCGCAGTACGGCCCGCAGCTGGCCTCCTTCGGTGCCTCGCTCGCCGGTGCGCTCAGCTCGCTCGGCTTCGGCCCGGAGCAGATCAACGACTTCATCGCCGGTTTCGACCCGACGAGACTGGTGAGCTTCTTCACAGACATCCTCGGCAGCGTCGCCGGGCTCACCACCTCCGTCGTCATCGTGCTGACGATGCTGATCCTGATGGCCATGGATGCCGCCTTCATCCCGACGCTGTTCAAGCAGCTCGGCACGAGCAAGCCGCTCGTGGTCAAATCGATGAACACCTATGCGAGCGGCGTGCGCCGGTACATGGTCGTCACGACCATACTCGGAGCCGCTCAGGGGCTCGTCAACTGGGCGGCACTGGCCCTGCTCGGCATTCCCGGTGCCGCGCTCTGGGGCATGCTCTCGTTCCTCTGCAGCTTCATCCCCAACATCGGCTACTTCATCGCGATCATCCCGCCGCTCGTCTTCGCGCTGCTCACGGGCGGCTGGCCGATGGTCATCGCCGTTCTCATCGTCTATGGGGTGATCAACGGGATCATCCAGTCCGTCATCCAGCCCCGCGTCGTCGGTGGTGCCGTGTCACTCAGCCAGTCGATCACGTTCTTCTCCGTGCTCTTCTGGGCGCTGCTGATCGGCCCGATCGGCGCCATCCTGGCGATCCCGCTGTCGCTGCTCGTGCGGGCGATGCTCATCGACTCGAACCCTGCCGCCTGGTGGTGGCGCCCGGTGATCGGCGACCTCGACGAGACCAAGCAGCTCATGAAGGAAGAAGACGGCGAGCTCAAGGCCGCCAGGGTGCAGCGGAAGGCCGAACGACGCCTGCACGAGACGCCGCCGGCCCCCGCCGCGCCCTGACCCGTTAGCCCGCCTGGCCCGTTAGCCCGACCTGACCGTCAGAGTGAGGCGACCGCCCGGCCGGCCTGACGCCCGCTGAACAGGCAGCCCCCGAGGAAGGTGCCTTCGAGCGAGCGGTAGCCGTGCACGCCGCCACCGCCGAAGCCGCTGGCCTCGCCGACCGCGTACAGCCCGGTGATGGGCGTGCCCTCGGCGTCGAGGGCCTGCGAGTCCAGGTTCGTCTGGATGCCGCCGAGGCTCTTGCGAGTGAGGATGTGCAGCTTCACGGCGATCAGCGGCCCGGCCTTGGGGTCGAGGATCTTGTGCGGACTGGCCACGCGGATCAACTTGTCGCCGCGGTAGTTCCGCGCACCGCGGAGGGCGACCACCTGCAGGTCCTTGCTGAAGTCGTTGTCGATCTCGCGGTCGCGAGCCTCGACCTCTGCCCGCACGGCCACCGCGTCGATCGGCACCTCGGGGGAGAGCGCCTGCATTCCGGCGAGCAACTCGTCGAGGGTGTCCGCGACGACGAAGTCCGCGCCGTTGCGCTTGAACGCCTCAACCGGTCCCGGAGCGCCGGGCGTGACGCGCTTGGCGAGCAGCTTCACGTCCTTCCCCGTCAGATCGGGGTTCTGCTCGCTGCCGGAGAGTGCGAACTCCTTCTCGATGATCTTCTGGGTGAGCACGAACCAGCTGTGGTCGTGACCGGTCGTCCGGAGGTGTTCGAGGGTTCCGAGTGTGTCGAATCCGGGGAACAGCGGCACCGGCAGGCGCTTGCCCGTTGCGTCGAACCAGAGCGATGACGGCCCGGGGAGAATGCGGATGCCGTGCAGATTCCACACCGGGTCCCAGTTCTGGATGCCCTCGACGTAGTGCCACATCCTGTCGCCGTTGATCAGCCGCGCGCCGGCCGCCTCCGCGATGCCGAGCATCCGCCCATCGACGTGGGCGGGAACCCCGCTCAGCATCTCGGTCGGCGGGGTGCCGAGGCGCGCGGGCCACTGCTTGCGCACGAGGTCATGGTTGCCGCCGATGCCGCCGGATGCGACGATCACGGCCGGCGCGCGGAACTCGAAGTCACCGATGACGTCGCGGCTGCTGGCCTCACCGCGTGCGGCGCTGCTGGGCGCCAGAACACTGCCCCTGACACCGACGACGGCCCCGTCCTCGACGATCAGTTCATCGACCTGGTGGCGGTGCTTGGCGGTGACGAGGCCGGCCTGCACGCCATCGCGCACCCTGGCGATGAAGGGCTCCAGGACGCCGGGGCCGGTGCCCCAGGTGATGTGGAAACGTGGGACCGAGTTGCCATGGCCAGTCGCCGTGCCGCTGCCGCGCTCCGCCCAGCCGACGACGGGGAAGAAGCGCACGCCCTTGGCGTGCAGCCAGTCCCGCTTCTCCCGCGCCGCGAAGTCCAGGTACGCCTCGGCCCAGCGTCGCGGCCACAGGTCCTCATCGCGGTCGAAGCCGGCACTGCCGAACCAGTCCTGTCGCGCGAGTTCCTGCGTGTCCTTGACGCCCATCCGGCGCTGTTCGGGGGAGTCGATGAGGAACAGCCCGCCGAAGCTCCACCATGCCTGCCCACCGAGACTGGCCTCCGGCTCCTGCTCGACGATCAGCACCCGTTTGCCGGCCTCAACGAGTTCTGCGGCTGCGACGAGGCCGGAGAGTCCGGCTCCGATGATGATGGCGTCGATGGTCTGTTGCATCGCTGTGGCTCCTTCGTCACGGTGTGTGTTCCCACCGTAGTGCTGAGAGCGCTCCAGACGTGACTACTCGCGCATCAACATCGCCTGAGCCTCGCGCTCCAGATCGAGGTATGGCTCGCCGCTGACATCGACACGCAGACGGTGCAGCGTTCCACCGGTGAACGTCCACGGCGCCGTCCCCGGATAGTCCGCCGTGACCGGGGCGCCGCTGTCCCGGCCGACGGCGAGCCCCTCGCCGGCGATCGAGTACTTGCCCGCCTGCGTCTTGATCCGCTTCGAGCCGACGGCCCGGTCGCCATGGAACAGCGTCAGCATCCCGGTTGCGACCCCTGGTGCATCCTCGCCGTCCTTGTCGAAGGATGCCGAGAGGATCAGATTCTCGCCGATCGGCAGGTCTTCGTCGGCGTCGACCCGCTGTTCGAACAAGCCGACGAAATTGTTCACATAGTGGAGGCGGTTGTCCCTGATGTAGAGGGCGTGGCCGCCGAACTCGGATCCGTGAGCGAACAGCACTCCCGCCGCACCGGGCTGCGGCAGGTCGACCAGGGCACCGAGAACGAAGGAACGATTGCGGATGTTCGCCGATTGCGACTCCGGAACCTCCGACATCCCCGGGAAGTACACGTACCGGTCGCGCGGCCCCGCGAGCAGCGGCCGCGGTGTCATGAAGATCTCGAACGCCGAACGGTCGTCGAGCGGGAACGCCTGATTGCGACCGGCTTCGGCGAACCACAGGTTCACCAGCTCTCGCACCTTCTCCGGGTGCTCTGCGGCCAGGTTGTGCAGCTCGGCCCTGTCGACGTCGGTGTGGTACAGCTCCCACTCGTCGTCGTTGAAGTGGCTCCACCCGCTCAGTGTCGGATGGTTCGTGATCGCCTTCCAGCCGTCGTGCCAGAGCGCCCTGGACCCGAGCATCGAATAGAACTGCGTTCGGCGCTGCGTCGGAGCCGCGCCGTCGTCGAGCGAGTAACGCATGCTGACGCCGTCGAATGAGCTCTGCTCGTGCCCCTTGATGTGCGTCGGAGCCTCGACGCCCAGGGCATCGAGGATCGTCGGCACGAGGTCGACCGCGTGGTGGTACTGCTCCCGGATCTCGCCACGGGCAGTGGAGCCCGCCGGCCAGGAGATGATGCACGGGTCGGCCGTTCCGCCGTTGAACTCGTAGCGCTTCCACATCTTGAACGGGGTGTTGAACGCCATCGCCCAGCCGTTCGGGTAGTGGTTGTACGTCCGTGGCCCGCCGAGTTCGTCGAGCAGAGCGAGGTTGGCCGCCATGTCGTCCGGGATGCCGTTGACGAACTTCATCTCGTTGACCGAGCCGTTCGGCCCGCCCTCGCCGCTGGCACCGTTGTCGGAGACGACAACGATGATGGTGTTGTCGCGTTCGCCGAGGTCGTCGATCTCAGCGAGCAGGCGGCCGATCTGGTGGTCGGCGTGCGAGAGGAAACCGGCGTACACCTCCGCCATTCGGCTGAACAGGCGCTTCTCCTCAGCAGAGAGCGAGTCCCAGCTGCGCGTCTCGTCCATCACGGGGAACGGGGCGCCGTCTGGACCGGTCCTGGTCGCCGGCGTGCCGATCGGGTTCATGGCGGGGAGCTCGGTGTCTGCGGGAACCAGGCCGAGGGACTTCTGCCGGGCGAGTGTCTCCGCGCGCATGGCCTCGTAGCCCATGTCGAAGCGGCCTGCGTAGCGGTCGGCCCACTCCTTCGGTGCGTGGTGCGGGGCGTGCGCCGCGCCGGGTGCGTAGTAGAGGAAGAACGGCTTCTCCGGGGCGATCGCCTTGGCGTCCCGGATGAATCCGATGGCCCTGTCGGTGATGTCCTCGGAGAAGTGGTAGCCCTCCTCTGGCGTTGACGGCTGATCGACGGGGTGGTTGTCGTAGACGATCTCCGGATACCACTGGTTCGTCTCGGCGCCGAGGAAGCCGTAGAACCGCTCGAAGCCGCGCCCGCTCGGCCAGTTCCGCCTGGTCGATGCGACGTTCATCTCGTCATCGGGGCAGAGATGCCACTTTCCGACGATGTAGGTGTTCCAGCCGGCCTCGCCGAGGATCTCGGAGATCATCCCGTTCGCAGGCGGGATGGTTCCGCTCGCATTGGGGAAGCCGATCGCCGCCTCGGTGATGCAGGCCATGCTGTTGCGGGTGTGGTTGCGGCCGGTGAGTAGACACGAACGCGTCGGCGAGCAGAGCGCGGTCGTGTGCCACTGCGTGTAGCGAACCCCCTCGGCGGCGACGCTGTCGATGTTAGGTGTGTCGATCGGGCCCCCGTAGCAGGACATCGCCGAGAAGCCGACGTCGTCGAGGACGATGTAAACCACATTCGGTGCGCCGGGTGGAGCCTTCGTCGGTTCGAACGGTGTCCAGTCGGGTTCGGAATCTCGGATGTCAATGCCGACGGTTCCACGGAATTCTGCAGCCACGATGCCACTCCTGCACGCTCGGGTTCGTCCGGCGCGCTCGGCATGCGGGGCGGTCGGGCGGTCGGTGCGCGAAACACATGCCGCCGGTCAAGCTACGCCCTGGCGGATGCCACCGCAATGGGGACAACGCCGGTGGGCGGATCAGTCCTCGAAGGCCTATTCCTCGAAGGTATTGACGAGCGAGTGCGCCGCACGCTGCAGGTAGTCCCACAGCGTGGCCTCGTGCAGCGGCGAGAGGTCGAGCGTGTCGACGGCGGTGCGCATGTGCGCCAACCAGCGGTCGCGGGCATCCGGGTTGACCTTGAACGCACCGTGGCGCATCCGCAGCCGCGGGTGCCCGCGCTGCTCGCCGTAGGTTCCCGGGCCGCCCCAGTACTGCTCGAGGAACATCGTCAGGCGCTCGGCGGCCGGGCCGAGGTCGTCCTCCGGGTACATCGGCTTCAACACGGGGTCGTCGGCGACGCCGCGGTAGAACTCGGTCACGAGTTTCTCGAAGGTCGCGCGTCCGCCGACCTGCTCGTAGAAGCTCACGGTGGCCGCCTGGCCGTGCTCGCTCCTGCGCAGTTGAACGGGGAGGGCTGGGGTGTTCTGCTGCTCGGTCATCAGGCTTCCGGATTCTGCGTGGGTGGCTTCGGCGTGCTCTTGCGGGCGCGCGGGGCCTTCGGG